>CANHKG010000126.1 GCA_947460455.1 Rhodospirillales bacterium | reverse complement strand
GCGCCGCTTGACAGCGCCGAGCGCCCGGTGCCATCGCTGCCGCCGCGCGCCGCCGGAACCTGATCCCCTTGCCCCAGCTTTCCCTGCATTCCCCAGTCGGCGACCTCACCCTCACCGAAGAGGATGGGGCCATCGTCGCCGTGGATTGGGGCTGGGTGGAAGAACAGATTGCCTCGCCCCTGCTCGCCGAGGCCCGCCAGCAGCTCCAGGCCTATTTCGACGGCGATCGCCTCGCCTTCACCCTCCCCCTCGCCCCCGCCGGCACCGCCTACCAGCGCCGCGTCTGGCAGGCCCTGTGTGAAATCCCCCCCGGCGTCACCCGCACCTATGCCGATATCGCCCGTGCCGTGGGCGGCAGCCCCCGCGCGGTGGGCGGCGCCAACGGCCGCAATCCCATCCCCATCGTCATCCCATGCCATCGCGTGGTGGCCACCACGGGCATAGGCGGCTATTCCGGTGGCGACGGCCTGCCGACCAAGCGCTTCCTGCTCGCCCTGGAAAATGCCGGGCAGGCCGGCGGCGACCTCTTCGCCCCCACCTGATCCGACAAGCCGGACCCGATCCCCATGTTCAATCTGCCTCTTACTCTGATGGAAGCCCGATGACCCAGGCCATTCGCATCCATGCCAACGGCGGCCCCGAGGTGATGCAGTGGGAGGATGTGCCCACGCCCGAGCCCGGCCCCGGCGAGGCCCTGGTCCGCCATGAGGCCGTCGGCCTGAACTATATCGACGTCTATTTCCGCACCGGCCTCTACAAGGCCCCGCTGCCCGCCACCCCGGGCATGGAAGGCGCAGGCGTGGTCCTCGCCGTCGGCGCCGGCGTCACCGAAGTGAAGCCCGGCGACCGCGTCGCCTATGCCGGCGGCCCCATCGGCGCCTACGCCACCGAACGCGCCATCGCCGCCGACCGCCTCGTGGTCCTGCCGGACGATATCGATGCCACCACGGGCGCCGCCATGATGCTCCAGGGCATGACGGCCCAGTACCTGCTGCGCCGCACCTATAAGGTGAAGGCCGGCGACACCATCGTGGTCCATGCCGCGGCCGGCGGCGTCGGCCTCATCATGTGCCAATGGGCCAAGCACCTGGGCGCCAGCGTCATCGCCGTCGTCTCCACGGAAGCGAAGGCCCAGCTCGCCATGGAACATGGCGCCGCCCATGCCGTGGTCGGCTACGGCGACCTTCCGGCCCAGGTGAAGCGCCTCACCGGCGGCGCCATGGTGCCCGTGGTCTATGACAGCATCGGCCGCGACACCTTCGGCGCCAGCCTGGATTGCCTGGCCTCGCTCGGCCTCATGGTCAGCTACGGCAACGCCTCCGGCCCCGTGCCGCCGGTCGATATCGGCATCCTCGCCGCCAAGGGCAGCCTGTTCCTCACCCGCCCCACACTGAACACCTACACCGCCAAGCGCGCCGACCTGGTCGCCACCGCCAACGACCTGTTCGACGTGGTGCGCCAAGGCGCGGTGAAGATCCGCGTCAACCAAACCTTCAAGCTGGCCAACGCCGCCGCCGCCCATACCGCCCTGGAAGCCCGCCAGACCACGGGCAGCACCGTCCTGGTGCCCTGAGGCCAAGGAAGCGGTTCTTTTTTGAAAAAAAGAACCAAAAAACTTTCCTGTCCTGCACCCGCGCCCCTCGAAAGGCGCGGGTGCCCCCCCACAAGTAGGGCGGGTCGCGAAGCGGACCCGCCATCTCTCCTAACAAAAAACCTCATATAAACTAACTTCATCCTTGTCCACCGGTGTTGCGTTAGGCATATTCACCGGTGATGACCCATCAACCCGCCACTCCGGTCGAAGCCGACGCACCGCGCCCCTTGGCGCGGGCGATCCTGCACGCCCGGATTCCGGTGGCGCTCAAGCTGTTGTTGCTGGCCCTGCTCGCCGCCCTCTCGATGGGCGACGCCCCCCGCCGCACGCAGCACCTCCTGCGCAAGGACTGGTTCTTCGCCGCGAACCTCCCCGCCGATGAGGACTCGAACTCCCTGCTCGACGAGTACGCCCTGCGCCGCCTCCGGCGCCGGCGCGCCCGCCTCGGCTGGCTGCTGCGCTGCGACCGCGCCGAGGGCATGGCCCTGGCGGGCCAACGCGCGCCCATACCCTGCCCGATGCAAGCCGCCCGCGCGCCGCCATCGCCGGGCCGCGCCCAAATTCACCTCGAATCCGTCGCGAAAACCCCGCCTCCGGCGGCGATCACCCGTGCCTGCGCTCCCGCGTCAGCCCGCCGGGATCAATTCCAGCGCCTTGGCCACCATCGCCGAACCCGGATTCTGCAGCTCTTCCACGATGGAGAAATGGTGCAGCCCCGCCAGGCTATCCCAGCTTCCACCCCACGCCTCGGCGATCGAACGCGACTGGCGCGTGTATTCCACGCCCTCCTCGCCCCCGACATAGACATGGATCGGCCCGCCCGGCGCCTTCATCAGCAGCGGCGACAACCGCCGCGCCTCCGCGGCATCCAGGCCCAGCGCCCCATTCACCGTGGTCTGGATCAACGGCTCCAGCTCGAACAGCCCGCTGATCGGCATGCCGGCCGCCACGATCCCGTCCGGCACCCCACGTGCCTTCCAGTCCGTCGCCATCAGCATCGCGGTCAGGTGCCCGCCGGCGGAATGCCCGGTCGCCAGGAACCGCCGGCCCAACCGCCGGTGCAGGAAGGCCACGCTGTCGCGCACCTGCTCCACCAGCGCCGCCAATGTCACGCCGGGGCAAAGATCATAGGAGGGCATGGCCACCGCCACGCCATGCGCCAGCAGCCCCTGCGCCAAATGGCTGAACGCCAGCCGGTGGGAACGCTGCCAGTATCCGCCATGCACGAACACCACCACCGGCCCCTGCCGCGCGGCATCAGGCCAGAACAGGTCCAGCGCCTGCCGCTCCGTCGGGCCATAGGGAACGCCGAGCTCCAGATGCGGATGGCTCGCCCGGAAGGCGGCGGCCTCCTGCATCCAGCGCTCGGCAATCGCCGGATAGCTCGGCACCTTGGCGCCGTTATCGTACTCCGCCTGCAGATCCATCCGTCGCTCCGTCGCCCACATGCGGGCGCGGGATACATCGCCCACATGCGGGCGCGGAAGCTAGACCCTCGCGCCGATGCTGGCGAGGGCCGGGCGGGCCGCGCCGCTGCGGGTCTTCTCGTACACGCCACGATTGTCCGGCAGGATCTCGAACTTGTCGCTGATCCCCAGCACCGTCTCCGCGCCGCCCAGATACAGCAGCCCATCGCCCGCCATCTGCCGCGCCACCATGTCCAGCACACGGGTCTTGGTCGGCCGGTCGAAATAGATCAGCACGTTGCGGCAGAACACGATGTCGAACTCGCCCAGCGGGCGGGGGTCCGCCAGAAGGTTCCATTCCCGGAACGTCACCATCGAACGAATGGTGTCGTTCAGCCGCCAGTTCAGACCATCCTTGCGGAAATACTTCACCAGATGTGTCATCGGCAGGCCGCGCTGCACCTCGAACTGGGTGTACACGCCCTCCTGCGCCCGAACCACCTGCTCGCGGCTGAGGTCGGTGCCCAGGATCTCCACCGTGCGGTTGCCCAGCGTATGGCGCAGCTCGGCCACGATCATCGCCAGCGAATACGCCTCCTGCCCGGAGCTGGAAGCCGCCGACCAGATTCGGATCTTCGCCCCCGGCGGCCGCGCCGCATGCAGCGCCGGCAACGCCACGGTGCGCACATGCGCGAACGGCTTCTCGTCGCGGAAGAAGAAGCTCTCATTCGTGGTCATCGCCTCGATGACCTTGCGTTCGATCTCGGCACTGGCGGCCGAAGAGCCCTGCAGCCGGTCGGCCAGCTCGTCCAGGTCGCGCGCGCCAACATCGCGCATGATCGCGCCCAGCCGCGTTTCCAGCAGGTATTGCTTTTCCGGCCCGATCACCAGGCCGGAGCCGCGATGGAGCAGTGTCGCGAGCACGTCGAAACTACGGGGCTTCATGCGCGCATCATCCTCATGAATTCAGCAATCTTGCCGGCAATGGCCGGCATCGGCAGCACGTGGCTGCAAAGCCCGGCCTGGGCGACGGCGCCCGGCATGCCCCACACCACGCTGCTGGCTTCGTCCTGGGCAATCACGGAACCACCAGCCGCCACAACAAGCTTGGAGCCGGCCAACCCGTCATGCCCCATGCCGGTCAGCATCGCGACCAGCACGCGCCCGCCACACACCTGCGTGGCGCTGCGCAGCATCGGGTCCACCGACGGCCGGCAGAAATTCTCCTGCGGCCCATCCGAAAGCCGGGCGCGGAGCGCACCCGGGGTGCCCTCCACCAGCAAATGCCGATCGCCGGGCGCGAGATAGGCCCGGCCCGGTTCCAGCACGTCGCCATCGCGCGCCTCGGTACAGGGCGGCCCGCCGATGCGGTTCAGATGGTCCGCCAGGATCGGGGTGAAGGCGGCCGGCATGTGCTGGGTCAGCACCACCGGCACCGGCACCGACTTGCCCAGCCCCTGCATCAACGTGAACAGCGCCTGCGGCCCGCCGGTGGAACTCCCCACCGCCAGCAGCAGCGGCGCCTTCGTCGGTGCCGCGCGCAGCGTCACCGGTGTTCCCGGCGGCGGTGGCCCGGCCCGGCGATGCCGGCGGTTGCGCGACAGGCCGCGGATCTTGGCCAGCAGGTCGGCCCGGAAACTGTCATCGGCAATCTGCGCCGCACCCGGCTTGGCCACGTAGTCCGCGGCCCCCAGGCGCAGCGCCCGCAGCGCGATATCCGCACCGCGCGTCGTCAGCGTGCTGGCCATCAGCACGCGAATGCCGGGATCGGCCTTCAGGATTTCCGGCAACGCCGCCATCCCGTCCATCACCGGCATCTCGATGTCGAGCACCACGACATCGATCGGCGTTCCCGCGGCCACCTGGCGCTTGATCTCCTCAACCGCCAGCTTGCCGTTGGAGGCGCGCGCCACGACCTGGATGTCCTTGTCGGCTTCCAGCATGCGTGCCAGCGCCGCGCGGATCACCAGCGAGTCGTCGCACAGCATCACGCGCGCCGCAGCCGGCGCGCGATCCGCCACCGGAGCGGCGGCGGCACTCACGCGAGGCCGACCTGCGCGAACTTGCCCATCAGGATGTCGGCGTCGAAGGGTTTCATGATGAACTCCTGCGCGCCGTGCTCGATCGCCTGCTCGATGAACGAGATGTCGTTCTCCGTGGTGCAGAACAGCACCGGCGGGTTGCCGGGCCCGAACTCGCGGCGCAGTGCCTTCAGGAACTCGATGCCGTTCATCACCGGCATGTTCCAGTCCAGCAGCACGCTGTCCGGCATCTGCTTGCGGCAGGCGTCCAGCGCCACCTGCCCGTCCTCGGCTTCCTGTACGGTGAAGCCGTTACCTTCAAGAATGCGGCGTGCGACCTTGCGCACGACGCGGCTGTCATCGACCACTAGGCACGTCGGCATTACGCCCTCCCACGCAAAAGCGGACCGATCGACAGCAGGCGGCCCACATCGAGCACCACCAGCAAACGGCCCTGCAGGCGGTAGATGCCTGCGCTGAATTCCGACCACTGCGGCGGCAGCGTCGGTGGATTTTGTTCGAAGCTGTTGGTCTGCAGCGTCATCACTTCGCTGACCTGGTCCACCAGCAACGCGTAGAGCTCGCCCGCCAGCTCCACGACAACAGACATGCGTTCCGCACCCTCCGGCGGCGCCGGCAGGCTCAGCCGGCGGCGCAGGTCGATCGCGGTCACGATGCGGCCGCGCAGGTTCAGGCTGCCGGCGATCTCCGGCGAGGCGAGCGGAATGCGGGTGATGGTCTGCTCGCCCAGCACGTCGCGCACACCCAGCACGGGAATGCCGCAGAGCTGGTCGGCCACCGTGAGTGTCACGAAGGTGGCGTCCCCGTCCCCTGCCTCGGCTGGGCCAGACAGGGAGGGGCGCTCAAGAAGCGTCGTCGTCATCAGGGCTTCCTTGCGGAGGGGGGTGACGTCAGGCGGCGTGGGCGAAGCTGGCGCCATGCGCGGGCCGCGCCGCTGCGGCGAGGCACTGCTTGAGGCTGGCGAGCAACGCTTCGCGTTCGAACTTGGCCACGTAGTCCGTGAACCCGGCCGCGCGCCCGGCCTCGATATGCTCGGGGCTGGCGTGGCTGGTCAGCGCGATCACCGGAAGCTGCGCCCAGGGGCCGGCAGCACGGATCTGGCGCACCAGTGCCGGGCCGTCGATGCCGGGCATCTCGATGTCCGACACGATGGCATCGAACATCACGCCGGCCTCGCGCAGCCGCAGCGCCTCGTTGGCCTCGCGCGCCGCCGTCACGTGGTAGCCGGCGGCGGCCAGCGTGGGCACCAGCAGCTGGCGGAAGAAATCGCTGTCTTCCACGATCAGCAGGCGCTGCTGCCCCGCCGAACCGGAGGCGTTGTCGGACCGGCGGAACCAGTCCTGCGCCGCCATGGTCAGCCAATGGCCGATATCGATCACGTCGGTGGCCTTGCCGGCGATCACCGCGGTGCCAAGCAGGCCCGGACGGTCGCCGCTGAGCTCGATGTGCAGGTGGTCTTCCACCACGTCCACGATCTCATCCACCACCAGGCCCATGGAGCGTTCCTGGGTGCCGGAGCTGTCGGAGAACACCAGCACGGCATGGCGCTCGGCCGCCGGGTCGATGGCGCCGGAGAGCGGCACCAGCGGCATCAGCTTGCCACGGTATTGCGTCACGGGCTGGCCGGCAGAGAACTCGATGCGATCGCGGGCGAGATCCTCCAGACGGGCAACGAGGCCGAGCGGCACCGCCTTCGGCTCCTGCCCGCCGGCGCGGAACAGCAGCATCGCGGTGCGCGAATGCGACCCGGCAGCCAGGGCATGGCCTTCGCTGGCATCGCGCTCACCCTTGCGGTCCGCGCTGGCAGCACTGGTGGCGCCGGTGGCGCGGGCGATGCCGTTGGGATCCAGGATCATGATGACGGAGCCGTCGCCCAGGATGGTGTTGCCGCTGAACATCGTGATGTGGCGCAGGATCGGGGCCACCGGCTTCACCACGATCTCCTCCGTGTCGAACACGCGGTCCACGATGATGCCGAGCTGTGTCACGCCAACCTGCACCACCACCACATGGGCGCTGCGGTCAGAGCCGGCGGTGGCCGGCAGGGCGAGCAGGTCGCCCAGGTTCACCAGTGGCAGCAGCCTGTCGCGCAGGCGCAGCACCGGCGTGCCGTGGATGTGTTCCACCATCGGCGAGGTGTCTTCCTCGGACCCGGCTTCCAGGCGCGCGCGCACCAGTTCCACCACGCTGAGCTGCGGGATGGCAAAGCGCTCGCCGGCCGCTTCCACGATCAGCGCCGAGACGATGGCCAGCGTGAGCGGGATCTTGATGGTGAAGGTGGTGCCGCGGCCAGGCACGGACTTGAGGTCGATCGTGCCGCCGATCTTCTCGATGTTGGTCTTCACCACATCCATGCCCACGCCACGGCCAGACACGGCGGTGACTTCGGCAGCAGTGGAGAAGCCGGCGCGGAAGATGAAGCGCTGGATCTCGTTGTCGTTCATGCCGGCCAGTTCGGCCTCCGTGGCCAGGCCCTTGGAGAGCACCTTGGCGCGGATGCGGTCTGCCGGCAGGCCGGCGCCATCATCGGCGATCTCGATGATGATGTGGCCGCCTTCATGATAGGCGTTCAGCGTGATGCGCCCGGTCTCCGGCTTGCCGGCGGCGCGGCGGATCTCGGCCTTTTCCAGGCCGTGGTCGCCGGAATTGCGCACCATGTGCGTCAGCGGATCCTTGATCAGCTCCAGCACCTGGCGGTCCAGCTCGGTCTCGGCGCCGCGCATCACCAGCTCGATCTTCTTGCCCACGTCGCGGGCGAGATCGCGCACCAGGCGGGGCAGCTTCTGCCAGGCATGGCCGATGGGCTGCATGCGGGTCTTCATCACGCCTTCCTGCAGGTCGGACGTGATGTGCGACAGGCGCTGCAGCGGCACGGTGAAGCCGCTGGGCTCGCCGTTGCGGGCTTCCTGCATGCGGGCGAGCTGGAGCAGCTGGTTGCGGGTGAGGACAAGCTCGCTCACCAGCGTCATCAGGTCTTCCAGCACATCGACGCCCACGCGGATGGTCTGCGGGCCGGCGGCGGATTCGGGCTGGATCTCGGGGGCCTGCTCCGGCAGCGCGGCGGCCGGGGGCGGGGGGGCTTCGGCGGGCGGGGGTGCCACGGCAACCACCGGCGCGGGCGGCGGCGGTGCGGCGGCAACCACGACCGGGGCAACCACAACTGGCGCGCTCACAACTGGCGCGCTCACGATTGGGGCGAGCGTGGCTGAAGCGGGCGCGGGGGTGCGGCCGTTGGATGCGGCGTCCAGGGCTTCCACCAGGGCGGTATCATCGCCCTGGATCTCGGTGCCGGACGTGGCCAGGCCCTCGACGATTTCCTTGATCCGGTCCAGCGCGGCCAGGATGACCGTGACGATCTCGGGCGTGACCGGCAGCAGCTTGTCGCGCACGCGGCCCAGCACGTTCTCCGCGGCGTGGGCCACGTGTTCCAGCCGGGGCAGGCCGAGGAAACCGCAGGTTCCCTTGATGGTGTGCACCAGGCGAAAGATCAGCGCGAGGGTGTCGTCGTCGTCGGGTGCGCGTTCCAGCTTCACCAGGGCGACATCGAGCTCGGCCAAGCTTTCGTTGGTTTCGGTCAGGAAATCAGCGAGTAGGTCGTCCATCCGTCACTCCAGGGCAGTGATGCGCGGGTGGCGGCACTGTGGCGGGAGCGGACAAACAAATCGTAAAGGAGCGCGGGCTTTATGTTGGAGAAGTGTGATTTACGTGAAACCAGACCCGATCACGTCAAGCGTTGAGTCTTCTTGCAGCCGCTGTGCAAATGAAGCGGCGCTGAAGACTCTGCGGGAACGGGTGGCCGGTCTAGGCGTGGGGCGCGAGCGTGACCAGCAAGGGTGGGGCGGCTTCGGCCTGCGGGCCCATCAGCATGCTGATGCGCAGCCCCTCGGCATGGGCGATCAGCGCGGTGAGCGGCGCCTGCAGGGCGCGGGACGCCATGGTGGGGTCTGCCTTCCGCAGGCTTTCCCAGGCGAGATCGGGATCGGCGAGCATGCCGGCCAGGCCGGCGGGCCAGGCGGCGCGGGGGCCGCTGATGCGTACCATCAGGTCTTGCCCCGGTTGCCCGGCCACCTCGATCACGCCGCCGGTAGGCAGGGCTTCCGCGGCCAGGATCAACAGGTTGAGGGTCAGGCGCGCGGCGGCGGGGGCGAAATGCTCGGTGGGGTCCACCCCGTCCAGCGCGAAGACCACGTTGCGGCGGGCCAGGGCTTCGGCGAGCTGGCGCCATTCCGCCACCGACATCGGGCTGCCGGTGCGGCCCCAGGCCGCGCGGGCCAGCCGCAACCGGCGTGCGAGCAGGTCCGCGGCATCGCCGGCCAGGGCCAGGGCTTCGGGATCGGCTTCCTCGCGCAGGACTTCCATGCAGCCGGTGAGAGCATTCACCTGCCCGCTGAGGTCGTGGCACAGCCGCACGGCCAAGGTTTCGGCGAGCAGCAGCCCATCCATGGGATCATGGTGCCGACTCATGATCTCCAATCCCTCCGGGCGCTGTTGCACTGGCGTTACCCCCGCATCGATCGAACGTGAAAATCACGTTTTAATTACGAGGAGATGGCAGGCATGTCTATAACTATCGTCAACGAAACCTGGCCCCGATGACGGGCACGGGAACAGGCGGCGTGGGCAGGCCAGCTTCTGCGGGCCATCTCCGCCCCGGCGATTGGGTGGTTCACCCGCAACAACCGGAGTGGGGCATGGGCCAGGTGCAGTCGGTGGTCGGGCCGCGCGTGACGGTGACTTTCGAACATGCGGGTAAAGTTCTGGTGAACGCGCATCTCGTGGCACTGCAGCCGGCCGACGATTGAGGCGCCTGCGAGGGTCCCCTTGCACTGGGTGCCCCGGCAGACGACATTGCGCTATATCCAGCCGTGAATAGCCCCAAGGCTTGCAGGTTCCGCCATGATCGATCCCTTCGGCCGGCCCATCACCTATCTGCGTGTGTCCGTGACGGACCGCTGCGACCTTCGCTGCGTGTACTGCATGGCGGAGGACATGACCTTCCTGCCGAAGGCGGAGATTCTGTCGCTGGAGGAGCTGGAGCGGCTGTGCGCCGCGTTCATCCGCCTGGGCACCACCAAGATCCGTATCACCGGCGGCGAGCCGCTGGTGCGCCGGGATGTGATGACGCTGTTCCAGAGCCTGGGCGCCCGGCTCGGCGCGAAGGGGCATGGCGGGCTGGAGGAGCTGACCGTTACCACCAACGGCAGCCAGCTGGTGAAGCATGCCGAGGGGCTGGCGAAGGCCGGCGTGCGGCGCATCAATGTGAGCCTGGACACGCTGAACCCTGAGAAATTCGCCGCCATCACCCGCTGGGGCAAGATCGAGAAGACGCTGGACGGCATCTTCGCGGCCAAGGCGGCGGGGCTGGCGATCAAGATCAACGCGGTGGCGCTGAAGGGCACCAACGAGGACGAGCTGGACGCGATGGTGGCCTGGTGCGGCGAGCACGGGTTCGATTTGTGCCTGATCGAGACCATGCCGATGGGCGATATCGACGGCGATCGCACCGACCAGTACCTGCCGCTCTCCATGGTGCGCGCCCGTTTGCGCAAGACCTGGACGCTGGAGGACACCGACTACCAGACCGGTGGTCCCGCCCGGTACTACACGGTGGCGCAGACCGGGGCGCGCATCGGCTTCATCACGCCGATGACCCACAATTTCTGCGAAAGCTGCAACCGCGTGCGGCTGACCTGCACCGGCACGCTGTATATGTGCCTGGGCCAGGACGATTCCGCCGATTTCCGCCGCGTGCTGCGGGCGGGGGCGACGGATGAGGAGCTGGATGCCGCCATCGTGGCCGCGATCGCGCGCAAGCCGAAAGGGCACGACTTCATCATCGACCGCCGGCATGACCGCCCGGCCGTGGCGCGGCATATGAGTGTGACTGGAGGCTAGCCTCCCGCTTCACCCTTGCCACCGGGGCGGGGATGCACGATATCTGCGGCGGGAGGTCGGCGGCGGACGGGCGCCTCGCCAACCCGGTCAGGTCCGGAAGGAAGCAGCCGCAACGAGTTTCCGCTCGGGTCGTTTGTTCGGCCTCCCACCCTCTCCCCCCGCCTTGGGCCCCTGCCTTCGGCAGCAATCATCGGCGCCGCGCATGTCGGGCTTGTTCTCAGATGAAGACGACAAGCTGCCGCCGCCGGAACCGGCAGGCCCCGGGCTGTTCGGCGAGAGCGAGCCGGCTGCCGCACCGGCGCCGGCGCTTGCCACCCCCGCCTATCGCGTGCTGGCCCGCAAATACCGCCCCACGGTGTTCGATGACCTGATCGGGCAGGAGGCGATGGTGCGCACGCTGCGCAACGCCTTCGCCCTGGGCCGGGTGGCGCATGCCTTCATGCTCACGGGCGTGCGCGGGGTGGGCAAGACCACCACGGCGCGCATCATCGCCCGCGCGCTCAACTGCATCGGGCCTGACGGCAATGGCGGCCCTACCGCCGATCCCTGCGGCGTGTGCGCCAACTGCACCGGCATCCTGGCCGACCGCCATCCCGACGTGGTGGAGATGGACGCCGCCAGCCGCACCGGCGTGGAGGATGTGCGCGAGATCATCGAGGCGACGCGCTTCCGCCCCATGCAGGCGCGGGCCAAGGTGTTCGTGATCGACGAGGTTCACATGCTGTCGCGCAACGCGTTCAACGCGCTGCTGAAGACGCTGGAGGAACCACCGCCGCATGTGAAGTTCGTATTTGCCACCACCGAGATCCGCAAGGTGCCGGTGACGGTGCTGTCGCGCTGCCAGCGCTTCGACCTGCGGCGCATCGCCACCGCGGAGCTGGCCGGGCATTTCGGGCGGATCTGCGAGAAGGAAGGGGCGCGGATCGAGCCGGAGGCGCTGACGCTGATCGCGCGGGCGGCCGATGGCTCCGCGCGCGATGGGCTGTCGCTGCTGGACCAGGCGATTGCGCAGACCGAGGCCGGCGTGACGATCACCGGCGGCCAGGTGAGCGACATGCTGGGGCTGGCGGACCGGGAGGCGGTGTTCGACCTGTTCGAGGCGGTGATGGCGGGTAAGCCGGCCGTGGCGCTGGAGATCACGGACAAGGCGCATGCGCGCGGCGCCGATCTGGGCGTGATGCTGCAGGACCTGCTGGAGCTGGTGCATACGCTGACGCGCCTGCGGGCCGTGCCGGCGCTGCGGACCTCCAACGATCTGCCTGAAGCCGAGCGCACCCGCGGCGTGGCATTGGCCGAGGCGCTGACGATCCCGGTGCTGGGCCGCGCCTGGCAGATGCTGCTGAAGGGCGTTGCGGAGGTGGAGACCTCGCCGGACCGCAAGGCAGCAGCCGAGATGGTGCTGATCCGGCTGTGCCACGTGGCCGATTTGCCGCCGCCCGGCGACCTTGTGCGCCGCCTGACCGAGGGCGGTGCGGTTTCCGGCGGTGGGTCACCGGCACCCTCCGGCAACGGGGGTGGCGGGGCGCGGGCCATGGCTGGCGGCGGTGGGGCCATGTTGGCCGTGCCCGCGGCGGCGCGTCTGCCGGCGAGTTTCCGCGAGGTGGCAGCGTTGGTGGCCGAGCAGCGCGAGCCCTCGCTGCACGCCCATCTCGTGCATTCCGTGCATCTGGTGCGCTACGCCCCGCCGGTGATCGAGCTGCGGCCGCAGGCGGAGGCGCCGCGTGACCTGGCGGCCCGGCTTTCGGCCGTGCTGGGGGAAGCGACCGGTGTTCGTTGGACCATCGCGCTCTCCGCCCAGGCGGGCGAGCTGACGCTGGCCGAGCAAGGCACCGCCGCCGACACGGCAAGGCGCCAGACAGCCGCGCAGCATCCGCTGGTGCAGGCGATCCTGGCCGCCTTCCCGGGCGCCAAGATCGAGGCGGTGCACGACAGCCGCACCGATGCCTATGGCCTGCCCGCCGAACCCGCGAGCCTGCTGCAGGACGCGCCGCCGGCCGACGACCTGGAATTCGCCCCGCCCGATGAGGACGGGTTCAACGCCTCCGACGATTTCGATAGCTGGGATACCTCGCCATGAAGAACCTCGCCGGCATGCTCAAGCAGGCCTCCCAGATGCAGCAGAAGATGGAGGAGATGCAGGCCAAGCTTTCTGCATTGGAAATCCAGGGCCATGCCGGCGCCGGCATGGTGCAGGTGACGCTGAACGGGAAGGGGGAGATGCGTTCGATCCTGATCGACCCCAAGCTGGTGGGCGAGGGCGGCGATGCCGAGATGCTGCAGGACCTGGTGCTGGCGGCGCATAACGATGCCAAGCGCAAGGTGGAAGCCAACAGCCAGGACGAGATGCAGAAGCTGACGGCGGGGCTGCCGATTCCGCCGGGGATGAAGCTGCCGTTCTGAGGCCAGGAAGCATGTTCTTTTTTGAAAAAAAGAACCAAAAAACCGAAGCCCTGAGCGAAGCGAAGGGTCCAGGCTGTTTGCTTCTGCTTGTTGCCTGACATGGGCGGTCCCGAAATCGATCGCCTGATTGCGCTGCTCTCTCGCCTGCCCGGCCTCGGCCCGCGCAGCGCGCGGCGCACGGCGTTGAAGCTGTTGCAGGAGCCCGAGACGCGGCTGCTGCCGCTGGCCCAGGCGATGCAGGATGCGGCGCGCTCGGTGCGGGCGTGTTCCGAGTGCGGCAACCTGGACAGCACCGATCCCTGCCAGGTGTGCACCGACCCGCACCGCGATCGTGGCCTGGTGTGCGTGGTGGAGAGCGTGGGGGATCTGTGGGCGCTGGAGCGCGCGCATGTGCATCGCGGCACCTACCACGTGCTGGGCGGAACGCTCTCCCCTTTGGCCGGTATCGGGCCGGAGGACCTCAACATCGCGCCGCTGCTGGCGCGGGTGGAGGCGGGTGGGGTGCAGGAGGTGATCCTGGCGCTGGCCGCCACGGTGGATGGCGCCACCACGAGCCATTGGCTGACCGAGCGGCTGCGCCCCACGGGGGTGGCGGTGACGCGGGTGGCGCAGGGCGTGCCGATGGGCGGCGCGCTGGACGTGCTGGATGACGGGACCCTGGCGGCGGCGCTGCGGGCGCGCCGCGCCTCCTGATCGGTTAGTCCAGCGAGGCGTAGCCCCCGCCGCTGGTATGGCCCAAGACCCAGACGGCGCCGAAGGTTGCCGAGCTGGCGATGATCACGAAAAAGATCCCGAACAGGATCATCCGGGGCATATTTCGGTTCATATCAAACGATCCGGCTGGGCTTGCGAGATGAATCGTTAATACATTCCGTCACGTGGCCCGCGCAACCCACGGATCACGCGGCCGCGATCTCGGCGACGTGGTCGGCCAGGGCGATGGCCGAGGTGAGGCCGGGGGATTCGATGCCGAACAGGTTGATCAGGTGCGGGATGCCGTGCACGGCGCTGCCCTGCACCACGAAATCCTGCGCCGGCGCGCCCTTGGGAACGATCTTGGGGCGGATGCCGGAATAGCCGGGCTGGATCTGGCCGTCCTTCAGGGCGGGCCAGTAGCGGCGCACCGCGTCGTAGAAGCTGTCGGCCCGGCGGGGGTCTACCGTGTAGTCGATGTGGTCGATCCACTCCACGTCGGGCCCGAAGCGGGCCTGGCCGCCGAGGTCGATGGTGATGTGCACGCCGAGGCCGCCCGGGACCGGAACCGGGTAGATCAGGCGCGTGAACGGGGATTTGCCGGTGAGGGTGAAGTAGTTGCCGCGGGCGTAGTATTCCTGCGGGATGAGCTGGCGCGGCATGCCCTCGATCTTGCGGGCCAGTGGGCAGGCGTGCAGGCCGGCGGAGTTGACCACCAGGCGCGCGCGCAGGCGCACCGGATCGGCACCGCCGACGGCGAGTTCCACGCCCTGTTCCGTGACGCGCCCGCCTTCCACCGGGGAGTGGAAGACGAACATGGCGCCGGCGTGCTCGGCATCGCCCTGCAGGGCCAGCATGTAGGCGTGGCTGTCCAGCACGCCGGTGGTGGGGGAGAACAGGGCGCCGGTGCAGGTGAGGTTGGGCTCCATGGCCACGGCCTCGGCGGCGGTGAGGAAGCGCATGCCTTCCACGCCATTGGCCTCGGCGCGGGCCTTGATGCCGGCCAGCATCTCCGTCTCTGCGGCGCTGGTAGCCACGATGAGCTTGCCGCAGTTGCTGTAGGGCACGCCGCGCTCGTCGCAGAAGCGGTAGAGCATGCGGCGGCCTTCGACGCAGAAGCGCGCCATCAGGCTGCCCTTCGGATAGTAGATGCCGGCGTGGATCACCTCACTGTTGCGCGAGGAGGTCTCGGTGCCGATCCCTTCCGCGGCATCCAGCACGATCACCTCGCGCCCGGCCAGTGCCAGCGCGCGGGCCACGGCGATGCCCACCACGCCCGCGCCGACCACCACAACGTCCACGTCTTCCATAGGTACCCTCCCACGTGCTCCCAAGATGCCCGGCGCGCGGCGGCTTGCAAGGGGGGCAACGCCATGGTTGCCCCGTGCCTGCCGTTGGCCCTACATCCCGGACTTCCATTCCTTTCAGGAGGCACGGCGATGAAGCGGCGTCAGGTTC
>CANHKG010000125.1 GCA_947460455.1 Rhodospirillales bacterium | reverse complement strand
GTGTTTCCGGTCTCCTCCGCCCAGGAGGCCGCGTTGTCGAGCGCGATTGCCCTGGGCTTTGTGGTGGGCACGGTGACCAGCGCCCTGCTCGGGCTGCCGGACCGGCTTGATCCGCGGCGGCTGTTCGCGGCCTGCGCCCTGGTTGCGGCATGTGCCAACGCCGCCACGACGATGATCGACCCGACATCCGTGGAGGCGATCCTGTTGCGGGTGGTGGTGGGGGCGTGCTGTGCCGGCATCTACCCCGTGGGCATGAAGCTGGTGGCGGGGTGGGCCACGACCGACATGGGAATGCTGGTGGGCCTGCTGGTTGCGGCCCTGACGTTAGGCAGTGCCTCTTCGTTCCTGGTTGCGGCCTTCGGCACCTGGGGCTGGCAGGTGCCGTTGCTGGCGGCATCGGGGGCGGCGCTGGTTTCGGCGGGGCTGATCCTGCGGTTTCCGCTGGGCCCCGGCGCGGGGCGGGCCGTGGTTTTCCGCCCGGCCATGGTTGCGGCCGCCTGGCGGTCCCGGCCGCTGCGGTTGGCCAATCTGGGCTATTTCGGCCACATGTGGGAGCTTTATGCCATGTGGGCCTGGATCGGTGTTTTCCTTGATGCCAGCTTCATCGCCGCCGACCCGCTGTTCCAGGGAAGCCGCTGGGCGGCGGTAACGACGTTTGCGGTGATCGGCATGGGCGCGGTGGGCAGCCTGGCCGGTGGCTGGTTTGCCGATCGCTGGGGGCGCACGCGGCTGACCATCCTCTCCCTTCTCACCAGCGGCGGTTGTGCGCTGGTGGCGGGCCATCTGTTCGGCGCGGCACCGGCCGCGGTTGTTGCGCTGTGCCTGCTGTGGGGCTTTGCCGTTGTTGCCGATTCCGCGCAGTTCTCCTCCAGCGTGATCGAGCTCTCTGACCCCGCGCTGGTTGGCACGATGCTGACGGTGCAGACCAGCATCGGCTTCCTGCTGACGATCGTGTCGATCCATCTGCTGCCGGCTGTCGTGGCGGCGGCCGGGTGGGCCGGGGCGATGACGGTGCTGGCCGTTGGGCCGTTCCTGGGTGCCTGGGCGATGTGGTGCCTGCGGCGGCATCCCGACAGCCTGCGCATGGCGGGGGGGCGGCGGTGATGCGGGCGGCGACGGCGAGACGATCCCCATCCGCCTCGGCCGGCGCGATAACGGCCGTGCCGGCCTGGCGCAGGCCCGCGCTTTCGGCCGGTCGTTCCAGGCGCCTCGCCATTCCGCCCGATTGCCGGTAGCTTGGCCGGTCATTCCTTCGCCTAGGACGCCTTCCCCCGGATGCTGACGCCGTTTTCGATCGAAGACCTCGGGCGCGTTTTCAACGCGCGCACACTCACCCGGGGGCGATCCCTGGTGCTGATGGGGACGGTGCATGTTGCGCTGAAGGAGACGTTGATCGAGGTCGAGGTGGAGCACCTGGGCCAGCGGCACATTGCCACCATCCGGCCATCGCCCGCCGGCCAGCGCGTGGGGTTCGTCAACTGGTGCAGCTGTGGCCAGTCCTCCTGCGCCCATGTGGCCGCCGGTGCGCTGGCAGCGCTTGATCGCCACGCCAGGCTGCGCAAGCCGGCCCAGCCGGCCCAGCCGGCCCAGCCGGCCCAGGCGGCCCAGCCGGCCCAGACGGCCCAGCCGGCCCAGCCGGCCAACACCGCCACGCTGCCCGCCCAGGTGACCGGGGAGCGGCAGCGCCTGGTGTTCGAGGTGTCGCCGGGGCAGCCGCCGGATGCTTGCTACGTGGCCCCGCTGCTGATCGGCGAACGGACCGGGCAGGCGGAGCCCACCACGCCGGGCCGTATCCTGGCCGACCGCACCA
This sequence comes from Rhodospirillales bacterium, assembly GCA_947460455.1. Classification (GTDB taxonomy): domain Bacteria; phylum Pseudomonadota; class Alphaproteobacteria; order Acetobacterales; family Acetobacteraceae; genus CAMDGX01. The sequence continues at coordinate 13,995 of CANHKG010000125.1, read as the reverse complement.
GCCCGGAGACGGTGCGGATCATGGCCCGGATGCTCGGCGCCGGGGAGGCTGAGCGCGTGGCCGTGGCGCCGGGTGCCGTGGCCTCTGTGCTGGAGTTGCTGGCGCGCATGGGCAAGGCGCGTTGGCATGCCACGGGCCAGGTGCTGCGCCGGGGCGAGGAGCGGGCGTTTCACGCCCATGTGCCGCCGGACCTGCCGCCGGGCTCCGCCGTGATCCTGGGCGGGGCCGGCCCGTGGTATGTGGACGCTGCGACCGGGGCTGTTGGCCGCGTGCGGCTGCGCCAGGCGCCGGCCGCGCCTGTTCGCCCGGTGCCGCCGCCGGCACGGCCGGTGCCACGCGCACCCACCCCCGCGCCGCGCCGGCGGAGCGAGCCGGTGCTGGTCCGTGCCGCCGAGCCCGTGATCCAGGAATGCAAGGCCACGCCGGTGCTGCGCTTGCGGCAGTTCAACTGCCCCGACGAGTTCGGCAGCCTGCAGGTGACCGACGCGCTGGTGATCGAGTTCGATTACGAAGGCGTGCTGACCCCGGCGGATGACGAGCGGCAGTTCGTGCGCGTCCATCGCCCCGGCGATGCGCCCGGCAGCGAGAGCTTCCTGCGCCGTGATCGCGTGGCCGAGGAAGCCGCCCTGGCCATGCTGCAACACGATGGCTTCAGCCGGATGCGCGTGGCGGAGGGTGCCACCGCCAAGGGACGCATGGTCTTTGTGTTCCGTGGCCGCGATGCCGCCGAACGCTGGCAGGGCTTCGTGAGCGAGCGCATCCCGGCACTGCAGGCGCTGGGGTGGCGCAACCTGATCGACCGCGATTTCGGCCCGCGCGTGGTGCAGCTGGTGGGCGATTACGATGTGCGCGTGGCAGATGCCGGGACCGGCAGCTTCGCGCTGGATTTCGGCATCGAGATCGACGGCGCGCGCATTCCGCTGCTGCCCATCCTCTCCCGCCTGCTGGACCGCGGCGGCATGGACGCGGCGCTGATTGTTGAGGGCGAGGTGATCACCAGCCTGGAGGACGGGCGGATCCTGAAGCTGCCGGCCGAGCGGATCCGCCGGCTGCTGACGGTGATGTCTGACCTGCTGGAGGCGGCGCAGCACACCGCCAATGGCGGCCTGGTGCTGCCGGAAACCGAAGCCGACACGGTGCTGGACCTGGAGGACCTGCTGACCACGCGCTGGGACAACGCGGAGGCCATCGCGGCCTATTCCGCGCGGTTTCGCGAGCAGCCGGAGATTCCGCCGGTGGTGGTGCCGGCCTCCTTCACCGCCGCGCTGCGGCCCTATCAGCAACAGGGCGTGGATTGGTTGCAGCACCTGCGCGCGAGCGGGATGGGCGGCTTCCTGGCTGACGACATGGGCCTGGGCAAGACCGCGCAGACCATCGCGCATATCGCCATCGAACACGCCGAAGGCCGGCTGGACCGCCCGGTGCTGATCGTGGTGCCGACCAGCCTGGTGAGCAACTGGACCGCCGAGCTTATGAAGTTCGCGCCGGTGCTGCGCGTGGCGGTGCTGCACGGGCTGGATCGCCACGCCCGCCGGGCGGAGCTGGACGGCGTGCATGTGGTGATCACCACCTACACCGTGCTGGCGCGCGATGTGGAGGCGATGAGGAAGCTGGCCTGGCACCTGGTGGTGCTAGATGAGGCGCAGGTGATCAAGAGCCCGGACGCCAAGGCCACCAAGGCGGTGTGCCAGCTGGATACCCGCCACCGGCTGTGCCTTTCGGGCACGCCGATCGAGAACAACCTGCAGGAATTGTGGTCTGAGTTCGCCTTCCTGATGCCGGGCCTGCTGGGCGACCGCAAGCAGTTCACCAAGCGCTTCCGCACCCCCATCGAGAAGAACAACGACGCGGTGCGGCGGGTGCAGCTTATCCGGCGCATCCGCCCGTTCCTGTTGCGGCGCACCAAGGCGGAGGTGGCCACCGACCTGCCGCCGCGCCACACCATCCTGCGCCGCATCAACCTGGCACCGGAGCAGCGCGAGCTGTACGAGACCATCCGCGGCACGCTCTATGACAAGGTGCGCGAGCAGATCACGGGGCTGACCGCCGCGCAGAGCCGCATCGTTGTGCTGGATGCGCTGCTGAAGCTTCGCCAGGTGTGCTGCGATCCGCGGCTGGTGAAGCTGCCCTCGGCGCGGCTGGTGGACACTTCGAGCAAGCTCGACGACCTGATGGACATGGTGGAGGAGATGATCCCGGAAGGGCGACGCATCCTGCTGTTCTCCCAGTTCACCTCCATGCTCGACCTGATCAAGCCGCGCCTGGACGCCGCCGGCATTCGCTACGTGGAGTTGCGCGGCGATACCCGCGACCGGGCCGAGCCGGTGCGCGTGTTCGAAAGCGGCGAGGTGCCGCTGTTCCTCATCAGCCTCAAGGCCGGTGGCCGCGGGCTGAACCTGACCTCGGCGGATACCGTGATCCACTACGACCCCTGGTGGAACCCCGCCGCCGAGGACCAGGCCTCTGACCGGGCGCACCGGATCGGCCAGACCAAGTCTGTTTTCGTCTACAAGCTCATCGCGGCCGACACGGTGGAGGACCGCATCGTGGAATTGCAGCAGCGCAAGACCGATCTCGCGAACATCGCGCTGAGCAACGAGGGCGACATCGTTGGGCTTGAGGTGGATGAGGTTGAGTTCCTGTTGGGTGACACCACGGAACGCCGGGCGGCCTGACAAGGGGGATGGGCCGGAATCTGGGCTGCCAAGGCGCTGGGGGATGTGCGGGGGTAGGCTCGGCCGGGCGATGGGCGTGCGTCATCGCCCCCGGGTTGGGGTGATTTGGCGCTGATTTGGGTGTGCGTGGGGCGCGTTCGGGCGTGGGGGGCCACGGGCGATGCGCGCGCGGGGCGTGGGCAGGGCGCGCGGCAGGGTGCGCATGCCGCGGTTGCGGCGGGTGCCGAAGAGATAGAGCAGGCGACGGAGTTCGAGCGGGAGCTCGCTGGGGAGGAGGGCTTCGAGGTCCGGCTCGGAGCCGGACTCCGGGAGGGTGATCCACCAATCCCGGGGGATGTCGCACGCGGGCAGGGCGAGGATGCGGGCGGCGTGCCGGCGGCCGAGGAGGACTGCGAGGAGGGAGAGGAGGGCCCGGAGGATGGCGTGCAGACGCACTTCTCCCGCCGCGCGCGGGGCGCGGGAGTGGGCAGGGCTCTGCGCCCAAATGGTGGGGAAAACCTCCATTGAGTTAGTTTACACCGATGACGAAAATCGGTGCAAAGGTTTTTTGCCCATTAGATGGAGAGCGGAACCGCGGATGGGGGCTGCGCTGGGTCGCGGTGGGCGGTGCAGGAAAGGACGACAGCGCTTATGCCAGCGTGCGCCCACCAACCCCTGAGGTGGCGGATCGCCGACGGGCCGCGCTGGCGCATGCGCTGCCACGGGGTTCCGGCTGCTTTCAGCTTGGCATGGCCAACCAACGGCTCGGTGGTGCGCTCTCTGTCACCCAAGTTCCCTGTGTGCCTTCGATCCTGATCCACAGATAAAAGCGTTGCAAAACTAAATAATTTTTGATTTCATAATCATCCGCATCAGGCCCATTTGTAGCGGCGTTACAAAATATACCGCTGGAAGAGGTCAAATAAAATTCACGCAGTGTTGAGTAGTGCGTAAATAAAAAGAGTCATTTTCTGGCGCGAATCCGGAGAAACGAGCATGCGGTGTGCAAGACCAGTACCCAACCTCGTGCATGACCTGGAACTGAGCGAATTCTCCGAACGCCTGACGAGGCTGGCGTGCCAAAATCTGGGCCTGTGCGGTGATACCATGCCTGGTGAATGCTTTGATCCGCTGGCTACGGCCGTGGCATGAGCCAAAGGATCGTGGACCAGATTTTTGCCGGTGGAGGCGAAATGGGCGCGTTGATGCACGCCCATGACTGGTCCACATCGCCGATCGGATCCCCCGGCATATGGCCGCAGGCACTGCGCTCGGCCGTGAGCATGATGCTGCCCAGCAAGCACGTGATGTTCGTGGCTTGGGGGCCCGAACTTGCTTTCCTCTACAACGACGCCTACCGGCCGGTGTTCGGCAAGAAGCATCCCTGGGCCCTTGGGCGACCGTTCCGCGAGATATGGTCGGAAGTCTGGAATGATGTTGCGCCGCTGGTTGAGACCGCGCTTCGTGGCGAGGCGACATGGTCTGAGAACCTTCCGCTTGTCCTGGAACGCAACGGCTACCCCGAGGAATGCTGGTTCACCTTTTCCTACTCGCCGGTACGCGACGAGAGCGGCAAGGTTGCCGGTATTTTCTGTGCGGCCGCAGAAACCACCGAGAGGGTGCTGGCGGAACGCCGCCTGATGGCCGAGCGCGAAAGGCAGCGGCGGCTGTTCGAGCAGGTACCCGGCTTTGTGGGAATCCTGCGTGGACCCGACCATGTCTTCGAGTATGTGAATGATGCCTATGATCGTGTTGCGGGCAAGCGGGGCTTTGTTGGCCAGACCGTGCGTGCGGCATTTCCTGATCTTGAAGGCAGCGGCCTGTTCGAGGCGCTTGATCGCGCCTTCGCGACTGGCGTGCCGTACGTGGCACGCGATGTTCCACTCAGCCTGCAGCGCACGGCCGGGGAAAAGCCCGATCTTCTCATCCTGAGCTTCACCTTCCAACCGATCGTTGACGAAGGCGGTGCCGTGACGGGCATCTTCATCCAGGGCCAGGATGTTACCCAGGAGCATCAGGCGCTGGCCGCGCTGACCCACCTCAACGCGACCCTTGAAGAACAGGTCGCCAAGCGCTCGCACGAGCTTGTGTCGATCCAGTCGGCGCTTCGCCAATCGCAGAAGATGGAAGCGATGGGCGAGCTTGTTGGCGGCGTGGCACATGATTTCAACAATCTGCTGACGCCGATTATCGGCACGTTCGACATGCTGCTGCGCCGGGGACTGGGCAATGACCGGGAGCGGCGCCTGATCGGCGGCGCGCTGCAATCGGCCGACCGTGCGAAGACGGTTGTTCAGCGGCTGCTCGCGTTCGCGCGCAGGCAGCCCTTGCAGGTGGTCCCGGTTGACCTGGTGGCACTGATCGATGGGATGGCATTGCTGATCGGCAGCACCGTGGGACCGAACATCGACGTTCGGGTTGAGCTTGATGAGGCGCTGCCGCGGGCGGACGCCGATGCAAACCAGCTTGAGATGGCGATCCTCAATCTGGGCGTGAATGCGCGCGATGCCATGCCCAACGGTGGAACGCTGACGATTACGGCCGCCTGCGAGACGGTAGGCGGCGGGCATCGTTCTGGCTTGCCGCAGGGAGACTATGTGCGCCTGTCCGTGGCCGATACCGGGACCGGCATGGACGAGACCACTCTCGCCCGCGCCACCGAGCCGTTCTTTTCAACCAAGGGCATCGGCCAAGGCACCGGGCTTGGACTTTCGATGGTCCACGGCCTGGTGGCACAGCTTCGTGGCGAGCTTACGATCGCCAGCCAGCCGGGACATGGGACCGTTGCGGAGTTGTGGCTGCCTGTCAGCTTCGGCTCGGCTGTTCGCGACCATGCGTTGCGGGCTGCGTCGGTAGCGGCTGCGTCGCGCAGCTGCGTATTGCTCGTCGACGACGAGGTGCTTGTGCGGATGAGTACGGCCGACATGCTGGAGGATCTTGGCTACGACGTGATCGAAGCGGATTCGGCCAAGCAGGCGTTGGAGCTTCTTGATGGCGGCGCCGCACCCGACCTTATCGTTACGGACCACTTGATGCCGGGTATGAGCGGCGCGGAATTGGCGTTGGTGATGCGGGTTCGCAAGCCTGGGCTGCCGATCCTGATCGTCTCTGGCTACGCTGAGGTCGAGGGGATCGCGCCCGACTTGCCGCGACTGGCAAAGCCGTTTCGATACGAGGAGCTTTCCCAAAGCGTTGCCGCTCTCTTCGGGACGAACCCTTCAAGGTAGGCCATTGAAGGCAGCCCCGTGCCTCGGGACACAGGGAGGCTGTTCGAGGTTGTCCTTGTTTCAGGCGGAGGCGGGCTGCCTGGCGATGGGGTGGCAGCGTTGGGCGTGGCAGCATTGGGCGCGGCAGGGAAGAACCGGATTGCTTGGCTGCTACTTCGGATCCCGGCTGAGTTTCGCGGCGCGGAGGGCGGCGAGGTAGGCTTCCCATTTGCCGGCCTGGTCGCGGCCCAGGCTGTACAGCACGTCCCAGGAGAAGATGCCGGTGTCGTGGCCGTCGTCGAACAGGAGGCGGACGGCGTAGTTGCCGACGGGTTCGAGGCCGGTGATGCCGACGTGGCGCTTGCCGGCGATGGTGCGGCGTTCGTTGGGGCCGTGGCCCTGCACCTCGGCGCTGGGGCTTTCCACGCGCAGGTATTCGGCGGGCAGGCTGAAGCGGGAGCCGTCGTCGAAGGCCACGTCCAGGCGCTTTTCGGCGCGGTGGAGGTGGATTTCGGTGGGCGTTGGCACGTTGTGGCTCATGCCTCGTCCAGCATGCGGGCTTCGTCGGGCAGCATGATGGGGATGCCGTCGCGGATCGGGTAGGCGCGGCGCGCGCTGCGGCTGATCAGCTCGTTGGCGGCGCGGTCGTATTCCAGCGGGCCCTTGGTGATCGGGCAGACCAGGATTTCCAGCAGGCGGGGATCGACGGGGACCGGGGCAGGGGGGGCGGGGGTGTCTGACATGTCGCTCTCGGCTCAGCTGGCGCGCATCGGGCCATCGGGCCCGGGCTCGGCGGACTGGTGGGTGTCGATCTCCAGCAGGGTGCGCAGGGTGCGGGCGCGTTCCGGCTCATCCTTCGCTTCCAGCAGGGCCTGTTTCTCGGCGGCGTCGAAGGGGCAGACCATGGAGAGGGTGACGATCAGCTGGTCGTCCGGCATCTTGCCGATCGCATCCCAGTTGGCATCGAAGCCGCGGCGCAGGAAGTAGCTGCGGAGCGCCGCGATGAGGGGCGGGCGGTTGAAGCCGGGGAGTTCGGCCGGGGTTTCGAGGTCGTGCGCGAAGGGGGCGAGATCGGCGCGCACCCGGCGGTAGCCGCGGCGCATTTCCAGCTCCGTGCCCATGGCAAAGCGGCACAGGCCGGTGAGGGTGATGAGGTAGCGGCCGTCATCGGCCTCGCTGAAGGAGGACAGGCGGCCGAGGCAGCCGATGCGGTAGAGCCCGGGGCCGCTGGGGCCGGCGGTTTTCTGCGGATCCGGCTGGATCATGCCGAAGATGCGGCCCAGGCCGAGCGCATCCTCCACCAGCGCCAAATAGCGCGGCTCGAAGATGTTCAGCGGCAGCTTGCCGCGCGGCAGCAGCAGGGCGCCGGGCAGCGGGAATACCGGGAATTCCGTCGGCAGCTCATCGAGCCGTGCCTGGCGCGTATCGTCCATCGGCCCTCCGGGTGGTTTGGCGGCGGTGCTCAGCTGAACAGCAGGGCCGACAGCTTGCGCCGCGCGGTCATGGTTGCCGCATCATCGAAGCCCCAGGCCTCGAAGAACTTCAGCAGTTGCAGGCGGGCGGCATCGTCGTTCCAGCCGCGCTGGCGGCGGATGATTTCCAGCAGGGCGTCGGCGGCTTCCTCGCGCTTGTCCATGGAATTGAGCGCGGTGGCGAGGTCGTAGCGGGCCTGGTGGTCGGCGGGGTCGGCGGCCAGGGCGGCTTCGAAGGCGCCGAGCTTTTCACGGGCGGCGCGGCCTTCCTCTGCCAGCGCCAGGGCGCTGCGGGCGCCGGAGACCTCGGCGTGGTCGGCGATCTTTTCCGGCACCTGCTCCAGCGTTTCGTGGGCCTGTTCGGTTTCGCCCATGGCCAGCAGGGCGCGCACGAGGCCGCCCCAGGCTTCCGGGTTCTCCGGCTCCTGCTCCAGCACTTCGCTGTAGAGGCCGGCGGCTTCCTGCGGGGTGCCGGCTTCCATGGCGGCCTTGGCTTCGCCGATCAGGTCGGCCGTGGGCATGGTGCCGCCGGCGCCCTTCAGCAGGGTTTCGATGAAGCGCTTTACTTCGCTTTCCGGCAGGGCGCCCTGGAAGATGTCGGCGATCTGGCCCTGCCAGAAGGCGGCCACCGTGGGCACGGATTGCAGCGGCAGGCCGAGGCGGGAGAGCTGGGCGACGAGCTGCTGGTTCTTGTCGATGTCGATCTTGACCAGCTTCACCCGGCCGCCGGCGGCGCGGACGATTTTTTCCAGCGTGGGGGTGAGGGTTTTGCAGGGGCCGCACCAGGTGGCCCAGAAATCCACCAGGACTGGGATCTGGCGCGAGGCCTCCACCACGTCCTTCATGAAGGTCGCCTGGTCGCCATCGACGATCATGTTGGCGCCGGCGCTGCCCGCTGCAGGGGCTTGTCCGATGATGTGGTCCATCCTGGGGCCGTCCTCGTCGCGAATACCTTGGGCCTTAGATGTAGCCTGACGGACGGGATGCAAGCCAGGGGGTTAGAGCTGGGGGCAGAACATCTCGTGCAGCACATCGACGAGGCGGGCCACTTTGGGGTCTGCGACGCGGTACCAGATGGTCTGGGCCTCTCGCCGCGTGGCCACCAGGCCTTCGGCGCGCATCTGGGCGAGGTGCTGGGAGAGGGCGGGCTGGGAGAGGCCGACGAGGTCTGCCAGGGAGCCCACGTTCATCTCGCCGCGGGCCAGCAGGTGGCAGAGCACCATCAGCCGGCGTTCGTTGGCGAGCAGGCGGAGCATGCGCACCGCCTCCTCCACCCGTTCCTCCAGCACTTCGAGCGGCATGTCCTCGCCCGGCAACATCTGCACCACCATTTTCGTATGAGCGCATACAAGCGGTATTGCGAGCCGGTCGCAAGCTTTACCATTCGTCACAATTGCCGCGGAGGGTTGCCGCGGGGGAATGTCTGGTTAGGCGCAGGCCAGCGCGGCGCGGGCCACCTCGCCGATCACGGCCTCTCCGGCATTGGGGTCGGGGATTTCGCAGTAGATCGACAGGACCAGCGGGCCGGCCGGGGCCATGATGAAGCCGACATCGTTGACCACGCCGGGGAGGCTGCCGGTTTTGGTGCCCCAGCGCGGGCGGGCTTCGCCCTTCGGGAGATGGCGGGCGATGCGGCGGTCGTTGGTTTGCTTTTCCAGCATCTGCACCATGGCGGCGCAGGAGGCCGGCGAGGCGGCTTTGTTGTTCAGGATGGCGGCGATGAGGCCAGCGTATTCGTCGGGGAAGGCCCAGTTCTCGGTTTCGCCTTCGACAGGCGGGCGGCCGCGGACCTTGCGGCCGAGGACGGAGCCCTGCATGCCGAGGGCCTTCATGAGGGCGTTGGTTTCGGCCATGCCGACGCGGTCGATCAGGATGTTGGTGGTGGAATTGTCGCTGATCGCCATCATCAGGTAGCAGAGGTCGCGCACCGTGAAGGTGATGCCGGCGTGGAGTTCCTTCACCACGCCGCCGCCGGTGGCCTTGTCTTCCTCGCGCAGGACGTGGAGGTGATCCAGGCTGTCGCGGCCCTGGTCGATGCGGCGGAAGAGCTCGACCATGATGGGGATCTTCATGGTGCTGGCGGCGACGAAGCGGCGGGTGCCGTTATGGGCGAAGCGGGCGCCATCGGGGGCGATGGCGGAGACGCCGAGGGTGCAGCCTGAGGCCTCGGCGGTGGCGATGGCGGTTTGAAGTTTGGTGAAGTCGGTCATGGCGTGGCCTCTCGGGCGTTGGCGGCGGCGAGCACGGCATCGGCCAGCACCAGCATGCCGGCTTCGGCCCATTCCGGGGTGATGCTTTCGGCCTCGTTGTGGCTGAGGCCGCCGTGGCAGGGGCAGAAGAGCATGACGGCGGGGAGCTTGCGGGCGACGTAGACGGCGTCGTGGCCGATGGCCGTTGGCATGTCCTGGAAGCGGTAGCCGCGGGCGGTGGCGGCCTGGCGGAGGTGTTCGGCCAAGGTGGGGTCGAACTGGGTCATCGGGGCGTGCCAGAAATCCTGCACCTCGATGGTGACGCCGCGTTGCAGGGCGATCTCGGCGGCGCGGGCCTTGATCTGGCTTCCCATCCAGGCGAGGCAATCGGGGTCGCCGTGGCGGGTGTCGATGCTGAACCAGACGCGGCCGGGGGCGACGTTGCGGCTGCTGGGCTGGACGTCCACCACGCCCACGGTGCCGCGGCCGAGCTCGCCGGTGGGGGAGGCGGCGGCCAGCGCGATCTCTTCCACTGCGGAGATGAGGGGGGCGGCGGCCATCAGCGCGTCGCGCCGGCCTTCCATGTTGCTGCCGCCATGGGCATCGGCGCCGGTGACGGTGACCTCGTACCAGGATTGGGCGAGGGCGTGGGTGACGACGCCGAGATCGAGGCCCGCATCCTCCAGCAGCTTGCCCTGTTCGATATGCAGCTCGAAATAGGCACCGAGATTCTGCAGGTCGGTGGGGTTGGCGCTGCCTTGCCAGCCGATGCGGGCGAGTTCTTCGCCGAAGCGCAGGCCGGCGGCATCCTGCTTGGCCAGCACCTCGGCTTCCGTGAACATCCCCATGGCGGCGCCGCTGCCCATCATCGGCGGCGAGAAGCGGGCGCCTTCCTCGTTGGTCCAGTTGATGAGGACGAGCGGGGCTTCGGTTTCGGCGCCGGCTTCGTGCAGGGCGCGCATCAGCTCCAGCCCTGCGAGCACGCCCAGAATGCCGTCGTACTTGCCGCCGGTGGGTTGCGTATCGAGATGGCTGCCGATGGCGATGGGCTTGCGGTTGGGGTCGCGGCCCGGGCGGGTGAAGACCATGTTGCCCAGGCGGTCGGTGGCGAGGGTGAGGCCGGCTGCCTCACCCCATTTTTGGAACAGGGCGCGGCCCTGGGCGTCGAGATCGGTGAGGGTCTGGCGGTTGCAGCCGCCCTTGGCGGTGCCGCCGATCCTGGCGATCTCCATCAGGCTGTCCCAGAGGCGTTGGCCGGACAGCGGCAGGTTGCGACCGGTCACGGGTGGGGGCCCCAGGGGGCGGCGGTGAGCAGCTTCACTTCCTGGCTTTGCATCAGGGGGCGGAACTTGGACGCGAAGCCCTCGATGAAATCGACGTTGGCGAAGACCGCCTTCCAGTGGGCGCGGCGTTCGGCGTCGTCCTCGAATTTCCAGAGGTGGACCAACTGGTTGATCATGCCGGTGTCGGCCACGAAGTAGCCCACCAGGTGCTTGGTGTGGCCGCCCTTCTCCAGCGCCGGGTAGCCGAATTCCTGGTACAGCTTCACCGCCGGACCCATCGCGCCGACATTCAGCGTGTAGGTGCGCATTTCGTAGATCGCCATCGTCGTCTCCCTCGCGTTTCGTCCTCTCTACCACCACGCGCGGCGTCTGCCACTTGGTTGGGCCCATGATTGGGTCTAGCGTTCGCGGCACGACAGACGAGGAAACGAACCACATGCCCACCGCCCCCGAGCGCATGCGCGCGCTGCTTGCCCAGCCCGGCTTTGTCACCATGCCCGCGGTGTGGGACGGGCTGACCGCCAGGCTCTCGGCCGAGGCCGGGTTTGAGACCGCGTTCCTCTCCGGTTCCTGCTGCGCCGCCTCGCGCCTGGGTGGGCCGGACCTGGACCTGATCTCGTTCGCCGAGATGTTCGACAGCTTCAACATGGTGCGCGGCGCTGCGCCGAACACGCTGGTGCTGGCCGATGGCGACCATGGCTACGGCAATGCGATGAACGTGCAGCGCACGGTGCGGGCCTATGGCCGCGCGGGCGCCGCCGCGATCCTGATCGAGGACAAGATCACGCCGCGCGCGCTGACCTCCGCCGGCAAGCCCTGCATCACGCGGGACGAGGCGCGCATGAAGATCCGGGCGGCGATCGACGCCGCCAAGGAGAGCGGCATCCTGATCCTGGCGCGCACCGATTGCCGGCCGACGCAGGGCATCGACGAGGCGCTGGCGCGCATCGAGATGTATGCCAAGGAAGGGGCGGACATCCTGTTCCTGGACAGCCCGGCCACGCACGAGGAATACCGCATGGGCGTGGAAGCGGCCGGCGGCAAGCCGTGCTTCAACGTGCTCTCGCCGGGGCCGGGGCCGATCCCGTCGCGCGAGGAAGCCATCGCGCTGGGCGTGAAGATCGGGACCTATCCCACCATCATGCTCTCGCCCGCGGCCAACGCGATGCTGCAGGGGCTGGCGGCGCTGAAGGCCGGTGGCAATGCCAGCGACCTGGCGCTTTCGGGGGCTGCGCATCGGGAGTTGATGGGGTATCCCGCCTACGACGAGATGGCGAAGCCTTATCGGTTGGACTGAAGGAAGCAAGGAAGCGGTTCTTTTTTGAAAAAAAGAACCAAAAAACTTTCATTCGTTTGCGCCGGGGCTTGCCTTGGCGCAAACGAGTGAAGTCTGGTTTGCTTCAGGACAGAGACGACTGTTTACTTGGTGACGTGAACTCCGGGTATCGCGCCGAACCACTCCGGTTTCGCGCGCTCGATCTGGGCGGCGACCTGGATCAGAACATCTTCCGCGGCGAAGTTGCCGTGCACCTGCACGCCGATCGGCAGGCCGTCCGTATCCAGCCCCGCCGGAAGCGAGATGCCGGGCAGGCCGGTTTCGTTGCCGGGCATGGTGTAGCGGCAGGCATCGGCCAGGCGGGACATCCAGCTGTCCAGGTCCTCGTCGGCCAGCAGGGAGTAGGGGCCGTTGGCCTCTGGCACGCGGATGGCGAGCGACGGGGTGAGCAGCACGTCGTAGCGTTCCATCAGCCGGCCGAAGCTGCGGGTGGTGGCGTTGTTGGCGGCCATCATGTCGAACACGTCGAACTTGTCGTAGCGGCTATGCGCCTCGAAATGCCGCCAGGTCATGCGGGAGAGGTGGCGGTTCAGCTCCTGCACCTCCACGCCGCGGGCGCGGGCCATGGCGACGAAGCCGGCGCGGCTGCCGATCCATTGCTGGATGTAGCCGCGCCACATCACCCCCCAGTCGCAGATCGTGGCGTCGTCGATCTCCTCCACGATATGGCCCAGCGTCTGCATCAGCACGCCGACCTCGCGCACGCGGGCGGCGACCTGCGGGTCGGTCTCCGTCGCGCGGCCCCATCGGCCGGTGGAGAGGCCGACGCGCAGGCGGCCGGGCGCGATCGAGAGTGATTCCACGTAGCCGTGGCGGGGGGCGGCCAGCTTCATGAAGCTGCCGCCATTCGGCACGCGGCTGAGCGTTTCGTAGGCCGCTGCCGTATCGCGCACGCTGCGGGTGACCACGCCATCGGCCGCGGTGCGCATCATGTATTCGCTTTGCGCCCACGGGCGCGGCACCCGGCCGCGGCTGGCCTTCAGACCCACCAGCCCGCAGAAGCTGGCCGGAATGCGGGTGGAGCCGCCGCCATCGGAGGACAGGCTGATCGGCGTGACCCCGGCCGCCACCATGGCCGCCGATCCGCCGGAGGAGCCGCCGGCGGTGCGCGCGGGGTTCCATGGGTTGCGGGTGACCTTCACCTCGCCCAGGTAATCCGTGCTGGTATCGAAGCTCATGCCGAATTCCGGCGAGGTGGAGCGGCCGATCGGCACCAGGCCGGCTGCGAGCACGTTGTCGATCAGCGGGTCGTTCACCGTGGGCACGAAGCCGGCCCAGAGCTTGCTGCCGCTCTCCTGCTTGCGCCCGGCCATGGCTTGGCCGAGGTCCTTCACGAACACCGGCACGCCATAGAGCAGGCCGGCCTTGTTGGGGCCGTCGGCATCGGGGTTGGCGATCACGTCCTGGAACAGGCCCAGCACGCCGGACAGCGTGCCATCCACGCGCGCCACTCCTTCCGCCACCTGGGCGGCCAACTCCTTTGGCGAGATCTCACCCTTGCGCACCAGCGCGGCCAGTGCGGTTGCGTCGTGCTTTGCCCACTCGTTCCAGGCCATTGCCGGCATTGTCGTACCCCCCAACACTGCAGCGGGAGCCTGTCATGGGGGGAAGGAAGGGGTCAAGAAAGCGCGTTCTTTTTTGAAAAAAAGAACCAAAAAACTTTTGACACTTTATCCCGAGTGGTTCGGACCGCCTGGGCCCCATTATCAAAAGTTGGCGGTTTCAAGGTCCGGGTGCAACAACTGTCTATTACTGTGGCTTTGGTTGGTTCAAACGGTCGAATTCGATCATCTGCGTGAAGCACTCCAAGGGCGTCACCCCTTTGAGCCGTACCCGTGGGCGAGTGTTCAGGCGC
>CANHKG010000124.1 GCA_947460455.1 Rhodospirillales bacterium | reverse complement strand
GCCCTGGTCGTCAACGGCTACTCCAACAACACCCGCCTCAAGGCCGCCCGCGAGAACTGGGATTTCCTCGGCTACCACCCCGAGGACGACGCCGAGACCCACCGCGAAATGCTCCGCGCCCAAGGCTTCGACGTCGACAGCCCCGACCGCGGCATCTGGGAATTCAACGAACACGGCGGCAACTACGCCCCCGGCCCGGAACTTCCTACCAAGCTCGTCTAACCCCGCATCGTCATTGCGAGCGCAGCGAAGCAATCCAGTGCTTTGCTGCCTCACCCCCGGTCCGTGCCGCGCATCCCCTAATGGTTCCACTTCCCTCGCTATACCCAATCGGGCATAACGCTGCCATGACCCGCCGCGCCCTCCTCGCCGCCATCGCAGCCTCCCTCGCCCCGTCCGCACACGCCCAGCCCAACGACTCCCTCCTCGTCTTCGCCGCCGCCAGCCTCACCGAAGCTATGCAAGACGTGGCAAAACTCTGGGAAGCCAGCGGCAATCCCCGCCTCCGCTTCAACTTCGCCGCCAGTTCCACCCTCGCCCGCCAGCTGGAACAGGGCGCCCAGGCCAACCTCTTCGCCTCGGCCGACCAGCCCTGGATGGACTGGGCCCAGTCCCGCAGCCTGATCGCCACAGAGACCCGCCGCACCCTCCTCGGCAACCGCCTCGTCCTCGTCGCCCCGGCAGATAAGGTGCCCACCGTCACCATCACCCCGGGCATGGACCTGCTCTCCGTCCTCGGTTCCAACGGCCGCCTCGCTGTGGCGGACCCCTCCAACGTCCCCGCCGGCCTCTACGCCCGCCAGGCGCTGACGAAACTCGGCCTCTGGCCCGCCATCGAACCCCGCCTCGCCCGCGCCGAAAGCGTCCGCAGCGCCCTCCTCCTGGTCGAACGCGGCGAGGCCCCGCTCGGCATCGTCTACGCCACCGATGCCGCCGTCGCCCGCGGCGTCAGGGTCGCCGCCACCTTCCCCCCCGGCCTTACCGACCCCATCGCCTACCCCTTCGCCGTCACCCGCGCCGGCGACACCCCGGCCGCCCGCCGCCTGATGGCCTTCCTCGCCACGCCCCCCGCGCTCGAAGCCTTCGCCCGCCGCGGCTTCATCACGCAATAGCGCACGCCCCAAGGAAGAAAGACTTACCACGGAGGCACGGAGGGTACGGAGGAAGGCACGGAGTTGCAGCGCCTCCTCCGTGTCTTCTCCGCGAACGCTGTGCCTCCGTGGTGAATCCTGCTGCCGTCCCACCCCGAGTACGTACGGGTAAAAAATCTTTGCCATCGGCCCTGACGCGTGCAAAATTTCCCAGTGATGCCACATCAAGCCACCGCCCCGGCCGAAGCCGACGCCCTGCGCCCCTTGGCGCAGGCGATCACGCACGCCCAGATTCCGGCGGCGCTGAAGCTTCTGCTGCTCGCCCTGCTCAAGGCCCTGTCCGGCCGCGGCACCGCGCGGCGGGTCCAAGGCGATTGGTACTATCCCTCCCCCCAGCAAGACACCTCCGAGGACTCGGACTCCTATTGGCACCCCCGTGCCCTGCGCGCCGTGCGCCGCCACCGCGCCTGGATCGGCTGGATTCTGCGCTGCCTCCCTGGCCTCGGCATGGCCCTGTCGGGGGAACGCGCGCTCCCGCCTTCCCCCACCCGCACCGCCCGCGCGCCCACGCGCCCGACCTGCGCCTCATTTCACCCCGAATCCGTCGCCAAAACCCCGCTTCCGGCGGCGTACCCGCACGCCCCTATCGCAACGGCGGCAGGCTCACGCGGTTGAACCGCGCCTCACCCTCCAGCCCGCGCAGATGCGCCGCCATCTGCGTCCCCGTCACGCACCAGCGCAATTCTCCGCCCAGCATCGGGTCGCCCCGCCGCGCCAGGAACCGCAGGCAGTATTCCCGCCCCGCCGCCAGGCCCAGCGCCTCCGCCGGCAGCCGGATCTCGAACACCTCCAGGTGCCGCCGCAGCCCGCAGCCCTGCTCGCACGCCCCCACCTCAAGCCGGTGCGCCGAAAGCTCCATCACCGCCCCGGCGCCGTCCTCCACCCCGTAATAGTCGCGCGGCCCCTGCTCCAGGTAATGCTCCTCCACCCGGATCACATGCACCACCTGCCGCGCCCCCGGCACGTAGCGCGACACGATCGCCCGCACCCGCCGGCTCGTCCCCGGCAACTCCGCCGGCCACCACTCCACCTTCTGTGATTGCACCACCAGTTCCCGCGCCCCGCCGCGTGGGCCGGGTCCGAAGTATCCGCGGCTGTCGAGCACATCCGGCTTTACCGGCTGCATCCCCCACGCCGGCACCGCCAGCACCGCCAAGGCCAACCCCACCCCGGCCGCCCACCGCATCCAGCCCATCCCGCCCTCCCGCCTCAGCGCGGAAAGCCTCGGCGGCCGATGCGGCACCTTCGTGGCGCCGCGGTGAACAGCGTAAGGCGCTACCCGTGCACCCGCCGCCGTTCCTCGTCGGGAATCCGCCGCACCACCAGCAGGTAGGTCGCCAGCGTCGCCACCCCCATCAGCCCCACGAAGCTCGCCATCGCCCGCGGCGTTCCGTCAAAGGCCAGCGCCACGCCCATCCCCACCGAGGCACTGGTGAACGATTGGAAGAACCCCATGATGGAGGAAGCCGTGCCCGCCGCCCGCGGAAACGGCGTCAGCGCCCCGGCGATCGCCTGCGGCCCGGTCTGCGCCACGCAGAACATGTAGAGCATCATCGGCGCCACCAGCGTCACCACATGGTACACCCCGGCCCATGCGAACCCGGCCAGCAGCACCCCGGCCACCGCCACCCCGCCCACGCCCAGCCGCAGCACCCCTTCGGCGCCGAGCCGCTTCACGATCCGCGCCGACAGGATGTAGCCGGTGATGTTGCCGGTCATGATCGCGCCGAACACCACGCCGAAATACTGCGTCGGCACCTCCAGCACCCGCAGCACCACGAACGACACGCCCGACAGGTACGCGCCGAGCCCGCCGAACAGGAAGCAGTTCACCAGCATGTAGCCCACGAACACCCGATTGCGCAGCAGCAGCGCATAGGTCCGCGCCATCCGCGCGGGGTGCAGCGCCTCGGGGTCCGTCTGCCGCACCGATTCGCCCAGAAACGCCCACACCAGCCCGGTCAGCATCAGGCCGTACACGGTGATGAACACGAAGCTCGCCCGCCAGTCAAACCACGCCAGCAGCACGCCGCCAATGATCGGCGCCAGGATCGGCCCCAGCCCGTTCACGATCCCCATCAGCGCCAGCATCCGCGCCACCTGGTCGCGCTCATGCAGGTCGCGCACCATGGCACGGGCCAGCACCGGTGCCGCCATGGAGCCGAAGCCCTGGAAGAACCGCGCCGCGATCAGCTCCCCAATGGAGCTGGACAGCAGGCACCCGCACGATGCCACCACATAGATCGCCAACCCGCCCATGAGCACCGGCCGCCGCCCGAACCGGTCCGAAAGCGGCCCATGGAACAA
This sequence comes from Rhodospirillales bacterium, assembly GCA_947460455.1. Lineage (GTDB taxonomy): Bacteria > Pseudomonadota > Alphaproteobacteria > Acetobacterales > Acetobacteraceae > CAMDGX01. The sequence goes on along the minus strand of CANHKG010000124.1, from coordinate 12,376 downwards.
CTGCCCGATCGCGCCGCCCAGCATCGCCAGGGAAAGCGTCAGCTGCACCGATCCCATGTCCACGCCGAAATGCTCGCGGATCTCCGGCATCGCCGGGATGTAGGTATCGGTGGTGAACGGCCCGATTGCGGTCAGCGCGCCCAGCAGCACGATCAGCCAATGGGAATCGCGATGGATCTTGGCCATCACTTGATGCCGGTCAGGGCCATGTTCTCAATGATGCGCCGCCGCAGCAGCAGGAACACCACCAGCATCGGCGCCGTGCTCACCACGGAACCGGCCATCAGCTTGCCGGTATCGGCGCTGAACCGGAACTGGAATGCCGTCAGCCCCAGCTCCATGTTGAACAGCATCTGGTCATTGGCGATCAGCAGCGGCCAGATGAAGATGCCCCAGCCCTGGATGAAGCTGAAGATCCCCACCGCCGCCAGCGCATTGCCCGAAAGCGGCGCGATCACGCGGGCCATGATCCACCACTCCCCGGCCCCATCCACCCGCGCGGCCTCCATCAGCTCGCCCGGGATCGCGCTGCCCACATGCTGGCGCATCAGGAAGATGCCGAACGCCATGAACAGGTAGGGCAGGATGATGCCCTGGTAGGTGTTGATCCACTCGATCTGCACCAGCTGCAGGTACAGCGGGATCATATAGGCCTCGAACGGCACGATCGCGGTTGCGATCACCATCCCGAACAGCAGCCCGCGCCCGGGAAAGCGATACTTGGCGAACACCGTGCCCGCCACCAGCGACGTCACGATCACCGAGAGGGTGCCCACGCCCGCGATGAACAGCGAGTTCAGGAAGAACCGCCCGAACGGTGCCGTCTCGAACGCGCCGGTGAAATTGTCGAAGGTGGGCGCCTGCGGCAGGAACACCGGCGGCCAAAGTGCGATCTCCGGCGCCGGCTTGAAGGCCGTGGCCAGCATCCACAGCATCGGCATCACCATCACCAGGGCGCCTGCCATCAGCACGCAATGCACCGCCAGCACGCCGATCCGGCCCAGCAGCTTGTTCCGCCGCTTCATCCTACTTCTCCCGCGTCGGGTCGTTGCGGGCCAGGCTGAACTGGATCACCGTCAGCCCCAGCACGATCAACGTCAGCGTCACCGCCTCCGCCGCCGCGTAGCCGAAGCGGAAGAACTGGAACCCGTTGGTGTAGATGTCGAACACCAGCATCCGCACCGCCTGACCGGGCGCGGCCTGGGATCCCAGCGTCATCACGTACACCTGGGTGAACACGTTGTAGGCGTTGATGGTGGAGGTCACGAGCACATAGAGCAGGATCGGCCGCAGCAGCGGAAACGTCACTCGCCAGAAGCGCTGCCAGGCATTCGCCCCATCCAGGCTGGCGGCCTCCAGGTACATCGCCGGGATGTTCCGGATGCCCACCAGGAACAGCACCATGTTGTAGCCCAGCACCTTCCACACCCCCATGATCACCAGCGCCCACAGCGCCGTATCGGGGTCGGACAGCCAAGCGACGGACTTGATGCCGAGAAGGCCCAGCCCGTAGTTCAGGATCCCGTAGTTGTAGTCATAGATCCACTTCCACGCGATCGACACCGGCACCATCGGCGTGATCACCGGCAGGAAGTAGATGGTCTGGTAGAACGCGCTCAATCGCGACCGCCGCGCCAGGAACACCGCCAGCGGCAGCGCGATGGCGGTGGAAAGAATCACGGTGGAGAAGGAGTAGAGCGTGGTGTTCCACAGGGCGAGATGGAAGTTCTCGTCCTCCATCAGCAGCTGGTAGTTCAGCAGCCCCACGAACGGCTTGGCCGGGGAAAGCAGGTTCCACTTGTGGAAGCTCAGCCACACCCCGAACCCGATCGGGATCACCCGCACATACAGGAACAGCGCCAACACCGGCGCCAGCGCGATGTAGCAGAACAGCAGAACCCGCCGCTTCGTCAGGAAGCGGCGGGCAGCGGTCATCGTCGTGGCCAATGGATCAAGCCGTGCCGAACAGGCCCGCTTCCTTCAGCAGCGCATCGGTCTGCGCCGCCCAACGCTTGATCGTCTCGCCCACCTTGGTGGGGTTGCCGTTCAGCGTGGGGTCAACAAAGGCCGCCGGAAGCTGGTCGGCGATGCGGGTCTGGATCTCGTTCCACGGCCCCAGCACCGGCTCCAGGTAGTACTGCATGTCCGCCGGCGGGGCGACGAAGCCCTTGTACTGCGGGATGCGGGAAACCAGCCCGGTCCAGTCCACATCCTTGCGCGCCGCCACCCAGCCGGAGGTCTGGGTGAGCATCGCGGAGTTCTCGGGATTGGTCAGGAACTGCATGAAGGCAAACGCGGCGGCCTGGTTGCGGCTCTTGCCAGACACATACAGCCCGTTGTGCTGCAGCAGCGTCTTCTTCGGCTGGCCCGCAGTCCAGGCCGGAATCTGCGCCACGTCGAAATCCAGCGAGGGGTTCTGCTTCTGGATCTCGCCGATCACCCAGGCCTCGCGGAACAGCATGCCGGTGTTCCCCGCCACGAAGGCGGCGGCATCGCGCTGCACCCGCGGGTCGTCCACCTTATGCACCTGCACCGCGTCGATGTAGTACTGCAGCGCCGCGCGCCCGGCCGCATTGTCGTAGTTCTGCGAATACTTGCCGCTGGGGTGGCGCTTGATCACGCTGCCGCCCGCCGGCTCCAGCACGAAGCGCCACTTCTCGGTGATGCCGCTGCCCTGGCCAGACAAGCGGAGCGACATGCCGGAGCGCGTCATCTTCCCCGTGCTGTCGAAGCGCACCAGCTTCTTGGCATAGTCCATCATCTCGCCGAACGTCTCCGGCGCGCCGGGCAGGCCGGCTTCCTTGAACATCGCCCGGTTCCAGAACAGCACCGGCGTGCTGAACAGCATCGGCAGGCCGTAGCTCTTGCCGCTGATCGAGAACTGATCGACCGAGGCCGGGCGATAGCTGGCCTTCAGCTGGGCATCCACCGCCGGCGGATTGGCCGGGATCAGCCCAGCCTCGATCAGGTTGATCGACAGGATCTGGCCCACGTCGAACAGGTCCGGCCCGGTGCCGGTGGGCATGGCGGCGGCCAGCTTCTGCTCGTGCTCGCGCAGGCTGGTGCTGAACACGGTCAGCTTGAAGCCGGGGTTCAGCTTGGCATAGGCCTCGCCGGCCGCGTTGTAGAACGGCACCAGCTCGGGATAGCCGGTCCAGGCGCTCAGCGTCACGGCCTGGGCCTGGGCGTCGCGGGCCACAGCGGCCAGGCCGGCGCCGGCGGCAAGGGTCATGGCCTGTCGGCGGCCGAAAGCTGGCTGGGTCATGCGGTGGAGTCCCTTGTTGTGCGTTGCCGCAAGACTAGGCCCGGCTTCCGCCCCCGCGCAACGAACCTTCTCACTCCAGCAGCCGAGCGAACACGTCCTGATCCGTCACGCCCTCGCAAGCGATCGCCACCGCCCGGCTGCCGGGCCCGAGCCCGAGTGCGACGCGCATCGCCGGGTCGCCCGCCGCGGCCACCAGCCCGGCCAGCGCCGCGATCCCGGTCTCCCCGATCTCCAGCGCGCCATCCCCCCAGCCATCGCGCGCCGCCGCCCGCAGCGTGGCCACGGCCTGGTCGTCCTCGATCGCCAGCCCCGCATCCACCGCCGCCCGCAGCACCGGCCAGCACAAGTGGGAGGGCGCCCGCACCACCAGCCCATCCATCACCGAGCCCGCGCCCTCGCCCAGCGTGATCCGCTCGCCGGCCGCAAGGCTGCGCCGGATCGCATCGGAGGAAGTGGGCTCCACCGCCACCACCATCGGCCGTGCGGCGCCGTGATCGAGCCACAGCCGCGCCGCGGTGGCCGCCGCCAGCGAGCCGTTGCCGGCGGCGACAAAAACATGTGTTGGCGCCTGGGTGAACTCGGAGGCCAGCACGGAATACCCCGCCAGGATATCGCGCGGAATGGCATCGCTGCCGCGCCACGGCAGGTCGGCCACCAGCATCGTCCCCGGTGCCTCCGCCGCGGCCGACGCCGCCGCCAGCGAGGCATCGAAATCGCCGGGAACCCGCACCACCTCCGCGCCGAACCCACGGATCGCCGCCTCCCGCCCCGCCGAGGTGTGGGCCGGCATGAAGATGGTGCAGCCCGCCCCGAACTGTGCAGCACCCCAGGCCAGCGCCCGGCCATGGTTGCCGGAGGTCGCTGCCACTGCCCGCCATCCGGCCCCGCCCTCGCGCGCCAGCGCGCGCTGCAGCGCATAGGGCGGGCCGAGAGACTTGAAGCTGCCGGGGGCAAAGCGCGCCGCCTCCAGCTTCACCCCCACCGCGCCGAGCCCGAGCGACGCGGCCAGCCCCGGCATCGCCCGCAACGGCGTCGGCCGATAGCCCGGCCAGGCGGCAATCGCCGTGGCCGCCTCCCGCATCGCCGCCGCGGAAAGGGCAGGGTGGTCGCGCCAGGGGCCGCGCTCGGCGGCGGGATTGATCGAGAGTTGCATCCCCGCACCCTGCCATTGCCGCCCGCCATCGCGCCACCTAACGTTCCCCGAAAGCCCCCCGGGAGGAACCGCCATGCCCTACAGCCCCTCGATGCTGCCGATCGACCCCGCGATCTTCAGCGACGATGCCATTCCCGCCGAGACCAAGGCGCTCAACGCCAAGCTGATCGAGCTGCTGACGCCCGCGCCGGAATGGTGGGACATCGGCGCCGAGACGGTGCGCGAGGCCCGCCGCTCCGGCCGTGGCCCGTTCCCGCTGGCGCCCCGCTCCCCGCGCGCCCAGGAATGGGAGATCGCCGGCCCCGCCGGCCCGGTGAAGCTGCGGGTGATCGCGCCGGAAAAGCCCACCGGCGTGTACCTGCACATCCACGGCGGCGGCTGGGTGCTCGGCGCCTATGACCAGCAGGACCCGATGCTGGAGCGCATCGTGACGGCCACCGGCATGGCCGCGATCTCGGTGGAATACCGCCTCGCCCCCGAGCACCCCTATCCCGCCGGCCCCGATGATTGCGAGGCCGCGGCACTCTGGCTGGTGAAGAACTGCCAGGAGAAATTCGGCACCGACAAGCTGACCATCGGCGGCGAAAGCGCCGGCGGCCACCTCTCTGCCGTGACGATGCTGCGCCTGCGCGACAAGCACGGCTTCACCGGCTGGCGCGGCGCCAACCTGGTGTATGGCGCCTTCGACCTAGCCATGACCCCAAGCCAGCGCGCCTTCGGCAATGAGCGCCTGGTGCTGCGCACGCTGGATATCGAGAAGTTCTGCGAGGCCTTCCTGCCCGGCGTGAACGACCGCCGCGTGCCGGATATCTCCCCGCTCTACGCCGACCTGCGCGGCCTGTGCCCCGCTTTGTTCACAGTGGGCACCAAGGATGCGCTGCTGGACGACACGCTGTTCATGGCCGGGCGCTGGGCCGCGGCCGGCAACGCCGCGGACCTCGCCGTGTTCCCCGGCGGGGCGCACGGGTTTACCCTGTTCCCGAATGCCCAGGCCCGGGCCGCCAGCGCGGGCATGGACGCCTTCCTGCTGCGCTGCCTGCTGTAGCGCCCAATGCCTCCCGCCGTGCCAACCCGAAAGGAACTGAAATGAGTGTCACCCGCCTCGATGTCGCCCCCCGCCTCTCCCAGGCCGTGGTGGCCAACGGCTTCGTCACCACCGCCGGCGTGGTGCCTGATGACGCCACGCAAGACGTGGTCGGCCAGACCCGCCAGGTGCTGGCCAAGATCGAGGACCTGCTGACCCGCGCCGGCACCGACAAGTCCAAGCTGGTGAGCGCCACGATCTACCTGCCGGCGCTGGCCGATTTCGCCGGCATGAACAGCGTGTGGGATGGCTGGGTGCTGCCCGGCCAGGCGCCGGCCCGCGCCTGCGTGATCGCCCAGCTGGTGAACCCCGCCTGGCGCGTGGAAATCCAGGTGACGGCGGCGATCTAGCCGCCGTTCGCTACGGCGCCGGCTTGGCGTTCATCGCCACCGTGCGCTCATCCATGCGCGGGGTGTAGCTGATCGATTTCTTGGTGGCCCAGAAGTTGATCAGCTGGTGCAGCGGTATGATGGCCACGTCGGTGCTGGCCATCTCCACCGCCCGGATCAGCAGGCGTTCGCGTTCCGCCGGATCGAAGGTGGACAGCGCCTTGTCCGTCAGGCTGTCCAGCGCCGGGTTGCTGTAGCGGCGCTGGTTACTGGCGCCGCGGCCGGTGGCGGGGTCGTGCGTGCCGATGATGTTGATCAGCAGGTAGCCGGCCTCCGCCGTGTTGCTGCCCCAGCCGCCGATTGCGGCCGAGTATTCCAGCCGGGCGCCACGGGCGGAGTAGGTGTTCCAGGGCAGCGCCTCGATGGCGGTTTGCACGCCGATGCGGGTCCACATCTGCGCCACGGCCTGGGCGGTCTGGCTGTCATTGGGGTAGCGGTCGTTCGGGGTGTGCAGCGTGAGCTTGAAGCCCTGCGGGAAGCCGGCCTCGGCGAGCAGCTTGCGGGCTTCCTCGGGCGCATAGGCCGGCACCTTTACGCCAGGGGCATAGGAGTAGGTGCCCGGCGGCAGCCACTGGCCGGTGGGGTCGGCAGTGCCGGACATCACGCGTTCGGCAATTGCCTGGCGGTTGATGGCGATGGAGAGCACGCGGCGCACACGCACATCCTCGAACGGGCTTTTCTCGAACGGCTTGCCGGCGTTGTCGGTCACGAAGGGCTCGGGCGTGGCGCGGCCGCGCTGCAGGCCGATATAGATGGTGCGCAGCCCCTGGATGGAGACGACGGAAAGCTTGGGGTCGGATTTCAGGCGCGGGATGTCGGCGGCCGGCGGCACGTCGATCATGTCCACATCGCCGGCCAGCAGGGCGGCCACGCGGGCGCCGGGATTGGGGATGAAGCGGAAGGTCACCCGCTCCCAATGCGGCGTCTCGCCCTGCCAGCCGTCGTAGCGGGCGAGTTCGGTGCGGTCGCCATTGGTGTAGCGCACCATGCGGTACGGGCCGGTGCCGATGGCCGCGCGGCCGGAATTGTAGTCCTCCGTGGCCGCGCCCTCGCCGTGCTTCCTGGAGACGATGTTGATGCTGACCATGTCGATCGGCAGGTTGGGCGTGGGGCGGCTGGTGTGGATGCGGAAGGTCGTGGCGTCGATGGTTTCGACGCGGGAGACGCCGCGGATCATGCCGGCGAAGCCGCCGGGGCTGTTCGGCACGTTGGGGATGCGGGCGAAGGTGAAGGCGATGTCGTCCGGGGTCACCGGGCTGCCGTCGTGCCAGGTGGCGCCGGGGCGCAGCTTCAGCTCCCACATCGCCTCCCCGATCGGGGTCCAGCTGACGGCGAGGCCCGGGGTGAGCTGCGCGGTGGGGGTGCGTTCCACCAGGCGCTCGAACACATGCAGCGCCAGGCCGTTATTGGGCGCGGCGTTGTAGAAATGCGGATCGATCGACGTGATCGGCGCGGCCATGGCGGCGGTGAGGTGCTGGGCCTGCGCCGGAAGCGGGGCGGCCAGCGCCAGGAGCGCCCAGGAGGCGAGGCGGCGGGCGGTGGTGCGGGGCATGGGGTGCTCCTGTCCGGAATGATCTGAGCCTAACGAGGTCGCGGGGCCGGGGCCAGGGTGGGGCTTTCGCGCGGGTGGGTGGTTCGTGCTATCGGAGCGTCAATGGTGGCGGGCAGGCATGCACCGCGCGGGGTGGCAGGGGGTTCGGATGGGAATTCGGCATTGGGGTGCGGCGTTGCTGGCCGGCGCGATGGCGGCCTGGACACCTGCGGGCGCACAGACGCTCACATTGGCGGTGGCTGCGGCACCCACCAGCGTGGACCCGCACTACCACAACCTCGGCCCCAATAACGCGCTGGCCATGCACATCTTCGGCGCGCTGGTGGATACCGATGCGGCGGCCAAGCCGCGGCCGGGCCTGGCGCTGTCCTGGCGCGCGGTGGACGACACCACCTGGGAATTCAAGCTGCGCCCTGGCGTCACCTTCCATGACGGCGCCGCCTTCACCGCCGAGGACGTGGCCTACACCATCGCCCGCGTGCCCACGGTGAAGAACTCGCCCGGCAGCTTCCTGCTGTTCACCCGCTCCATCACCGGGGTGCAGGTGGTCGACCCTCTGACCGTGCGCATGACCACGCGCGGCGTGACCCCGCTGCTGCCGGTGGACCTGACGCAGGTGCACATCCTGCCCAAGGGGCTGGGCGCAGAGCCGGCGACGGAGGATTTCAACGCGCTGAAGCACGCCAACGGCGCCGGGCCGTTCCGCATCACCGCATGGCGCGCGAGCGACCGGGCGGAACTGGCGCGCAACGACGCCTACTGGGGCCCGAAGCCGCATTGGGAGCGGGTGATCTACCGGATGATCCCGAATGATTCCGCCCGCACCTCCGCCCTGCTCGCCGGGGACGTGGACCTGATCGAGGCGGTGCCGACGCAGGATCTGGTGAAGCTGCGCACCGACAAGCGCGTGGCGATGGCCGAGGCGGTTTCCCTGCGCGTGGCCTACCTGATGCTGGATCTCTCCCGCAAGGACGGCCAGCCCTTCGTGCAGGGCCCGAACGGCGAGACGCTGACGACCAACCCGTTCCAGGATGTGCGGGTGCGCCGCGCCCTGTCGCTGGCGATCAACCGCCAGCTGATCGTGGACCGGGTGATGGAAGGGGCGGCGGTGCCCACCGGGCAGTTCCTGGCGCCAGGCAGCTTCAGCTACGTGGCGGATCTGGAGGCGCCGAAGCAGGATCTGGCGGAGGCCAAGCGCCTGCTGGCCGAGGCCGGCTACCCCAACGGCTTCCGCATCACGCTGCACGGGCCGAACGACCGATATGTGAACGATGAGAAGATCATCCAGGCGGTCGGCCAGATGTGGAGCCGCGCCGGGATCCAGACCAAGGTGGAGGCGATCACCTGGCCGAGCTTCATCGGCCGGGCCAGCAAGCAGGAATTCTCGGCCTTCTTCGCGGCCTGGGGCATCACCTCCGGCGAGGCCTCCAACCCGCTGCGCGCCATGGTGGCGACGTTCGACGCGCAGAAGGGCACCGGCTCGGCCAACCGCAGCCGCTATTCCAACGCGGCGCTGGATGCGGTGATCGACCGCGCCTCCTCCATCACGGATGATGCGGCGCGCGAGAAGGCGCTGATCGAGGCGACGCGGCAGGCGATGGCGGATGTAGCGCTGATCACGCTCTATCAGCAGAAGAACATCTGGGGGATGAAGCCCAACCTGCGCTATGTGGCACGGGCCGACGAGGCGACGCGGGCCGCAGACGTGAGCGTGGCGCCGTAGCGAAGAAGGAATTGATGGCGATGACCGTGCGCGTGATGGCGGCATGACGACCTGGATGCTGCGGCGCCTGATCCAGGCGGCGTTCGTGATGCTGGTGATGACGGTGATCGTGTTCATCGGCGTGAACGTGATCGGCGACCCCGTGGAGATCCTGATCTCCCCGGAAGCCGACCAGGCGGAGCGCGCCCGCGCCGTGGCCGCGCTGGGCTTGGACAAGCCGCTGTGGGAGCAGTACTGGCGCTTCCTCTCGGGCGCCGTGCAGGGCGACCTGGGCCGCAGCTTCGTGTTCAACGAGCCGGCGCTGAAGCTGATCGCCCAGCGCATGCCGGCCACGCTGGAGCTGGCGATCACCGCCGTGCTGCTGTCGGTGATCCTGGGCATTCCGCTGGGGCTCTATGCCGGGCTGCGGCCGAACTCGATCGGCGGCAAGGCGATCATGGGCGCCTCCATCCTGGGCTTCTCCTTGCCCACCTTCTGGGTGGGGCTGATGCTGATCATGGTCTTCGCGGTGCAGCTGGGCTGGCTGCCCAGTACCGGGCGCGGGCCGACGCGCGAGCTGTTCGGCGTGCAGTGGAGCTTCCTCACCTGGGACGGGCTGCGCCACATGGCGATGCCGGCCTTGAACCTCGCCTTGGGCAACATCGCGCTGGTACTGCGCCTGACGCGGGCCGGGGTGCGTGAGAACCTGCCGATGGACTACGTGAAGTTCGCCCGCGCCAAGGGCATCTCGCCCAACCGGGTGGTGTTCGTGCACGTGCTGAAGAACATCCTGATCCCGATCGTAACGGTGGTGGGGCTTGAGATCGGCGGCCTGATCGCGTTCGCGGTGGTGACGGAGAGCGTGTTCGCCTGGCCCGGCATGGGCAAGCTGATCATCGACAGCATCAACGTGCTGGATCGCCCTGTGATCGTCGCCTACCTGATGATGATCGTGCTGCTGTTCGTGGTGATCAACCTGATCGTGGACCTGCTCTACACCGTGTTGGATCCGCGCGTGCGGCTGGAGACCAAGGAATGAGCGCCACATCGCACGACGCGGCGCCAATGCCGCCCAAGCAGGAAACGCCGTTCCGGCGCTTCGTGTCCGAGTATTCCGAAAGCCCCGTGGCGGTGGCCAGCTTCGTGCTGGTGGTGCTGATCTTCTCAATCGCGCTGCTGGCGCCGTTCATCTCGCCGCAGAACCCCTACGATCTCGCCCAGCTGGACATCATGGACGGGCGCCAGCCGCCCGGCTCCAAGTCGCTGGAAGGGCTCACCTTCTGGCTCGGCACGGATGACCAGGGGCGCGACATGCTCTCGGGCATCATGTACGGGCTGCGCATCTCGCTCGGCGTGGGCGCGGGCTCGGCGGTGATCGCCTGCTTTGTTGGCACCGCGCTGGGGCTGATCGCGGCCTTCGCCGGCGGCAAGACGGACACCGGCATCATGCGGCTGGTGGACCTGCAGCTTTCCTTCCCGGCCATCCTGGTCGCGCTGATGATCCTGGCCTTCCTGGGCAAGGGCGTGATGAACGTGATGCTGGCGCTGGTGATCGTGGAATGGGCCCGCTTCGCCCGCACCGCGCGCAGCGCCGCCCTGGTGGAAGCGCGGCGGGAATACATGGAGGCGGCGCAGTGCCTGGCGCTGCCGAAATGGCGGCTGGTGTTCCGCCACATGCTGCCCAACTGCATGCCGCCGATCATCGTGATCTTCACCATCCTGGTGGCGCGTTCCATCACGCTGGAGGCGACGCTGAGCTTCCTCGGCCTCGGCGTGCCGATCACCGAGCCCTCGCTGGGGCTGCTGATCGCCAACGGCTACCAGTACATGCTCTCCGGCAAATACTGGATCAGCTTCTACCCCGGCATCGCGCTGCTGGTGACGATCATGGCCATCAACCTGGTGGGCGACCAGATGCGCGACGTGCTCAACCCCCGATTGAAGCGATGAGGGGGCTCAAGCGATGAGCGACACAACTCTTGAGGTCCAGGGCCTCTCCACCCACTTCCTCACCCGCGCCGGCGTTGTGCGCGCGGTGGAGGACATCTCCTTCTCCGTGGGCCGCGGCCGGGTGCTGGGGCTGGTGGGCGAATCCGGCTCCGGCAAGTCCGTCACGGGCTTCTCCGTGATCGGCCTCGTCGATCCGCCCGGGCAGATCGTGCGCGGCAAGATCCTGTTCCAGGGCCGGGACCTGACGAAGCTCGACGAGCGGGAGCTGCAGGATCTGCGCGGCAACCGCATCGCCATGATCTTCCAGGACCCGATGATGACGCTGAACCCGGTTCTGCGCATCGACACCCAGATGATCGAGACGGTGCTGGCGCACGACAACGTCTCGCGCGAGGAGGCCCGCCAGCGCTCGCGCGATGCGCTGGGCATGGTGGGCATTCCCTCCCCGGATGAGCGGCTGGTGAGCTACCCGCACCAGTTCTCCGGCGGCATGCGCCAGCGCGTGGCCATCGCCATCGCCCTGCTGCACCGGCCCGACCTCATCATCGCCGACGAGCCGACCACGGCGCTGGACGTGACCATCCAGGCGCAGATCCTGGCCGAGGTGCAGAAGCTGGCGCGCGAGGTCGGCACGGCGCTGATCTGGATCACGCACGATCTTTCGGTGATCGCCGGCCTCGCCGACGATATCGCGGTGATGTACGCCGGCCGCATCGTGGAATCCGGCCCGGTGGCAGAGGTGCTGGACAAGCCGATGCACCCCTACACCCACGGGCTGATCGGCAGCGTGCCCAGCCGCAACGCGCGCGGCAGCCGCCTGCGCCAGATCCCGGGCATGACGCCTTCGATGCTCAATCTCGGGCCGGGCTGCGCCTTCCGCGCCCGCTGCGCGCGGGCCGATGCCGCCTGTGCCGCCGACCCGCAGGCAACCGCGCCGGTGGCCGGGCGCACGCTGCGCTGCTTCCACCCGCAGCTGGAGATGACGGCGTGAGTGCCACGACGAAAGATACGGCCGCGCCGGTCATCGAGCTGCGCGGCATCTCCAAGCGCTTCGGCAAGTCGCTCGATTTCGCCGCCAAGCTGGCCCAGGGCGCCAAGCGTGCCCTGGGCGGCACGGTGCCGAACACCGTGGTGCGCGCGGTGGACAACGTGGACCTCACGGTCCGCCGCGGCGAGGTCGTCGGGCTGGTGGGCGAATCCGGCTGCGGCAAGTCCACGCTCGGCCGCATGGTCGCCGGCATCATGCCGCCCAGCGACGGCACCGTGCTGTTCGAGGGGAAG
>CANHKG010000123.1 GCA_947460455.1 Rhodospirillales bacterium | reverse complement strand
GGGGAGCTCGGTGCCGAGCATGCGGCAGAGCGGGCGCAAGGTGCGGGTGGCGCCGGGCGAGGCGGCGATGAGGGCGGCAGCGCCGGGGCGGGCGAGGAGGCATTCGAGTTGGGAGGCATAGGCGCGGACGTGATGGTCCAGCAGGGCGCCGAGCCAGGCGTGGCGGCGGACGGGCACGTGGCTGCGGGGATCCTTTTCGCGCGGGGCCTGGCGCGGGCGCGGGGTGTGGGGGTGGGCGGGGCGCGGGGTGTGCCCGGCGGCGAGATGGGCCAGGGCGCGGGCGAGGCGGACGCGGGTGCGGGAGATGCGATTCCAGATGGGGGTGGCCAGCGGGCCGAGGACCTGGGTGTAGCGGGCGAAGGTTCGCAGCAGGGCGAGGAGGGAGGCGAGGATGGCATCCAGCGTGTGGGCGAGTTCTTCCACCGTGAGGACGGAGTCCTCGCGGGCGGTCGGCTCGGCCTGGGTTGCGGGGGCTGCGGTGCTCATGGGTGGGAATATAACTAACGCCAGTTAGCGATGCAAGGGGTGTGGGCAAAAAATCTTGGCGTGCGCGAGGCGGGTTGAAGCCGGGGCGGTTGGGGGGCATGTGGGGAGGGACAAGAGGGAGAACGGCGATGGAGATCAGGCGGGCGGGGAGCTAGGCCTCTGGCAAGGGGCCGGCGGATTGGTTCACGGGGGCGGTGCGGATGGACCCGCTGTTCAGCCATGAGGCGCCGGCGCGGGTGGCGGGGGCGCTGGTGACCTTCGAGCCCGGGGCGCGGACGGCGTGGCATACGCATCCGTTGGGGCAGACGCTGATCGTGACCGCGGGATGCGGCTGGGTGCAGCGCGAGGGCGGCGCCGTGGAGGAGATCCGGCCCGGCGACGTGGTGTGGTTTCCGCCGGGGGAAAAGCACTGGCATGGCGCGACCGCGACGACGGGGATGAGCCATATCGCCATCCAGGAGAAGCTGGACGGCAAGAGCGTGGACTGGATGGAGCAGGTGGACGACGCGGGCTACCGGCTGGGGTAGCCCCAATGTCTGCGTTTCCGGTGCTGGCGTTTCCTGTGCTGGCGACGGGGCGGTTGCGCCTGCGGCGGTTTCGGCTGGAGGACGTGGACGGGATGCATGAATGCTATGGCGATGCCGAGGCCATGCGGTTCTGGAACCGGCCGGCGCATCGGCGGCGGAGTGAGACGGAGCGGGTGGTGCGGCGGGGCATGGCGTTTACGCCCGCGCGGCGCCTGATGTGGGCGGTGGCCGAGGCGGGCAGCGATCGGTGCCTGGGCATGGTGAACTACCACAATGCCGATTTGAAGCAGCGCCATGCCGAGATCGGCTACATCCTGGCGCCCGCCTGGTGGGGGCGCGGCTATGCCGCCGAGGCGGTGGGGGCGTTGCTGGGGCATTGCTTCGGGGTGGCGCGGTTCCATCGGGTGCAGGCGGTGATCGACCCGGAGAACGCGGCCTCGCGGCGGCTTGCCGAGCGGTTCGGGTTCCGGCTGGAGGGCGTGCTGCGCGAGACGATCCTGCTGGGCGGGGTGTGGCGGGACGATTGCGTGTACGGGCTGCTGGCGCGGGAGTGGACTGGCGCGGCGGGGGGGTAGGAGGAGGCCCCGCGCGCCTTGCGCCTTACTTGGGAGAGGCGAAGACGCGCTGCACCAGGGTTTGCAGCAGGGAGAAGACGGCCTCTGCGCCGAAGCCGGCCAGGAAGGCGATGAGGCTGGCCGAGAGGGTGAGGGAGCCGACCAGGGAGCTTGGCGCGGCGGAGCCCGATGGCAGGCCCTGGATGGGGACGGCGGGGCCGACCGCGCCGGTGATCAGCAGGCTGATGCAGACGGCGACGACGATGCCCAGGATGACGCGCAGATGCGACAGCGCCAGGTCGCGCGGGACGAGCTGGTTGGCGCGCATGCGCGTGTAGTGATCGAGCACGACGAAGAGCAGCGAGCCGACGATGCCCAGGGTGAAGGGCAGGATGTAGCTGACGATCACCTGGATGATCGGGGCGATGCGGAATTCGATGTCTTCGGAGCGGATGGGGTCGTTGCAGCTGGGGCAGGCGGGTGGCTCGGTGAGGCGGGAGGCCGGCAGCACCTTTTCCAGGCCGACATCCACCAGGGCCACGATGTGGCCGGCCCAACGCGATACCGGCTTGAACAGGCCGCCGACCAGATCGGGCCAGGATTCGTTGAAGCGGCGCAGCTCGTCCTGGGCGAGCTTGAAGTTGAGCGCCAGCAGGCGGTCGCGCTCGCAGACGTCGCGGATCTCGGCGGTGGCGTGCGGCCGGAGATCGGACTTGGTGGCGGGCATGGTGGCGTCGGCGAACAGCATGTGGCGGTCGCAGAGCGGGAGATGCAGGGCGGCACGGGCCAGGGGATCTGCCGTGGTGCCGGGTGTTGCGGCGGCGGTATCGATCCGCATTTCCAGCTTCAGCTTCTCCGCGGTGATGGCGGCCTGCTGGGTGCGCAGTGGCTCCAGCGTTTGAAGGAGGCTTTTGCCGAGCGAGGCCTTCGTTGCCTCCCACGAGGCGAAGAAGGCGAGCAGGATGGCCAGGATGCTGAGCAGCTTGATGGAGACGCGGTGGCGCTGGGCGGGGCCTTCCAGGCCGGCGAAGGCTTCCTGCGCCAGGCCGTAGGCGGATTGGGTGCCGGTGCGGCGCTGGTCTCCGGCGACGAGGGCGGTGTAGGCGATGCTGAGGCCGGTGGCCGGCTTGACCGCGGTGGTGAGCTCGTCGCGGATGATCTGGAGCTTGCCGATGAGGGTGAGCAGCTCTGGCTCGGTCGCCGGGGGGATTTGCGAGATGAGCTGGACGATGGCGGCGTAGTCCAGGCGGACGGGGCCGCTGGCCTCCTGCCAGTCGATGACGATCTTGGAGAGCGACTTGTCGGGATCGCCGGCGATGGTGCGGATGAGGAGGCGGACCTCTGCCTTGAGCGACAGGAGGTAGCCGGTATCCGGCTTGAGGTGGTCCATGGCGCGCTCTTTCGGTTTCGAGAAATTTTATTCTGAAACGACAACTAGCACGGCGCGGCACGGCACGGCATGGGCGGGGGGGGGGCGGCCCGGCCCCGCGCGGCGGCGCGGGGCGGGCGCGGCGGTGGTGCGGCTATTCGGCGGCCTTGACCACGTCGAAGAAGCGGTTCTTCAGGCCCTTCTGGTTTTCGTAGATGCTGCCTTGCTTGTCGGCGCCCGGCAGGGGCATGCGGACGGGGACCGGGGTGAGGCGCGGCGTGATGCCGGGGGTGCCGCAGCACATCAGGCTGTCGAACTCGGCGAGGTCTTTCACCGGGTTGACGATGGGCCAGGCGTCTGCCGCGCGGAATTGGAATAGCAGCAGGCGGCGGTCCTTGTTCGACGTGTTCACGGCGCTGCCGTGGATGGCGCGGACGTGGTGGATGGTGATGCTGCCGGCGGGGCCGGTGAGGGGAAGGGCCTGGGTGTAGTCCACGCCGCCCTTGGTGGGGTCCATCGCGCCGCAGAAGCGGCCTTCGAAGTGGTGGTCGTGGACCGGGCCCTTGTGGCTGCCGGGGATGATCATGAGGGGGCCGTTGGCCAGCTCCATGTCGTCCATCATGATGCCGACGGCGGCGAGGTCGTCATTCGTGTGGGGGTAGAAGGCCCAGTCCTGGTGCCATTCGACGGCGGCACCGTAGCCGGCCGACTTGAGGTTCAGCTTGGCGGTGTCGAAGCGGATGTCGGGGCCCCAGAGGTCGCGCAGGGCGGCGAGGATGCGCGGGTGGCGGACGAGGTCGCCATAGGCGGGGTCCACGATGTGCGGCTGCTTGATGCGGCGCACGCGCGGCTGGGCGGCGCTGTGGGTGTCTTCGAGGTCGTAGATATCCGTGTGGGTGGAGATGGCGCGGGATTTCTCCACCATCTCATCCGTGACGCGGCGCAGGCGCTGGACTTCCTGCGGCGAGAGGACGTTGTGGACGACGATGGCGCCGACTTCGTTGTACTCGTCGATCTGCGCCTGGGTGAGGATCTCGGGCATGGCCGTGTTGCTCCCGCGTTTTGGGGGAGTTTAGCGGGGGGGCGCGCGAGAGGGAAGCAAGTGGTTCTTTTTTGAAAAAAAGAACCAAAAAACTTTTATTCGCTTGCGCGCTTGCCGGGTGGTTGGCGCGCGTGCAAGCGAATGAAGCGGTTCGTCTTGGGGTTCAGATGTAATGCCACGGCTTGCGAGTGGCTTCGAACTGCGCCTGGGCGCGGCTGACGCCGATGTCGCTGAGCATGTGGTCGTCCATCCGGCGCAGGTTGCGGCGGGAGACTTCGTCGCGCAGGGCCAGGGCGTAGGCGCGGCGGAAGCGGCGCCAGGCGAGGCGGGCGACCAGGACGAAGTGCGGGCCGGAGAGCACGAGGCCGCGGGCGATCGGGGCGGGGGAGAGATGGGCCGACATGGCAGGGGTCCTTCCATGGGTGGTGTCGACGAGGGGAGTATCTTCGCACCTGCCGCATGAAGGAAACGAATTGCATTGATGGATGGTATCAGGAATTATGATGCCATGAGCATGCCCTCGCCCTCCCTGACGAATAACCCCCTGCCGCAGGGGTTGGACCCCGACCTGCTGCGCAGCTTCGTGCTGATCGCGGAGGAGGGGAGTTTCTCGCGCGCCGGGGAGCGGGTGGGGCGGACGCAGTCGGCGGTTTCGATGCAGATGCAGCGGCTGGAGGCGATGCTGGGGCGGCGGCTGCTGGACCGGGGGCGCGGGGGCCAGGTGGGGCTGACGCAGCACGGGGCGATGCTGCTGGATCGGGCGCGCGAGCTGCTGGCGCTGAACGACCAGATCTGGGCGAGTTTCCGCACGCCGGTGGTGCAGGGGCGGGTGCGGTTGGGCTCGCCGGATGATTATGCGCTGCGGTATCTGCCGCCGGTGCTGAAAAGCTTCGCGGACACGCATCCGGGGATTGAGGTGGCGGTGGAGTGCCTGCCTTCAGTGGAGCTGCTGCCGAAGCTGCGGGCGGGGGAGCTGGATCTTTCGCTGCTGTCGGAGGGCGAGGAGATCGGGGCCTGGCCTTCCATCGAGCTGTGGCGGGGGAAGCTGCGGTGGATCACCTCCGAGCGGTATTCGCCGCATCGGCTGGACCCGCTGCCGCTGGCTTTGGCGCGGACGAGCTGTTCGTGGGGCAAGGCGGCGGTGGAGGCGCTGGAGGCGGCGGGGCGGCGGTATCGGGTGGCGTATACCTCGGCTTCGCAGATGGGGACGCATGCGCCGGTGATGGCGGGGCTGGCGGTGACGGTTTCCACCATCTCCTGGGTCCCTGAGGGGCTGCGGGTGGTGCGGCGGGAGGAGGGGCTGCCGGATTTGCCGGATTTCGGCATCCGGATGGCGCGCGGGCGGGATGCGCAGCAGCCGGTGACGGATGTGCTGGCGCGGCACATCACGGATACGTTCCGCGGCGAGATGCGGCGGATGGATCGGGTGGCGTAGGCTAGAGGCTCTCCCGCCCGTCGAAGCCGGCGATGGCGCTGGCGACGCAGGTGCCGATCGTTTCCACGTTGTAGCCGCCTTCCTGGACCAGGACGGTGGGCAGGCCGAGGGCGCGCAGGCGGGCGCCGATGCGGCGGAAGCCTTCGTGGGTGATCTTGAGGCCGTCTGTCGGGTCGTCTTCGTGGCCGTCGACGCCGAGGGAGACGACGAGGGCGTCTGGGCCGTAGGCGGCGATGCGGGTGCAGGCTTCCTCCAGCGCGTCGAGCACCACGGGATCCTCGGCGTGTGCGGGCAGGGGGAGGTTGAGGTTGTAGCCGAGGCCTGCGCCCTCGCCGCGTTCGTTGGCGTAGCCGGTGAAGAAGGGGTGGTAGTCCGTGGGGTCTCGGTGGAGGGAGACGAAGAGGACGTCGTTGCGGGCGTAGAAGATGCCCTGGGTGCCGTTGCCGTGGTGCACGTCGAAATCCACAACCGCGATGCGGCCGAGCGTGCGGCGCAGGTGCTGGGCGGCGATGGCGGCGTTGTTGAGGAAGCACTGGCCGCCGCCCATGTCGGTGTAGGCGTGGTGGCCGGAGGGGCGGCAGAGGGCGTAGGCCATCGGGGCGCCGGCCAGGACGCGCTCGGCGGCTTCGACGGCGAGGTTGGCCGACGCGACGGCGACCTGGAAGCTGTGTTCGCCGAGTGGCACCCAGAGGTCGTGCATGTGGTAGCCGGCCTGGCCGATGACGGATTTCGGGTAGCCGTGCTGCATGCCGCGGACGGGGAAGACGTAGGGGTACACTTCCTCCCCGGCGTTGGGGATCTTGCGCCACTCGGCCCAGGCGGTTTCGAGAAAGCGGAGGTATTCCGGGGTGTGGATGGCGGCGATGGGGGCCATGCCGTGCCAGGGGGCTTCGCTGGCCACGTGGCCGTCGGCGAGCAGGGCGGCCAGGACGTTGTCGGCACGGAGCGGGGTGTCGCGGCCTTCGACGAAGCGGCCGTGGCGCATGAAGTTGCGGACGTGGTGGCGGCGCTGGAGCGGGGAGTGGAGGACCTGCATGGCCGGCATTAGGCCAGGAAGGCGGGCTCCAGGTCCACCAGGGCGGGGGTGACGCCGTGGTGGGCGAGGAAGCGGAGCAGGTCGGCCGGGGGCATTGCCAGCGTGGCGGTGTTGACCAGCGGGTGGACGAGCAGGGTTTCCGCTTGCATCAGCGGCGCGTGGATGACGAGGCGCACCTGGTGCTGCGTGTCGTTCATCATGGCCAGCGGGGTGACGGAGCCGGGCTCGACGCCGAGGATGCTGCGCAGGTCATCCGCCGAGGCGAAGGAGATGCGCTTGCTGCCGATCAGCGGGACCATCGCCTTGGTGTCCATGCGCGGGTCGCCGGGCACGACGACGAGCCAGTATTGCTTGCCCGCGTCCTTGATGAAGAGGTTCTTGACCTGGGCGCCGGGGAGGTTGTCCCAGATGGCGTGGGCGTTTTCCACCGTGGCGAGCGGGGGGTGCTCGCGGCAGGTGGGGGTGAGGGCGAGGGCGGCGAGGGCTTCGGCGAGGGCGGCGGGGATGGGCATGGTGGGTCCGGTCAGGCGGCGGTGGCGGCTTCGAGGGCTTCCTCGGCGGCGAGCCATTCGGCCTCGGCGGCCTGGAGCTGGCGCTTGAGGGCGGCCAGGGTGGATTGGGCGGCGGCGACCTCGCCCTTGCGGGCGGGGGTGTAGAGATCGGGGCTGGCGAGCTTGGCCTCGATCTTCTTGATCTCGGTGGTGAGGCGGGCGGTGCGGGCTTCGGCGTCTTTCGCCGCCTTGCGCAGCGGGGCGGTGGCGGCGCGGGCATCGGCGCGGGCGCGGCGTTCGTCGCGCTGGTTGCCGGCATCCTGCTTGGGCGCGGGGCGGGCGCGTTCGGTGAGCAGGGCGCGGTAGTCGTCCAGGTCGCCGTCGAAGGGCTTCACGGTGCCATCGGCGACGAGCCAGAGCGTGTCGGCCACGAGATCGACCAGGTGGGGGTCGTGGGTGATGAGCATCACCGCACCCTCGAAATCGGCGAGCGCGCGGACCAGGGCCTCGCGGGCGTCGATGTCGAGGTGGTTGGTGGGTTCGTCGAGCAGGAGGAGCTGGGGGGCGTCGCGGGTGGCGAGCGCCAGCAAGAGGCGGGCCTTTTCGCCG
The DNA here is from genome assembly GCA_947460455.1 of Rhodospirillales bacterium. Taxonomy (GTDB): domain Bacteria; phylum Pseudomonadota; class Alphaproteobacteria; order Acetobacterales; family Acetobacteraceae; genus CAMDGX01. The sequence goes on along the minus strand of CANHKG010000123.1, from coordinate 8,352 downwards.
CCGGAGCAGTTCTTGACGGGCGTGGTGGCGCGGTCGGCATCCAGGCCGAAGCGGGCGAGCTGGCTGCGGACCTGGGCGGGCAGGGCGCGGGGCAGGGCGCGCTGCATGTGGTCGATCGGGGTTTCGTTGGGGATCAGTTCGTCGGACTGGTGCTGGGCGAAGTAGCCGACGCGCAGCTTGCCGGAGCGGTGCATGGTGCCGCTGTCGGGCTCCAGCTTGCCGGCGATCAGCTTGGCCAGGGTGGACTTGCCGTTGCCGTTGGCGCCGAGCAGCGCGATGCGGTCTTCCTGGTCCACGCGCAGGCTGAGGCCGCGCAGGATGGGCGCGCCGCCATAGCCCACGGAAACGCGGTCCATGGTGAGGATGGGAGGCGCGAGGGCTGCCGGTTCCGGGAAGTTGAAGCGGGTGACGTGGTCTTCCAGCACGCTGTCGATCACCGGCAGGCGGGCGATGGCCTTGAGGCGGCTTTGCGCCTGGCGGGCCTTGCTGGCCTTGTAGCGGAAGCGATCGACATAGGCCTGCATGTGGGCCTTTTGCGTGGCGATCTTGGCGGCGGCGGCGGCCTGTTGGGCGGCGCGCTCGGTGCGGATACGGACGAATTCGTCGTAGCCGCCGGGGGTGACGTTGATCTTGCCGCGGTCGAGATGGGCGATGCTGTCCACGCAGCGATCGAGCAGGCCGCGGTCGTGGCTGACGACGATGGCGGCCCCCGGGAATTTCTGCAGCCAGGTTTCGAGCCACAGCGTGGCTTCGAGATCCAGGTGGTTGGTGGGCTCATCGAGCAGCAGCAAATCGGGCGCGCTGAACAGGGCGGTGGCGAGCGAGACGCGCATGCGCCAGCCGCCGGAGAAGCTGCTGACCGGGCGGGCCTGTGCCGCCATGTCGAAGCCGAGGCCGGCCAGGATGGTGGCGGCGCGGGCCGGCGCGCTGTCGGCGTCGATGGCTTGCAGGCGGTCGTGGATTTCGGCCAGGCGCTCCGGGGGGGCGGTTTCGGCCTCCGCCAGCAGGGAGAGGCGTTCGGGGTCGCCTTCGAGCACGATGTCGACCAGGGATTTCGGGCCCTCGGGGGTTTCCTGCTTGACCTGGCCGAGCTTGGCGCGCTGGGCGAGGCGGATGTCGCCGTCGTCGATGGCCAGCTCGCCGGAGATGGCGCGCAGCAGGGTGGATTTGCCGGCGCCGTTGCGCCCGACCAGGCCGACATGGCGGCCGGGGTCGATGGTGAGGTCGGCATTGTCCAGCAGGGTGCGACCCCCGAGCCGGATGACGACGCCGCGTGCGATCAGGAGGCTCATGATGTGGGGGATGTAGCCGCCCGGCCGCGCAGGGGGAAGGGGTTGCCGCTGTGCGGTGGCTGCTCTAAAGCCCCGGCCGATCACGAGTCCTCATGAAGGGTCCAGTTCCATGGCCACTGAACGCACTTTTTCCATCCTCAAGCCCGACGCGACGCGGCGCAACCTGACCGGCGCGATCAACGCCAAGATCGAGGCTTCGGGCCTGCGCATCGTGGCGCAGAAGCGCATCCACATGACCACCGCACAGGCAGAGACGTTCTACGGCGTGCACAGCGAGCGCGGCTTCTTCCGCGAGCTGGTGACGTTCATGACCTCCGGCCCCGTGGTGGTGCAGGTGCTGGAAGGCGACAACGCCGTGGCGAAGTACCGCGAAGTGATGGGTGCTACGAACCCGGCCAACGCGGCGCCCGGGACGATCCGCAAGGAATTCGCCGAGAGCATCGAGGCCAATTCCGCGCATGGCTCGGACAGCACGGAGAATGCGGCGATTGAGATCGCTTATTTCTTCTCGGGCTGCGAGATCGTCGGCTGAGGAAGGAAGCGGTTCTTTTTTGAAAAAAAGAACCAAAAAACTTTCGTTCGTTTGATGCGGAGAGGCTCGGCCTCTCCGCATCAAATTCCAAAAGTCTTTTTGCTTCTTTTTCTTCAGAAAAAGAAGGCGCTTGCTTAGGCAGGCGCCAGCCGATGCAGGATCGCGGCGCGCACCGCGTTGATGATGGCGAAGACCGTCTGCAGCACGGCACCAAAGAACAGCATCACGAAGGCGAAGAGCAGGATCTGGTCCGACAGGGCCGGGAGGCGTTCGGCCTGGCGCAGGGTGACGAAGATCGCCTCTGGCGTGCCGACCGCGGCGGCCATGGACGAGGCCAGGGTGAGCACGAAGAAGGCGCGGGTGACGTTGGGCAGGAACAGCACGGCGGCGGCCATGTTGCCGGCGCGGAGCGCCCGCAGCGCCACCAGGCCGTTATCGGCGATGTAGGCCACGGCGTAGGCGGCATTGGCGAGGATGACGGCGAGCAGGCCGGTTTGGATGTCGTGGCCGGCGATCTGGATTTCGCGCGGCAGGATGTTGAGCAGGAAGAACATCACCACGAAGGTGGGGGCGGCGCGCAGCAGGCCGACGAGGCTGCCGGCGGGGGCGGCCAGCGCGCGGCCGGCGCCGAGGGAGACCGCCAGCGGGAGGCCGAGGAGCAGCCCGAGGACCAGCGAGGCGAAGGCGATCTCCAGGTTGACCACCAGGCCGGCGAGGAAGACCGGCAGGAAGCCGGGCAGGATTTCGATCATGCCGCGGCCCTCCGTTCGAAGACGCCCTGGAGCGAGCGCATCAGTGTGACCACCAGGCTGACCAGCAGCGTGTAGAAGATGAGCAGGAACGAGTAGGTCATGATCCGCTCGCTGGTGAAGGAGGTGATGTCGGTGAGTTCGTTCAGCAGTTCCGGCACGCCGACCATGCTGGCGACCGCGCTGGATTTCGTGGCGTTGACCAGGAAGGACATGATCTGCACCGCGGCGCCCTGGATGGCGCCGCGCAAAGGCGGCCAGGTGGCGGAGGTGCTGCGCTGTGTGGCGTGGAATTCGCCGATCGCCTGGGCGGCGGAGCTGCCGTTGTAGAGGCCGATCATCACCACGGCGATCACCAGCGCCACCGGGGCGGAGTAGGGCACCAGGGTGCTGGCGACCATGTAGCCGAAGAACAGCAGCAGTACCAGCGGCGAGCATTGCAGCACGCCGGTGGCCATGCGGGCGGCGATGCGGGCGGCGGCGGGGCGGGCGCAGAGCGCGCTGGCGAAGAGCATGGCCAGCCCCAGGGTGGAGGCGATGGAGCCGACCACCAGCACCAGCGAGAAGACGATGCCGCGCAGGAAGGCCTCGAACGCCACTTCGGTTTTCAGCATGGGCAGGGTGATGGCGATGCCGAGCGTGTTGCGCAGCCAGGCTTCGAACCGGTCCACATCCGGCGCGAAGCGGGTGGGGGGCAGGGTGGTGTCGGACGGTTCGCCGAGGCAGCCGGGGGCGGGGGTGGCGCCGGCGGTGGTGCAGGCCGGGCTGGACCACAGGGTGCGCTGGCCTTCCAGGAAATCACGCGCGATCGGGAAGCCGTTGGCGGCCTGCAGGAAGCGGCCCTCGGCGTGCCACTGGGCGCTGAGCCCATCGAGGAAGGCGGCGAGGTCGCTGCCGGGGGGCGTGGCCATGCCCCAGGGCAGGGCGGAGACGGCGAGCTTCTGTTCGAAGCGCGCGGCGAAGGCGGGGTCGGCGAAGCTGTTGCTGAAGAAGCTGTCGTCGTGCATCGCCAGTGAGCAGATCTCGCGCTTCAGCGCATCGACCAGCTGTTGCGGGCTGTCGAAGATCAGCAGGCGCACGCCGTGCTGCACCAGGTGCAGCGTGTCGGCATTGCCGAGCGGCACGCAGACGGTGCGGCCGGCCATCTGCTCCCAGTTGCGGGCAGGCAGGCGGCGGTCTCCGACCACGACGGTGGTGGACTGGTAGTAGTGCGGGCGGATGAAGCGCACCTGTTCGTCGCGCTGCAGGGTGTGGCCCATGGTGGCGATGACGAGATCCACCCGGCGTTCGACAAGGTTGGCGATGCGGTTGGCGGGCGTGACGGTGACGAAGCGCGCTTCCACGCCGAGGCGTGCGGCAATGGCGCGGGCGACCTCGATCTCGAAGCCGGCGCGGCGCGTGTCCGCACCCAGGCCGTCGGCGATGCCGAAGTTCGGGTAGTTGCCGCGCACGCCGACGCGGATGTGGCCGTTGCAGAGGACCCCGGCGAGGCTGTCGCGCGGCACGGCCTCGCAGCCTTGGGTGGTGGCGCGGGCGCGGGCCTGGTCCACAAGGGCCTGGAGCGCCGCGGCGCTGTCGGCTTGGGCGGGGGTGGCGAGGCCGGCGAGGAAGAGGAGGGCGGCGATGAGGTGGCGCATGGGGCTAGGCGCCTCCGGGAGCGGTGGCGGCGATCTCCAGCACATCGGTGCGCAGGAAGGTGTGCGGGCCGATGCGCTGGATCGCCTCTGGCCCGGCGCCGTGCAGCACGGCGGGGGCCATCACTGGCAGCTTTTCGGGTGCCAGCGGCATGAAGCTGGAGGCGACGATGCGGGCGGTGAGGCCGCGCTCGGCCAGCAGGCGATGCGTGGCGGCGAGGCCGAGGAAGGCGCTGTGGACCACGTAGGCACGGCCATCCTTGGCGAGATGCTTCGGCAGGCCGCGCAGCAGCTGGTCCATCACCAGGCGGCCATCCGGGCCGCCGAAGCTCCATTGCGGGGGGCGGCCGGCATAGCCCGGGGCGAGCATGGGGAAGTGTGGCGGGTTGGCCAGCACGAGATCGAAGCGGCGGCCGGCGAGCGGGGCCCAGAGGTCGCCGCAGGCCAGCTCGACGGGCTGGCCCAGGCTGTCCATCAGGCGCTGGGTGGCAAGGATCGCGCCGGGATCGACATCGGTGCCGGTGAGGCTGGTGGCGCCGCGGTTGGCGAGGCTGGCGAGCACGGCGCCGGAGCCGACGCCGATTTCGACGACACGGCCCAGGGGGTGGCCAAGCGGGTGGCCGGCGGTGGCGGCCTGCACGGCGTGGATCAGGAAGCCGGTGTATTCGCTGGGGCGGAAGGCGGCATCTGCGCCGGCTTCATGGGGACTTCCTTGGTCCGATCGGGCCTGCACGTGTTCGAGGATGTCGGTCATCGAGGACCTTCCGCGGGCGAGGGGCCCGGCCGGTAATGGGGGCAGGACCCGCCCGGCATTTGTGCCGGGCGGGAGGGGGAGGGGACGGGGTTCAGCGGATCGGGGGGGCGTATTGAAGGCCGCCCTGGTTCCACAGCAGGTTCAGGCCGCGCTGCAGGCCCAGCGGCTGGATGTTGCGCTCCCACACCTCGCGGTAGTTGCCCACCTGGCGGATGACGCGCGCGCCCCAGTCGGCATCCAGGCCCAGCAGCTCGCCGGAGCGGCCGGTGACGCCGAACAGGCGCTGCACTTCCTGGCCGGCTTCGGCCAGGGCGCCGCCGGGGGCGGCCTTCATCTCGGCGACGTTCTTGCTGTCCAGCCCCAGCTCCTCGGCGGAGAGCATGGCGAAGTGGACCCAGCGGGCGATGCTGAACAGCTTGCGGTCGCCTTCGCGCACCACGGGGCCCAGCGGCTCCTTGGAGATCACCTCATAGAGGATGGCGAAGTTGGCGGCGTTGTTGCCCTGCTGCGCCATGAAGCCGGCCAGCGCCGCGGTGTCGCTGGTGAGCGCATCGCAGTACTGGGCCATGAAGGCCGCACGGGTGGCATCGGCGCCGCGCGCGGCCACCGGGGTGATGCGCAGGCGCATGGTGCGGGCGTATTCGGCGAGGTTCTGTTCCGAGGTGGTGCCGGCTTCGACGCAGACCTTGGCGCCATCCAGCTGCTGCACGCGGCTGACGGCGCTGGCGCGGCGGACCAGGAAGCCCTGGCCATCGAAATAGGTGACGGCGGCGAAGCTGGCGCCCTCGCCCACGTCGCGCTCCAGGGTCCAGGTGGTGGCGCGGGCCAGGATATCGATGGCGCCGCGGCGCAGCATGTCGAAGCGCTCGGCGGCGGGGACGGGCACGAAGCGGGCCTTGGCGGCATCGCCCAGCACCGCGGACGCGATGCCACGGCAGTAATCGACATCGAGGCCGCGCCATTCGCCGCGGCCATCCTGCAGGGCGAAGCCGGGGGTGGCCGGGGAGACGCCGCACAGGAGGTGGCCGCGGGCGCGGATCGCCTCCAGCGCGCCGGGGGCTGCCGGGGCGGCGGGCGCGGCGGCCACGGGTGCTGCGGGGGCCGCCGGCTTGGTGGTGCCCTGGGCCAGGGCGGGCAGGGCGCCTGCGCAGGCCGCGAGTGCCACGGCCGCGGCCAGGAAATGAGCTGTCTTCATAGACCTCGGTCCTTCTGCTGATCGGTGCGGGGTGCCGGAATTCCGGCCCGCATGAGCATTCCAGCGCCCCGCTAGGCGCCGCCGCAGCGCAGGGCGCGCCCGGCCACGTAGCGTTCGCGCACGTCGTCGTAGGTGCCGCCGCGCTCGTGTGCGGAATCGATCTGGCGGGCGACGGCCAGGGCGGCGGCTTCGTCCAGCGCCTCGATGACCAGGAGGGTCATGAGGCCTGGTACCGGCCCGAAGACCGGGATGAGTGCCACGTAGATGATGGCGTTGGTGACCACGATGTCGGCGATGGCGTCGCGCAGCGTGCGCGGGCCGACGATGGGCAGCACCACGTAGGGGCCGTCCGGCACGCCGTGGCGGCACAGGGCGAGGCCGATATCGTTGCGCGGCACGTCCATGCCCATTTCGGTGGCCACGTCGCGCGTGCCGAGCATGCCGAGGGTGAGGTTGGTGCCGAAGCGGCGCAGCGAGCCGGCGGCCTGGCCGAAATCGCCGGACAGGGCGTGGCTGAGCGCGGTGATCGGTTCGTTGACCGTGTTTGAGAGCATGTTGCCGGCACCCTGGGAGAGCCAGTCCGGCACCGCGAAGCCATCCGGCAGGGATTGGCGCAGGGCGTCCACGCCGTTGGAGAGGTGCTCGTTCAGTTCGAACACCTGGCGGTTGAAGCGGTCCAGCCAGCCGCCTTGCTGTTGCGCCGCGGCCGGGGTGGCGGCGAGCAGGGCAGCCAGGGCGAGGGCGCCCAGGGCAAGTGTGGCGGTGCGCAGGTTCATGCGCTGGCCTGCCGGCGCGCGGGTGTGGCGGGGGTGGGCTGCACCAGCGTGCGGAACCAGCGTGTGGAGCGGAACGGCCAGGGGCCCTTGGGGCGCGGCACCAGGCCTTCCTCCTCCGCCAGGGTGGCGGCGCGGCGTTCGGATTCCAGGTGGCTGGTGCCGGGGCCGGAGAGGCGGCGATAGAGCCGGGCGGCGGCGCGCACATCCTGCTGGCCGATGCGGCCGGCGGTGTCGGCCCGGGTGCGCAACACTTCGCGCACATCGCGCGTGGCGCCGGCGCCGGTGGGGCGCAGCGTGGCGAGCACGCTGCCGCTGACCTCCTGCGCCGCGCGGGCGGTGAGGCCGTAGCGGGTGATGCCTTCGGAGAGCAGGGCGAGTTCCGCCTCCGCCGAGAGCGGCGGGCCTTCGGCGCGCACGCGCACCAGGGCGGCGAAGCCCTGCGGATCCGGCTGCGTGCCCTGCATGCGTGCGGGCGTAAGCACCATGCCTTCCGGCGGTACATCGGCCAGCAGCTGGGCGGCGGGGCCGACGCTGTTGGGGTGGAAGCCGGCGGGGATGCAGGCGGCGCAGGGGATCACCCGCGTGGTGCCGTCCAGGTCCATCAGCTTCAGTTCCACCAGCAGGTCCGGGTGGCGGCGGCGGACTTCCTCGGCGGCGCGGGTCAGCACTTCCGTGTGGCGGCGCTGCTCCTCCATGGGATCGTCGGCCAGGCGGCGGCCGGCCCAGATGTGCATGGCGCCGCAGTCGCGGTGGTTGAGGAACGTGACCTTGCGGATGCCGTGCAGCTTGCGCGAGGCGGCGAGGTTCTCCCACAGCACGGTGGCGGCGGGGGAGGCGGGGTCGTACGCGGCCAGGGCGGCGCCGGCGATGCGGAGTTCGCTGTAGCGATCCTCCCGGCCCAGGGCGGCGAGCAGGTTGGCGACGCCGCCGGAGGTGCGCGGGTCGATGCAGGAGACGACGAAGGCATCGGCCTTTGTGGGGGCTTCCTGTGTTGAGGGCGGCGGCGGGGCGAGGGTGGCGCTCATTTCAGGGGCTCCACGTGGGTGATGCCGGCGGCGCGGTGGTGCACCAGGGACCAGCTGAGACCGAAGGTGTAGAGAAGGCTGATCAGCACCAGCGGGGCGGTGCCGGACCAGGAGCCGGGGAGCTGGGGCAGGCCCAGCTCCCGGGCGGCCAGCATCAGCACGGCGAAAGTGGTGCCGACGAGCAGCAGCCCTTTCCAGCCGAGCAGGCCGCGCAGGGTGAGGAACAGGGCGAGATGGGTGAGCAGTAGCACGAGGCCGACGGCCAGCCGCGTCCAGAACCCCGCCTCCCCTTCCCAGGCCCAGTGCCAGTACGAGCGGCCCGAGGGGTTGTAGGTGGCGAAGACGACGAACAGGCTGAACAGCAGCCGTGCCGCGATGCCGTCCCAGCTGATATG
>CANHKG010000122.1 GCA_947460455.1 Rhodospirillales bacterium | reverse complement strand
TGGCTGGCCGAGGCATGGCGCAGCGCCGTCAGCCACAGCATGTAGCCCACGCCGCTGGACATGCCGATGAACACCAGCGCCGCCCATCCGGTGGCGCCAAGGGCGGGCAGGGTGGCAATCATCCCCTCCGCCAGCGCCGGCGGCAGCATCGCCACCACGGTGGCCGCCATGGCCAGCCCGCCGACGGCCAGCGTGCCGTGCCTTGGCACGTAGGGGCGGGTCAGCACGGTGGCCAACGCACCCACCGTGGCGGCGGCCAGCACGGCCAGCACCCCCGGCCATTCCCGCGCCGAAACGCCAGCCAGCACCGCATCGCCGAAGGTGGCGGCCACGCCGAGGAAGGCGAGCAGCGCCCCCAGGCATTTCGCGGCGGTCAGCTTCTCCCGCCCCAGCACGGCGGCGATCAGCATCGTCATCAGCGGAAAGGTGTTGAACAGCACGGAGGCGCGCACCGCGGGCAGGAACGCCAGCCCCACGTTCAGCAGCGCGATCTGCACGCCGAACTGCAGCACGCCCAACCCGGCCAGCGCCCAGAAATCCCGAACGCCAAAACGCGGCCGCTTCATGCGCAGCAGCCAGGGCGAGATCAGCAGCACGGCCACCACATAGCGCACGAAGGTCAGCGTGGCCGGCCCGGCCTCATGCACCACATAGCGGCTGGCCACCATCGCCGCCCCCACCTGCACGCCGGTCGCCGCGGCCGCCGCCAACGCCCATCGCTGTCTCACGCCATCTTCCCGTCGCACCTCGTGGCCCCTCGCCGCCTGCCACACTGGCAACGGCCGCACCGCATCCCACCTGTAGCGCAGCCCAAGCCGTTGCGGAGCCCCATCCATGAGCTGGCTGCCGCCCGTCTCCCCCGAAGCCGATGGCGCCGTGGACATGGTGATCGAGCCCAGCTCGAAAGACCTCGGCGGCTTCTCCGCAAGCAGTTCTTTTTTGAAAAAAAGAACCAAAAAACTTTTATGACTTTGCGCCCGACCTTATCCGTCATTGCCAGAGAAGCGACGAAAACCATCGCGCCGCACCAATTCCTTGGGTTTCACTGCACCTGAGCCAAAATAATAAAGTCTTTTTTGCTTCTTTTTTCTTCAGAAAAAAGAAGACGCTTCCTTCCCTGTCAGCCCCTCCGGTCATCCGACGCGCAGCCATCGCCGTAGCTCTTTTATCCTACGTACGTAGTTTTTTTCCTTTTCCACCGGTGTTGCGTTCGGCACAATAACCGGTGATGCCACATCAACCCGCCACTCCGGTCGAAGCCGACGCACCGCGCCCCTGGGCGCGGGCGATTCTGCACGCCCGGATTCCGGCGCCGTTGAAGCTCCTGCTGCTCGCCCTGCTCGCCGCCTTCTCGCGGGCCGAGGCCCCGTGCCGCACACGGCACCTCCTGCGCCAGGACTGGCTCTTCTCCACCAACACCGATCTCGGCGATGACCTGGACTCCGCCCAGAATGCGTACGCCCTGCACCGCCTGCTCCAGTTGCGGGCGGAGATCGGCTGGCTCATGCGCGGCCACCCCAACCGCGGCATGCCCCTGTCCGGCCAGCGCGCGCCCGTACCCTGCCCGGCGCAGGCCGCCCGTGCCCCGCCCTGGCACCCGAGCGCCCCCATCACCCCGAATCCGTCGCGAAAACCCCGCCTCCGGCGGCGACGACCCATGTCCGCATCGGGCCTTACCGATTCAGCGCCACCGCCCGGCCCAGCCGCACCGATTCCTCCGCCGCCAGGCACAGCCGCACGCTGAGCGCCGCTTCCTCCGCCGACAGCGGCGTCGTCCCTGCCAGGAACGCCGCGTGGCTGCGCCGCAGATGCTCCACCAGTTCGAACACCTCGCCGGATTGCCCGAAGCGGATCGTCTCCGGCGCCTCGGCCCCGGCACGGCGGATCGAAAGCCCGGCATTGCTTTCCGTCACCCGCGCATCCCCGGCAGACCACCAGCTGCGCAGCGCGCCGTCGGTGCCGGCGATGTCCAGCGCGCAATGGTGCTCGAACCCGTCCAGGATCTGCGTCACGGTAAAAAAGGCCCCGCTGGCATAGCGCACCGTCATCGCCAGATTGGCGCCGAGCGTGCCCGGCGTGGCGGTGGCCTGCACCGTGGCCGGGGTGCCGTGGGCGGCGAAATACCAGACCAGCAGGTCCAGGAAATGCACCGGCTCCTCCAGGATCCAGGAGCCGACGCGCGCGGGATCATGCCGCCAGCCGGTGCTGCCGCCCCGGAACGGCCGGCGGAACAGCGAATACACCCCGGCCATTGGGGTCCCGATGGCACCGGCCGCGATCTCCTGCCGGATCAGCCCCCATTGCTCGGAAACCCGCAGCTCATGCACCACGCTCACGCGTTTCCCATTGGCACGCTCGGCGGCCACGATGCGATCGAGATCGGCGGTGCTGGTCGCCAGCGGCTTCTCCACCACCACATGGCACCCGGCCTCCAGCGCCGCGAGCACCATGGCCGCGTGCAGGTGGTTCGGCGCCACGATGTCCACCACTTCCACCCCGGCTTCCAACAGGGCGGCGAGGGTGCGGTGGATCGGCACGTCCGGGAATTCGGCCGCGGCCTCGGCGGCAGAGCTGTCGCCATGGGCGGCGATGCCGGCAAGCTCCGCGCCCGCTACCTTGCGCCAGGCGCGCGCGTGAAACTTGCCCCAGGCGCCGAAGCCCACCACACCCACGCGCATTGCCTCGCCTCCCATGCCGATCGCGGCATGGTGGCTGGGTTCACGCGGAAGGCAAGCAGGCGGCGCGGCGCCGCAGCCCCGCCAACCCGAGCAGCCCGGCGCCAAGCAGGGCCATGCTGGCGGGCTCCAGCGTGTCGACCTGGATGGCGGCGGCGATATGGGCGTCGATCTGCGCCTCGCTGAGCGCGCTGCGGTAGATCGCCACCTCGTCGATCCAGCCGTCGAAGAAGCGCCCGCCGCTGTAGCCTGCGCCAACGCGGATCGGGGTCGCGGCGATCACGTCACCCAGCGGCGAGGTGGCGGAGCCGATCAGCGTGCCATCGAGATACAGGCGCTGCTCGCCCGCCTTGGCCGTCAGCGCCACGTGGTGCCAGCCCGTCGTCTGCGCCTGGGTCAGGATCGGCAGGATGGCGTTGCCTCCGGTGCCGAACACCGCGTTGTTGCCGGCCGGGAAAACCTGCAGGTGCACGAAGTCCAGCCCCAGGCTGCTCACGATCGCCTGGAAGTCGCTGCTGCCGCTTGCCACGTTCACCCAGGCTTCCACGGTCAGCTGGTTCCAGCCGACCCCGCCAAAGGTGGCGGCAACATTCATGTATTCCTGGCTGCTGCGGGTGAAGCGCACCGCGGTGTTGCCGGATTCGGCCAACGGCCCGGATTCGCCCAGCGTGGGGGTGTTGACGTAGGTGCCGGCGATGCCGTTGCCGGAGGAATCCGCCGCCGTGGTGCCGCTGGTCTCGTTGAACCGCCAATAGGCATAGGGCGAGTCGGCCATCACCGCGGCGGCGTAGGGGCCCGCGAGGGCCGGTGCCGCCGTGGCCAGCAACAGCGTGCCAGCCAGGGCGAAGCGGAAGGAACGGCGGGAAGCGCAATCCTGCTGCATGGCCAAAAACCTTAACGAAAGGTGACTCGGATATGCCGAAATACCATTTCATGCGGCGAAGGCAATGAGGCGATTTGCGATTTTTGGTACAATTCGTCTGGTGAAGGCGTCAGCCGCGCTCCTTGCGCTTCGCCGCCACCCACAGCGCCTCCATTTCCTCCAGCGTCGCCTCGCCGGGCGTGCGGCCTTCGGCGGCGAGCGCGGTTTCGATGTGCCCGAAGCGGCGGGCGAACTTGGCATTGGCCTGGCGCAGGCAGCGCTCCGGGTCCAGATCCAGCTTGCGGGCGAGGTTGGCCAGCACGAACAGCAGGTCGCCCACCTCATCCGCCAGCCGGGCGGGATCGGCTTCGGGAAGCTCGGCGCGCAGTTCGGCCACTTCCTCGTCCAGCTTCTCCAGCACCGCGGCGGCGTCCGGCCAGTCGAAACCAACGCGGGCGGCCCGCGCCGTCAGCTTCTGGGCGCGGGTGAGGGCAGGGAGCGCGATGGGAATGCCGGCCAGGGTGCCGATCTCCGCGCGGGCAGTGCGCTCGGCCTTCTTCTGCTCCTCCCAGGCGGCGCGCTGCATGCCGGCATCACGGGCGGCGGCCTCGCCGAACACATGCGGGTGGCGGCGAACCATCTTGTCGGCGATCGCCTTGGCCACGTCGGCGAAGCCGAAGCGGCCTTCCTCCTCCGCCATGCGGGCGTGATAGACCACCTGGAACAGCAGGTCGCCGAGCTCATCCGGCAGGGCGGCGAAGTCCCGCCGCGCGATGGCATCGGCCACCTCGTAGGCTTCCTCGATCGTGTAGGGGGCGATGCTGTCGAAATCCTGCTGCACGTCCCACGGGCAGCCACCGACTGGCGCACGCAGGGCGGCCATGATCTCCAGCAGCCGCCGCAGTTCCGTCTCCGCCTCGCCCATCCCTGCCTCCTTCGCGCCGTCTCCGGTTTACGGGGCGCCGGGAAGGGCGGCAAATGGCGCCATGACCGATGCCCGCCAGCACGCCCCTGCCGCCGCCCGCAACCGCGACCCGATCCTGGAGGTGCTGCGCCGCCTGCTGCCGGAGCGCGGCACGGTGCTGGAGGTGGCGAGCGGCAGCGGCGAACACGCGGCCCATTTCGCCGCGGCGCTGCCCGGCGTGGTGTTCCAGCCCAGCGACCCCGATGCGGCGCGCCGTGCCAGCATCGATGCCTGGTGCGAGGGTATCCCGAATGTGCGCCCGGCGCTCGCGCTGGATGCCACCGCCGGCGCGTGGCCGGCGGGACCGTTCGACCTGCTGCTGTGCTGCAACATGATCCACATCGCCCCCTGGGCGGCGGCCGAGGGCCTGGTGGCCGGGGCAGGGCGGGTGCTTTCGCCCAACGTTGAAGGCAGGGGCGGCATCCTGCTGCTCTACGGCCCGTTCTTCCGCCAGGGCGTGCCGACGGCACCGGGCAACGAGGCCTTCGATGCCGATCTGCGCGCGCGCAACCCGCAATGGGGCCTGCGCGACCTGGAGGCAGTGGACGCACTGGCCCGCGCCGCCGGGTTCGGCGCGCCGGAGATCACGGAGATGCCGGCGAACAACCTGTGCGTGGCCTTTCCGCTCAGGCGCGGATGAGGTTGGCCATGACGATGTCGCGAAAGAGCTTCGCCGGGGTCATCCACTGGTCCGGGGTGTCGTAGGCGCCCGACACACTGACCAGCACGAGGTCGGCCGCCGGCACCAGCCACATACGCTGGCCGCCATTGCCGAAGCCGGCCATCCAGGGGTGCCGGCCGGGCAGGGCGGGGGTGCCGATCTGGCCGGCATACCAAAGCCAGCCATAGCGAACCCCATCAAACGCCTCCACGCGCGGTTGCATCAGGGCCTGCACCCAGCCAGCGGGCACCACCTGCGTGTCGCCAGACCGGCCGCCGGCCAGGACCATCAGGCCGATCCGCAACAGGTCCGCCGGGCGAAGCCGCGCACCCGAAGCCGCCGAGGCACGGCCATCGCGCCCGGTTGCCCATTCGCTGGTGGTGATGCCCAGCGGGCCGAACAGGACCTCCTGCGCGAAGGCGTGCAAACCCTTGCCGGTGCCGCGCTCGATCAGCACGCCCAGCAACGCCACCGCGCCGCCGGAATAGACCCAACGCTTCCCTGGCGCCTCCACCACGGGGCGCTCCAGCACGTAGCGAACCCGATCCGGCGCCCGCTCCATGGCGATTTCGTCGTTGGTCGGGTCGGTATAGGGCACGTCGGTTTCGCGCCACTGCGTGCCCATGGTCATGCCCAGCACATGCGCCACCGTGATCGCCGCGCGCGCCGGGGTGGCGGCCAGCAGGTCTGCGTGCTCCGGGAACTGCGCGAACAAGGGGGCCTCGGGCGCCGGCACGCGCCCCTGTGCCAGGGCGATCCCGTACAGCAGGCCCACCAGGCTTTTCGTCACCGAGCGTAAATCGTGCAGCACCTCGGGCCCGAACTGGACCACGCCGAGCTTGCGCCCCCAGGCATCGTCGGGACCGCTGAGGTAGCGCTCCAGCACGATCTGCCCTTTGCGGGCCAGCACCACGCCGTGCAGGTCGCGCAGCGCGCCAGAGCGCAGGCCGGCCTCCAGCTGCTCGGCGAGGTCGGGGCGGAAGCCCGCGGCCTCCGGCGTGGTGGTCGGCAGAGGGCCGGGCGCGGATGAAGCGACGGAGCTTATCGCCCCGCCCCCCGCCAATGCACCGGTGGTGGCAAGCAACAGTCCCCTGCGGCCGATACGCCCACCACCGGTGCCCTGGCTCATTTGAAGAACTTCGGGAACTGTTCCATCACCGCCGCCCAGCGCTCGAAATTGTTCGCCAGCGCTTCCGTTGTGGCGCCACGCTCCACGTCCATGTCCATCTCCACATAAAGCGTGCCGCCATCGGCATAGGCGCGGCCAAAGCGCTTGGTGCGGTTCCAGTCGTGGATCTTGACCATCGGCACGCTGGCCCCGCCCTCGTATCCTGCCGAGTATTGTATCGAAGCGCAACGTTCGCTCTGGCACTGGTAGAAATAGACGCCGAACTTGCGGCCGCCCAAGGTGCTGAGGATCAGCGGGTCGCCCTGGCGGTCCGTGGTCCTCTCCACCGGCAGCTTCAGGGCGCGCATCACGCTCGCCACCTCATCGGCCGTCACACCGCCATCGGGCAGCGGACCGGCCATGGCCGGGGCAGAGGCCAGCACCAGCGCGAGGCCGGCCATCATTGTACGCATCATCGTTCCGCTCCTGCTACTTGCCCGCGCGCCGCACCCGGCGGCGCTACGGGAACGCCTTGCCGAGATCGGCAAGGCCCCCGGACCAGCGATAGACCAGCCGGGTAATGTGTTCGGTGGAGATGCCCTGCGACAGTTCGGCATCCATCTCGATGTAAACGCGGTTGTCCTGCGTCTGGTAGGCGCGGGTGAAGCGCTTGGCCTGGTTCCACTTGGCCACCGCCTGCGGGTTCGGGGGCGAGCTGCGCATGGTGAGGAACTGGATGGAGGGGCAGCGCACCGGCGCGGCCCCGTCCGCCTTGGGGCACTCGTAGAAATAGATGCCGAACTCGATGTTGCCATCGCTGGAGCGCAGCATCGGGTCGCCGTCGCCGTCCTTGCTCTCCGTGACCTTGAAGCCGAGCGCCTGCAGCACTTCGGCCACCTCCGGCGCGGTCACGCCGCCATTGGGCAGTGGCCGCGACAGGGCCGGGGCTGCGACAAGCAGCGAAAGTGCTGTTGCCAGACCCGTGGCGGCAAGGCGGCCCATGCGAAACTCCCAAGATCCTGATTGCAAGGTTGTCACCTAGCGGGAAGAACTTGGCAATGCGCGACATGCCGCCATACGCGCCCGCGCCGCTGGATGCGTGCCCCCATTTCTGACGATGTGGACAAGCCTTGCCCGCATGGGCCAAAAAGCGCGCATCTGGAGGACCTTCATGCCCGCATATCGCTCCCGCACCACCACCCATGGCCGCAACATGGCCGGCGCCCGCGGCCTGTGGCGCGCGACAGGCGTGAAGGACAGTGATTTCGGCAAGCCGATCATCGCCGTCGTGAATTCCTTCACCCAGTTCGTGCCCGGCCACGTGCACCTGAAGGATCTCGGCCAGCTGGTGGCGCGCGAGATCGAGGCGGCCGGCGGGATCGCCAAGGAATTCAACACCATCGCGGTGGATGACGGCATCGCCATGGGCCATGACGGCATGCTCTACAGCCTGCCCTCGCGCGAGCTGATCGCAGACGCCGTGGAATACATGGTGAACGCCCACTGCGCCGATGCGATGGTGTGCATCAGCAACTGCGACAAGATCACGCCCGGCATGCTGATGGCCGCGATGCGCCTCAACATCCCCGTGGTGTTCGTCTCCGGCGGGCCAATGGAGGCCGGCAAGATCGAGCTGAAGGGCCACCAGCGCAAGATCGACCTGATCGACGCGATGATCTACGCGGCCGACGACAAGTACAGCGATGCCGAGGTGGAGGTGATCGAGCGCTCCGCCTGCCCGACCTGCGGTTCCTGCTCCGGCATGTTCACCGCCAACTCGATGAACTGCCTCACGGAAGCCCTGGGCCTGGCGCTGCCCGGCAACGGCACCGTGCTGGCGACCCACTCCGACCGCAAGGCGCTGTTCGAGGAGGCCGGGCGCCTGGTGGTGGAACTGACCAAGCGCTACTACGAAGGCAACGACGACAGCGCCCTGCCGCGCAACATCGCCACCTTCCGCAGCTTCGAGAACGCGATGACGCTGGATATCGCCATGGGCGGGTCCACCAACACCGTGCTGCACCTTTTGGCCGCGGCGCAGGAGGGCGGGATCCCGTTCACCATGGCCGATATCGACCGGCTGTCGCGCCGCGTCCCCTGCGTGTGCAAGGTGGCCCCGGCGATTGCCGACGTGCATGTGGAAGACGTCCATCGCGCCGGCGGCATCCCCGCGATCCTGGGCGAACTGGACCGCGCCGGGCTGATCCATCGCGACGTGCCCACCGTGCACGCCAAGACGTTGGGCGAGGCGCTGGATGGTTGGGACATCGCCGTGAAGCCCTCGCCGGCGGTGCAGGAATTCTTCCGCGCCGCACCTGGTGGCGTGCCGACGCAGACCGCCTTCAGCCAGTCCTCCCGCTGGGATGAGCTGGATGCCGACCGCGAGAAGGGCGTGATCCGCAACCTGGCGAACGCCTTCAGCAAGGATGGCGGCCTGGCCGTGCTGTTCGGCAACATCGCGCTTGAAGGCTGCATCGTGAAGACCGCGGGCGTGGATGAGAGCATCCTGAAGTTCCGCGGCCCCGCCCGCCGCTTCGAAAGCCAGGACGACGCGGTGAAGGCGATCCTGAGCAAGAAGGTCAAGGCCGGGGACATCGTGCTGATCGTCTACGAGGGCCCCAAGGGCGGCCCCGGCATGCAGGAGATGCTGTACCCGACCAGCTACATCAAGTCGGTCGGCCTCGGCAAAGCCTGCGCGCTGGTGACGGACGGGCGCTTCTCTGGCGGCACCTCCGGCCTTTCCATCGGCCATTGCTCGCCGGAAGCGGCCGAGGGCGGCGCGATCGGGCTGGTGGAGGAGGGCGACATCATCGAGATCGACATCCCCGCCCGCACCATCAATGTGGCCGTCAGCGACGAAGTGCTGGCCACGCGCCGCGCGGCGATGGAAGCCAAGGGCGGCGATGCCTGGCAGCCCCAGCCGCGCCCGCGCATGGTGACGCAGGCGCTGCAGGCCTATGCCGCGCTCACTACCAGCGCCAGCCGTGGCGCGGTGCGGGATGTGAGCCAGCTGCGCCGGAAGTAAGTGCGTTCTTTTTTGAAAAAAAGAACCAAAAAACTTTCATGACTTTGCGCCCGGGAGTCCCGGGCGCAAATTCATGAAGTCTTTTTTGCTTCTTTTTTCTTCAGAAAAAAGAAGATTCTTACTTGCTTCCTTCCAGGATCGTAGCCGCCACCTTCTCCGCCACCATCATCACCGGAAAATTGGTGTTTGCCCTGGGCACCACCGGGAAGATCGAGGCATCGCACACCCGCAGCCCCGCCACGCCGCGCACGAGGCCCTGCGTGTCGGTCACGGCCATCGGATCGTCCTCGGCGCCCATGCGGCAGGTGCAGCTGGCGTGCCACACGCCCACGGCAGCCTTGCGCACGAAGGCCTCCAGCGCGTCATCGTCCTGCATCAGGGTGGGCAGGCTGTCACCTTCCACGATCAGGCTGTCGATCAGCTTACGGCGCAAGGCGGCGGGGCCATCGAGCAGTTTGGCCAGGATGGAGGTGGTGAGGCGGTTCTTCACCGTCATGTCCGCCACGGCGCGCACCTTGTCGGAATAGCTCGCCGCGAAGGCGTCGGAGGCGACGGCCTGCAACTCCGGCAGGGCGTGCAGGGCGGCGAAGCGGCGGAACGAGACCATCAGCCGCTCCAGGTCGCGGCGGTCTGACAGCAGGTTGAAATCAACGTCCGGGTGGGCGCGCCAATCGGGCGTGGAGAGGGTGACGGTGCCGGCCTCGCTGAAGGTCTTGTTGACCCACATGTTCATGGTGCCGATCTGGTCGCCCACGGCGTGCCAGGCGGATTTGCTGGAAAGCGTCGCCCCCATGTCTCCGCCCGGTGCGCCGGGCACGCCGGAGGAGAAGCGCAGCACCAGGAAGATGTGGCGCGCGCTGCGCCCGTTGATGCGGGCATGCGGCGGGATGAAGGAGGCGACGGCGATGGAGGGATGGTCCATCAGCCGCTGGCCGACGCCAGGGACGTCGAGCAGCACGGGTATGCCGAGGGTGCGCAGTTGCGCCGCCGGCCCGATCCCGGCGCGCAGCAGGTGGGCCGGGGAATGGATGGCGCCGGACGAGAGAATGACCTCGCGCGCGGCGAAATCCCCGGCGGTGGAGGAAACGCCGGTGCAGCGGCGGCCTTCGAAGGCCAGGCCGGTCACCTGGGTGCCGGTGAGCAGGAGCAGATTGGGTCGGGCGCGCACTTCGGCGGTGAGGTAGCCCATTGCCGCGGTCACGCGCTGGTCGTTCACGTTGGAGATCGGCACGGGGAAGTGGCCGTCCTCGAAGCATCCGTTCTGGTCTGGCAGGTAGGGCAGGCCGGTGCGGCTCAGCACCTCGGAATAGACTTTCGCGTGCTCCGCCCACTTATCCTGGAAAACGCGGCGCACGCCAATCGGGCCATCGGTCCCGTGCAGGTCGCCGCCGAAATCCTGGTCTGCCTCCACGCGGCGGAAGAAGGGCAGCACGTCGTTCCAGCCCCAGCCCTGGGCGCCGCGCGCTTCCCACTCGGCGTAATCCTCAGGCAGGCCGCGATTGGCGAGCTGGCCGTTGATCGCGGAACCGCCGCCGAGCACGCGCGCCTGCTCATAGCGCCGCAGCCGCGGGCGTTCACCGGGGCGGTTGTGGGATATGGCTTCGGTGGTGACGCGCAACTCGCTCCAGAGGAAGCGCGGGTTCAGGTAGGCCTTGCCCGGGAAGCTATCCAGCACCTCCGCAGGCACCTTGCCGGGTAGGGTATCCTCGCCGGCCTCGATCAGCAGCACGCGACGGTTGGGATCGGCCGAGAGCCGGTTGGCGAGCACCGAGCCGGCGGAGCCACCGCCGACGATGATGTGGTCGTACTGCTCCATGGCGCGTCCCCCGGCTTTATTGCCGGGATGATGCGCCATCACTCGCTTTGGCGCACCCCGTCTGTGACGCCCCAGGTATCGGCCACGCGGTAGCCGGTGGGGTAGGGGTCTCGGGGATCGACGACGTAGCTGTGGAAGCCGGTGATCCAGGCGCGGCCGCGGATGGCGGGGATGATGGCGGGCAGGGGGCCAGCCTTCGCCTCGGCCACGATGCGGCCCTCGAAGCGGCTGCCGATCAGGCTGGTGTGGTCGTAGCGGTCGCCTGGCTTGAGCAGGCCACGTGCGGCGAGTGCGGCAAGCCGCGCCGAGAGGCCGGTGCCGGTGGGTGAGCGATCGGAGCGGCCCGGGGCGATGATGCAGGTGTTGCGGCTTTCCCCGCCCGGGGCGGTGAAGGGGGCGTGCAGCTGCACGATGGAAACGCCTGAGATCGCGGGGTTTTCCGGGTGCGCCACGGGGTAGCGGGCGCGGGCGGCGAGGCGGATGCGCTCGCCCAGCACGGCCAGTTCGCGCGCCTCGCCGGGCTCCAGCGCGAAGCCGAGCTTGGTGGCATCCGTCATGGCGTAGAACATGCCGCCATAGGCGATGTCGATCGCGATGGTGCCGTAGCCTTCCACCTCCAGCGGCACATCGAGATGCGTGGCGAAGCAGGGCACGTTGGTGAGTTCCACCCACAGCACGCGGCCATCCTCGCAGCGTGCCAGTACGTCGACAGGGCCCGCTGGCATGTCCAGGCGCAGGCGGGTTTCGGGCTCGGTCATCGGCACCATGCCGGTTTCCAGCAACACGGTCGCGATGCACATGGTGTTGGAGCCGGACATCGGCGGGTATTCCGTCGGCTCCATGATGATGGCGCCGGCCACGCAACCCGGGCGTTTCGCGGGCACGATCAGGTTCACGTGCCGGGCCACGCTGCCGCGCGGTTCGCAGATCAGCATCTGGCGGATGTGGTCGAAGTCGCGCTCCATCGCCACGCGCTGTTCGAACACGGTGGCCCCTGGCGGGGGCAGCACGCCGCCCACGATCACGTCGCCCACCTCGCCCTCGGCGTGGCATCCCACCACCTGGATCATCCGGCTGGCGCGCATCGCATCGCTCCCGCGCGCCCGGGAAAGGGGGTGTTCAGTCCGCCGCGGCCGGGTTCACCTGGCGCGCGGCATCCGCGAACGTGTCCGAGATGAAGGGCGGGCGCTTGTAGAGGCCCTTCATCCAGCTCGCGAGCATGCACAATTCCTCCAGCCGAAGCACCTCGTCCAGCGTTCCCGGTGGAAAGCGCACCGCGAAGCTGGTGGCGATCACCTCCAGCGTTTCCTCTACCTGCTCGATGGAGAGGCCGAGATCGGTTTCCAGCATCGCACTGCGCGTGAGGCGTGTTTCCTCAATGCCATAGTCGTCGCGGATCGTCTTCACGATCCAGCGGAACATGGTCATCCAGTTGGTCACGCCGTCGGTGGGTCGGGCCAGCATGGTTGCGCACCCTATGTAGCAGGGCGAAACAACCCGTTAACAGCGGTTCCCGAAACCGTGCGGCCGGGCCAGAGTTCGGCGATGACCGATCGAATCCGACTCGCCTTGCTGGCCGAGGTGCCCCAGGCCGCGCCCATTGCCGCATTGTGGCTGTATCGGGAATGGGGGTATCGCTATCCCGGCCGCACGGCGGTGATGGCGATCGACCTGTTCCGCGAGCGCGCCCAGACGGACCGCATGCCAATGGCCTGGATCGCGTTGGATGGCGGAATCCCGGTGGCGACCGCCAGCCTGATGCCGGTGGAGCGGCCGGGCGACGAGGTTGGCCCCTGGGTGGGTGGCGTGTTCGTCATCCCGTCGTACCGGGGGCAGGGGCTGGCGGTGCGGCTGATGCACGCGCTGGAAGCAGCCGCGCCACGCCTGGGGGCGACACGGCTGCTGCTCAGCGCCGCTGCGCCGAAGCTGTACCTGGCGCTGGGCTACGTGCCGACCGGTGCGACGAAGAATGGCGAGCCGGTGATGGAGAAGCGATTTTCCTGAATGTGGCAGCGATGGAGGGCTGCCACATCGCCACGCATGAAAGTCGCAGAAGGTATATTATGGAAAGAAGCGTGCCTGAGGATCAGCCCAGGTCCACGTCGCGGTTCACATCCTTGTAGAGCAGGTACGCCGCGTCGCCCCAGCCGGTGGGATAGAATTGCTGCGGGCAGTACGGGCCCATCCAGATGAAGTCGTCCTTCCACACCTCGTGCCAGGTGCGACCCAGCAGGTACATGCCCTGGCCGGCGAGCATCAGCAGCCCGTGTTCCATGATGTGCGTTTCCACCATGGCGAAATGCGTGCCGGGCCGGAAATGCAGGATGTTCACCGCGAAGTCGTAGCGCAGGTCTTCCTCCGGCAGCAGGTGCTGCCAGCTGCGCCCGATCGTGTGGCGCAGCGTGTGCTTCACGTCGCTGGTGTGCCGGATGATCGCCGGCGGCGCGCCAAGCCCGGCATCGTCGAACTTCTTGCGGATCCAGGAAATCCGCGCCCCTTCCGCCGTGGCGAGGCTGTGCGGCGTGCCCGGCGGCAGATAGGCATAGCCGCCGGCGGTCAGCGAATGGCGCTCGCTGCCAAACGTTATGTCACATATTCCTTCTGTGACATAGTAAAAATGTGAAATCCCGTCAACCCGCCCGGGCACGCCGGTGCCGCCGGCCGGCATCACCAGCAGCGCCTGCACGAACTTGGCACCCATCTGGGGCGAGGTCTGGAAGAAAACCGAGGTGCCGGGCCAACCCGGCAGCCGGCTCTCCAGGATCCCCTGCGGCGGCATGATCGCGAAATTCGGGTCCACCATGGACCGGTTGTGCCCGGCCACGCCCGGCGGAATGATGCCTTGTTCCATTGTCTTAGGCTCTCTCGTTTATTCGCAGCACGAAGATGGCGCAGGGGCGCAGCAGGAGGTGGCAGCCTTGCCCTCGGTATCCCGCGGCAGGTCCATCGCCGGGTTGGCCGACAGGAAGCCGCTGGGCTTCAGCATGAACCCCGCATATTCCACCGGCATGATCGGCATGTCCTCCGGCTTGCAGACATGCGTGTGGCCGAAATTGTGCCACACCACGATATCGGCGTTCTCGATCGGCCTGTTCGCCTCGATCCAGGCCGGCAGCCCCTCGTCGCCCGGGTGCTGGTTGGGGAATTCGCCGGCCGGGAAGCGCTCGGCGGGGTCATAGGCGGTCACCCACAGATGCTTGGTGGCGAACCCTGCCCTGCCCCGGATCGCACTGCCTTCCTGCGCCAGCAGCAGCGGTGAATCCGTCACCGCCAGCTTGTACGCCGGTGGATTTCCGACCACGTTCGCCTTGTTCGGGTTGGAGATTTTCCAGTAGCGCCCACTGCGCCCATCCGCCTCCCGCGCCGCATCGCGCTCGCGCGCCAGAACGCGGCTGGTGGTATCGAACACGTTGCCGTACGGGTTGTCGCGGCCCCAGGGGCGCGGCACGAAGCCGTGTTCGCTGACGGAATTGCCTTCGCCATCCAGGCTCATATGCAGCCGGGCGCAGAAGAAATGCTGGTGCGTCGGGCCGCCCAGCCCCTCGCCGATCATGCCGCCCCAGGGATAGGGCTCGCCGGGCATCACCGCCGCGGTCTGGATGATGCCGGTGAGCTTGGCTTCCAGCTGGATCGTGCCATCCTGGTAGAGGTACCAGTAGAACCCGTAATCGTAGTTGCCGACGGTGGCGAAGAAGCTGATCACCAGCCGGCGCGAGCGCCGAACCTCGCGCACGTCGTTGCGGAATTCATAGTGCTTCCAGAGGGTTCCGTAATCCTCCTCATGCATGCAGATGGCATTTTCCATCACGAACGGCGCACCGTGGTCATCGGCCGCCGGCACGTTGAAATAATGGATCGTGCCCAGGCAATCGCAGCCGAGTTCCAAACTGTTGGCGAGCTTGCCCAGGCCGTACTCGCCGGCATCGAAGGCGTTCTTCCAGAAATGGTTCGTGGTCGGGTCCGCATAGGGCACCACCATCTCGGCAATGGAGGCGCGATGGATGATTGGCCGCGTAACCCCTTGATCCACGAACGAAAGTCGGTGCAGCACCAGGCCTTCGCGCGGCGTGAAGCCCACCCGGAAGCGCCAGTTCTGCCAGGAGACGTCCCAGCCATCGACCGTGAACGAAGGCCCCTCCGGCTGCACTATCGACAATGGCTTCACGTCGGTGCGCATCGGCGGCAGCGAATCCGGGTCGTAGTTGCGCTTGGTGCGCGGGATCGGGATCGCCACGGGATCGTCCACCAGCGTCAGGATGCGCTCATGGGTCAGGTCCACCACCGCCACCACGCCCTCGATCGGGTGGGCGTAGCCATTGTCCTTGGGGCTTTCCCGCCAATACGCCACCGCGCGCACCAGGCGCTGGCCGACTTCCTCCGGAAAGCCGAAATTGCCGGCCGAGAACGGATCCACCTGCACCAGCGGCAGGTCGGCCTCGGTGATGCCGCGCCGCTTCACGGCGGCCACCCAGCGCGGATCGGATTTCACGATCCGGTCCAGCTTCATGAATTCATCGAGGATGATCGGCGGCTGCCCGGCCGTCTCCACCCGGCGGAAGGCCTCCACCACCCCGCCGGTGAGGCCCACCAGCACCTCGAAAATCCCGCCCGAGGCGGTATCCAGCAGCACCACCCGCGCCGCCCGCGTCATCCCCTGCCCCGGCGCGAAGGCCAGCACCGCCGCCTTGGCCGGCTCCACCAGCTCCAGCAGCGTGAAGCGCATGCTGGGCTGGAAGGATTCATGGCCCGTGACCAGGCTTTGCACCGCGGCGATCTCCCCCTCGGTCAGGGGGTCGAGCGGGTGGCGAACCGTGGTGGCGGCAAGCGTGTCCATGGGGGCTCCGGATGCAGGGGCGTTGCGGCGCAGCATGCCGTGCCGCCCGCCGGCCTCCAAGGG
>CANHKG010000121.1 GCA_947460455.1 Rhodospirillales bacterium | reverse complement strand
TCGATGCGTTGCCAGCCAATGTCCTCGGTATCGCTCACGTGAAGGGCCTTATCGGGGAGGGCGGAGCTGGGCCAGGGCGGCGAAGGGGCCGTGCGCGCGGGGCGGCTCGGCGGCCGGGGCCTCGGGCCGGCGGCGGCGCAGCGGGGTGATCATGGTGGGCGCCGGCGGGCCGAACTGGCCAGGGGCGAGGGCGGCGGCGGGCTGCACGCGGAAGCCAAGGCCGCGCAGCACGGCGGGCAGCAGGTCTGCCTTGATCGACAGGCGCGGGGCGAGATCGGGCGGCAGGGGCGCGGGGCGCGCGCGGGCGGCCCAGGCCAGCTCGGCGCCGAGGCGTTCGGCGATGTCGAGCCGGACAAGCACGGGGCCGGCGGTGACCCAGCCCATGGCGGCGGCGAAACCAGGCGGCCAGGCGGCCGGCGGCAGCAGGGAGACGAGGCCGGGGTTGGCCGGCTCCGGCGCCGGGATGGCTTCAAACAGGGCCCAGAGCGCGGTGCGCAGCCGGGCGGCACCGGGCTTGAGCATGGCCGGCATGTAGAGCGCGTGGCGGCCGGTGCGCACGCCCATGGATTTCAGAAGCTGGCGCTGCTGGGGCGAGAGGTCGTGATCCGGTTCCAGCGCCGGGGTAACGCCGAGGCCCTCCGCCACGCGGTGCAGCGGGCCGCGCAGGGCGGGGGCGGCGCGGGCAGCGGTGGCGGCGAAGAGCGGGGCGAGGGCGGCGCGGAGGAACTCGTCCAGGAAGCGTTGCAGCCGGGTGCGCAGGCGTTCGCGCTGGGCGCCATCAAGCAGCGGGCTGTCCTTCACCTCCACCAGTGGGCGCAGGCGGGAGGCACCGGGGCGCAGGGTGGCGATGGCGTGGCCATCCCACAGCAGGGCCGGCGGCGACAGACGGAGGGTGATGTCCTCGTCCGGCGCGGATTCCAGGCGGGCGACGCGGCGCGGGATCTCCTCGCCCAGGGCGCGGCGGGCGGCACGCAGGACGAGCTTGCGTTCCTCGCCTTCGGTGTCCGGGTCGGGCGCGAAGATGAAGCCCTCGATATGGCCGACCGGGTGGCCCTCCACGATCACCTCGCCACGGCGGGTAACGGCGGAGAGCAGGGCTTCGGAGGCGCCGGGATCGAGGCGGCGCATCAGCAGGGCGGCGCGGCGATCGACGAAGCGGGCGGTGAGTTTCTCGTGCAGGGCGTCCGACAGCAGGTCTTCGGCCTCACGGGCGCGGGCCTGCCAGTGCAGGGCGTCACGCACCCAATCGGTGCGGGCGGCGATGTAGGACCAGACGCGCACGCCCGAGAGGCGCTGCATCAGCGTGTCGATATCGCCATCAGCCCGGGTGAGGGCGGCGATCTGGCCGGCGATCCAGTCGGTGGGGATGGCCCCTTCCTTCACCACATGGGCGAAGATGCGGGCGCAGAGGCGGGCGTGGCTGTCATCGGCGATCTTGCGGAAATCCGGCACCTGGCAGGCATCCCACAGGGTGCGCAGGCGGGCGCGGCCGCGGGCCAGGGCGCGGATGTCGGGGTCGCGGGCCAGGGCGGCCAGGGTTTCGAGGTCGCTGGCCTCGTTGCCGCGGACCAGGATCGGAACCGGGGGTGGGGTCAGGAGGGAGGCCAGCAGCGCGTCGATATGGGAGAAATCCAGCGTGTTGTTGCGCCAGACGAGGTGGGTCAGCGGCTCGAAGCTGTGGCCCTCCACGGCGCGGACCAGCTCGTCCTCCAGCGGGCGGCATTGGCCGGTGGTGCCGAAGGTGCCGTCGCGCATGCCGCGGCCGGCGCGGCCGGCGATCTGGGCGACCTCGGTGGCCAACAGCGGGCGGGGGCGGTGGCCGTCGAACTTGGACAGGCCGGCGAAGGCGACGTGGTTCACGTCCATGTTCAAGCCCATGCCGATCGCATCGGTGGCGACGAGGAAATCCACCTCCTTGTCCTGGTAGAGCGCGACCTGGGCGTTGCGGGTGCGCGGGCTGAGGCGGCCCATGACCACGGCGCAACCGCCGCGGCGGCGGCGGATGGCTTCCGCGATCGCATAGACCTCGGCGGCACTGAAGGCGACCACGGCGCTGCGCGGCGGCAACTTGGTGAGCTTGGCCGGGCCGATATGGGTGAGCTGGGACAGGCGGGGGCGGGTTTCGACCAGGAGGCCGGGAACGAGGCGCTGCAGCAGGGGGCGGATGGTCTCGGCCCCCAGGAACATGGTCTCCACCAGGCCGCGGGCGTGCAGCACGCGGTCGGTGAAGACGTGGCCGCGATCGGGGTCCGCACAGAGCTGGACTTCATCGACCGCCAGGAATTCCACGCGGCGGTCGAGCGGCATGGCCTCCACCGTGCAGGCGAACCAGCGGGCCTCGGGCGGGACAATCTTTTCCTCGCCGGTGATGAGGGCGACGTGGCGCGCACCCTTGCGGGCGACCATGCGGTCGTAGTTCTCGCGGGCCAGCAGGCGCAGCGGGAAGCCGATGATGCCGGAGGCGTGCGCCAGCATCCTCTCGATCGCTAGGTGCGTCTTTCCCGTGTTGGTGGGGCCAAGCACGGCCTTCACCCGGGGAGCAAATCCCGTCATGCACTTATGGTTGGATGCTGCGGTGCAAAATGCAAGCCAGCCATGATGACGGGCCGGTGAAGTCGTTGAAACAGCACGGACGCCCTACATATCCAGGCACGAATCGATCGGCTTGCGTGGAGCGTGGACCATGACGACAGACGACCAGACGGTGGAACGGCACGATTTCGGGGCCGAGGTGGGGCGGTTGCTCGACCTTGTGGTGCACTCGCTGTACTCGGAGCGGGAGATCTTCCTGCGCGAACTGGTGGCCAATGCGGCCGATGCGACGGACCGGCGGCGCTTCGAGGCGCTGACCAATGCGGCGCTGACCCCGCCCGAGGGGGCCTGCGTGCGGATCGTGCCAGACAAGGGCGGGCGGACGCTGACGATCCTGGATGACGGGATCGGGATGGACCGGGCGGAGCTGATCGCCAATCTGGGCACGATCGCACGTTCCGGCACGCGCGCCTTCGGGGAGACGCTGAAGGAGGCGGCGCCGGAGCAGCGGGTGAACCTGATCGGGCAGTTCGGCGTGGGGTTCTATTCCGCGTTCATGGTGGCGGACCGGGTGGAGGTGACCTCGCGCAAGGCGGGGTCTGACGAGGCCTGGACCTGGGCGAGCGAGGGGGCCGGGCAGTTCACGCTGGCGCCGGCG
Organism: Rhodospirillales bacterium; assembly: GCA_947460455.1. Classification (GTDB taxonomy): domain Bacteria; phylum Pseudomonadota; class Alphaproteobacteria; order Acetobacterales; family Acetobacteraceae; genus CAMDGX01. Next base: position 12,988 of record CANHKG010000121.1, on the reverse strand, counting down.
TCTCGGGAGCAGGCGGGGACGGAGATCGTGCTGCACCTGAAGGCGGATGCGGACGAGTACCTCGACCCGATGCGGCTTGAGGCGGTGGTGCGCAAATGGGCCGATCACGTGACGATCCCGGTGATGATCGCGCGCGACGGCGAGGACGTGGCAGCGAACGAGGGCACGGCGCTGTGGCGCAAGAGCCGCTCGGAGCTGACCGAGGAGAACTACACCGACTTCTACCGCGGCATCGGCCTGTATTTCGACGCGCCGGCGGCCACGGTGCACTGGCGGGCAGAGGGGATGGTGGAATTCCATGCCCTGCTGTTCATCCCCGGCATGAAGCCGTTCGAGCCCGGCGGGGAGCAGGAGCGCGTGTCGCGCGTGCGGCTGCATGTGAAGCGGATGTTCATCACCGACCGGGCGGAGCTTCTGCCGGTGTGGCTGCGGTTCATGCAGGGGGTGGTGGATACCGACGACCTGCCGCTGAACGTCTCGCGCGAGATGCTGCAGGCCACCCCGGTGCTGGCGCGCATCCGCAAGGCGGTGACCAACCGGGCGATCACGGAGCTGAAGAGCCAGGCCAAGGACGCCGAGGGGTACGCGAAGATCTGGAACAATTTCGGCTCGATCATCAAGGAAGGCGCCTGGGAGGATGCCGAGCACCGGGCCGATATCGCCGGGCTGCTGCGCTTTGCCTCCTCCACGCAGGACGGCCTGGTTTCCTTCGCCGACTATGTGGCGCGGATGAAGGACGGGCAGGAGGCGATCTACTACCTGGCCGGCGATGACGTGGCGTCGCTGAAACGGTCTTCGCAGCTGGAGGGGTTCCGGGCGCGGGGAATCGAGGTGCTGCTGATGGCGGATTCCATCGATGCGTTCTGGCCGGAGCGGCTGGACGGGTTCGAGGGCAAGACGCTGGTGAGCGTGACACAGGGCGCGGCGGACCTGGCGAAGATCGCGCCGGAAAGCGCGCCGGAGGGCGAGGCGGCGGAGACGGAGGCGCTGGTGCCGGCGCTGAAGGCGGCCCTGGGCGATGCGGTCTCCGACGTGCGCACAACGGACCGGCTGGTGGACAGCGCCGTGGTGCTGGCCGCCGGCGGGGCCGGGGCGGATTTGCAGATGCAGCGGCTGCTGCGCCGCGCCGGGCGGGCGGGCATGACCGGGGCGCCGGTGCTGGAGATCAATCCGCGGCACGGGCTGATCGCGGCGCTGGCCGCACAGGTGGCAGCCGGCGAGGACATCGAGGCCAGCGCGGGCATGCTGCTGGACCTCGCACGCATCCAGGACGGCGATGCGCCGCGCGACCCGGCGGGTTTCGCGCGGGCGGTGGAGGCGCGGCTGGCCGCGGCGCTGGCGCGGGGGTGAGCCCCCGCGCGAGTGCCGGGGCGTGGCCAGCACGCCCCGGCACTCATTTCATTTTGAAAAAGAACCGCAGAAAGGTGACTCTTCAGGCGGGTTACGGATATTTTAGCAACATTACGTCAGTCATCTCTGTAACGAGCTTGTCTTCCTGACGCCGTAGTGTCATGTGAAGCGGTGACGAATCGGCTCCGTCGGAGACGAGTGAGGACTGAAAGGTTTGCCGATGTCCGACCAGGGGCTGCCGTTCATCGGGGATGCACAGGGCGCGAGGATTGTGCATGCCGTGCGGCCGGCGGGGCTCGAGGCATGGCTGGCCGCGCTGCCGGCGGCACAGGCAGCATTCCTGCGCGGCAGTGGTTTTGCAGCCAAGGCGCAGGAGGTGCGGCTGCTGCCGGGGCCGGAGGGCGTGGCAGGCGCGGTGCTGGGGCTGGGCCAGGAGCGCGGGCCGCACGGGTTCGGCGCCCTGCCCTTCGCGCTGCCGGAGGGGGACTGGGCGCTGGCCCCAGGCGATTACGACATGGAGGCGGCGGTGCTGGGCTTCGGGCTCGGCGCCTATCGCTACAGCGCGTTCCGTGCGCCGCGGCGCGCGCCGGCGCGGCTGGTGGTGGGTGCGGGCGCCGGGCGGGCGGTGTCTCAGGCGAGTGCCGCATGGCGGGTGCGTGACCTGATCAATGCCCCGGCCAACCTGCTGGGCCCGGCCGAGCTGGCGGCCGCCGCGGTGGCCCTGGCCGATGCACACAAGGCCGCCTGGACGCTGACGGAAGGTGCCGAGCTGGAGCGGGAGTATCCCACGGTGGCCGCGGTGGGCCGCGGTTCCGAGCGGGCGCCGGTGGTGGCGACGTTCCGCTGGCAGGGCAGCAAGGCGGCAGCCGATGCGCCGCTGGTGTCGCTGTGCGGCAAGGGCGTGTGCTTCGACACCGGCGGGTATGACCTGAAGCCCGCCAGCGGCATGTTGCGGATGAAGAAGGACATGGGCGGGGCGGCCACGGTGCTGGGCCTGGCGCAGCTGATCATGGAAGCCGACCTGCCGGTGCGGCTGGTGGTGCGGATCGGCTGCGTGGAGAATTCCGTGTCTGGCCGGGCGATGCGGCCGCTGGATGTGATCCGCACCCGGCGTGGCCTGGCGGTGGAAGTGGGCAACACCGATGCCGAGGGCCGGCTGGTACTGTGCGACCTGCTGGCCGAGGCGTCCGACGAGGCGCCGGCGCTGCTGGTGGATTGCGCGACCCTGACCGGCGCGGCGCGGGTGGCGGTGGGGCCCGACCTGCCGGCCTACTTCACCAATGATGACGGCTGGGCGGCGGCGCTGGAGGCCGCTTCGGTGCGCCAGCATGATCCCGTTTGGCGGCTGCCGTTGTGGGATGGGTACGATTCCTGGCTCGACAGCCCGGTGGCCGACCTCAACAACGTGTCCTCCCGCCCCATGGCCGGGGCGGTGGTTGCAGCTTTATTCATGCGTCGATTCCTTGCACCCGGAACTTCCTGGCTCCATTTCGATCTCTATGCATGGAACGACTCCTCCCGCCCCGGACGACCGGAGGGAGGCGAGGCCCAGGCGATGCGAGCCGTCTGTGCCGCGATCGAGGCGAAACTGCTCGGCGCCTGATACGCCGACCCACTTGGGGAGCGCCGCCGGATGCGCCCCCACCGCAAGAACGCCGCGCCCCGAATCTGTTCGGGCGGGCGACCCAAGACGGTACTCACTCTGAAAGGACCCTGTTATGGCTGCCAACGCGACTCCCGAGAACCTGGTGGGCGTGCTGCGAGATACGGTGGTCGCGCTGGTGCGTCGCGACGGGCCGGATCTGTCCGCGCGCCAGCTCGGCGTGTTCCTCACCTGCTACCTGCAGGAAGGCGCGCATACCGTGCGTGGCCTCGCCGCCGAGCTGAACGTTTCCAAGCCCGCCATCACCCGCGCGCTGGACCGGCTGGGCGAGCTGGACCTCGCCCGCCGCAAGGTGGACCCGATGGACCGGCGCTCCGTGCTGGTGCAGCGCACGCTGAAGGGCACGGCCTTCCTGCGTGACCTGCGCAGCATCATGGCCGAGGCGCAGGCCACGGCGCGCAAGGCCGCCGGGGCCGAGGCGCCGAAGAAGGTTGCGAACGGCTAAGGCTGCGTCACCGCCATTCGATCCGGCCGGGTCCTGCAGGGGGGGCCCCGGCCGATCCGGAATGGCGTGTGGGAATGGCTGGCGGGATTGCCGCGCGCGTGATGTGATGCGGGGATGGTAAATCCCTACGATCCCGCGATTTCCGGCTATCCGCGCGACATGGTCGGCTATGGCCGCAATCCGCCCGACCCTCGCTGGCCCGGGGGCGCGCTGCTCGCGCTGAACATCGTGGTGAACTACGAGGAAGGCGGCGAGAGCAGCGTCCTGCATGGCGACCCGCAATCGGTCTCCTTCCTCACCGAGCATATCACCGCCCCCGTGGTCGGCCGCCGGGCGCTGATGGCGGAAAGCCTGTGGGAATACGGCAGCCGCGTGGGGTTCTGGCGGCTGTGGCGCGTGCTGACGCGCCGCCGCCTGGCCACCACCTGCTATGGCGTGACCATGGCGCTGGGCCGCAACCCGGAGGCGGTGGCGGCGATGAACGAGGCGGGCTGGGAGATCGCCAGCCACGGGCTGCGCTGGAACATCGATGCGCCAGCCGATGAGGAAGGCGAACGGGCCGAGATCGCGCATACGCTGGCGTTGCACCAGGAGATCACGGGGGCGCCGGCGCTGGGGTGGTACAACCGCTCCTCCGCACGCACCTACAAGCTGCTCAGCGAGCATGGCGGGCTGCTGTATTTCGCCGACAACTATGCCGATGACCTGCCGTTCTGGGCCGATGTGGCCGGCACGCCGGAATTGTTCGTGCCCTACACGCTGGAAGCCAACGACATGCGCTTCGCCGTGCCGGGCGGGTTCCCGGATGGCGATGCGTTCTTCACCTACCTGAAGGACACGTTCGACGTGCTCTACCGCGATGGGCAGGAGGGGCGGCCGCGCATGATGAGCCTGGGGCTGCACGGGCGGCTGGCCGGGCGCCCGGGCCGCACGGCGGCGCTGGAGCGCTTCCTGGATTATGTCGGCAGCCACGAGCGTGTGTGGGTGGCATCCAGGGCCGATATCGCGCGGCACTGGCGGGCCAATTTCCCGCCGCCGGCAAGGATCGTGCAGCGCTGGTAGCAGCGCGGCCCGGCCGGAGGACCGGCAGGGCAACGGTTTGTTTACGCGGTGGCATCAGGGTGCGGGGCCTTTCCGCCCAGGAGTTGCCCCGACCATGCCGGATGCATCGAGCATCGCAGCACCCGCGCCGCACCTGGCCAGCGACGCGGTTCTGGACCTGCTGACGCGCTGGCTGGCGCTGGGCGGGATGCAGCAGCGCGCCTTCCTGGCGATGACCGAGGAGATCGGCGCGACCTCCCACCTGATCGAGGACAGCACCGCGACGCTAACGGCGCGGTTCCGCGACCTGGCGCGCACCGCCGTGGCGCAGGCCGAGCGGGTGCGCGGCATGGCGGCGATCGCGCGCGAAGTGGAGGTAGGCGGCACGCGGATGGCCACCACCGACGTGGTGGCGATGGTGGAAACGGCGGTGGTGGAAGCCGGCGAAGGGCTGCGCCGCATCTCCGGCCAGGCCGGCGCCATGGTGCAGGCGCTGGACACCGTGGTGGACGACATGGTGGAGGTGGAGAAGCTCGTCGCCGAGATCGAGAAGATCAACACCAAGGCACGCTACGTGGCGCTGAACGCGGCGATCGAGGCGCACCGGGGCGATGGCGTCGGCGGCACCGGCGGCGCGTTCAAGGTGATCGCGCATGAGCTGAAGGATCTGTCGCTGCAGACCGATGGGATCTCCCGCCAGGTGCGGGAGCGGGTGGGCGTGATTGCCCGTTCCGTGCACTCGGCGCACCAGCGCCTGCGCGGCGTGGCGGAATCGGGCACCGGCGAGGAAAGCGCCACCCGGGCGCAGCTGGATGCGGTGCTGGCCGGGCTGGTGGCGCAGAACGGCGCGATGACGGCGATCCTGGACGAAAGCTCCACCGCGTCGGACGAGATCGCGGAGACGGTGTCCGGGCTGGTGACGGGGGCGCAGTTCCAGGACCGGGCCTCCCAGCACCTGGCGCATGTGGCGGATGCGCTGCAGGCGGTGGGGGCCATGGCAACCGGGCTGGGCGAGGAGACGCGGGCGGGGGTGCCCGAGTTGCCGGAGCCGGACGCGGCGGCCGAGCACGCCCTGATCGATCGCTTGCTGCACGGCCAGACGCTGAGCGCGGTGCGGCGGCGCTTCGTCGACCGGCTGCAGGGCGGGCAGGCCGAGCTCGCCGTCGCGGAGGCCGATGCGGGCGGCGACGTAGAGCTTTTCTGATAAATCAGATGTGCCAAAAATGAACTCATTGACAGGTTTTCCTTAACTTATCGGGACCAAAAGGAACGGCACCGCTGCCGGGCGTTCCGGCGCTGAGCCAGGGTGCCCCGAATGCCTGCCGAGCCCAGTTCACCCCATTCTTTCCGGCTTCCCGCGGCGCTTGATCTCAGCGCGGCGCAGGACTTGCAGCAACGGCTGCGCGATGGTCTGGCCGATGGTCCGCCGGCCGGCGGGCTGGTGCTGGATGGCAGCGAGGTGGAGCGCATCTCTGTGCCCTGCCTGCAGGTTCTGGTCGCGGCACGGCGCGCGGCCGGCGATGGGGCGGCGTTTCGGATTGTCGGTGCCTCGGCCGCACTGCTGGCCGCGGTGGCCGATCTCGGCCTTTCGGCCGCCCTTCCCATGGAGAGCTGACATGGCCAAGCGCGTAATGACCGTGGATGATTCCAAGACAATGCGCGACCTCGTGGCGTTCACGCTGCGCGAGGCCGGCTTCGAGGTGAGCGAGGCGGAGGACGGCAAGAAGGCGCTGGCAGCCCTCCAGGCCGCGCCGGTGGACGTGGTGATCACCGACCTCAACATGCCGAACATGGACGGGGTAACGCTGATCCGCTCGCTGCGGACGCTGCCGGCGTTCCGCTCCACGCCGATCCTGATGCTGACCACCGAGTTCGACGCCGCAAAGAAGGCCGAGGGCAAAAGCGCGGGGGCAACGGGGTGGCTGGTGAAGCCCTTCGACCCCAAGAAGCTGGTGGACGTGGTGAACCGGGTGCTGGGATGAGCGCCTCCCCCCTCGACCAGCTGCGCGCCACGTATTTCGAGGAATGCGCGGAGCTGCTGGACAGCGCCTATGCGCAGCTGAATGCACTGCATGAGGGCGAGGGCGACGGCGAGACGATCCATGCGCTGTTCCGCGCGATCCATTCCATCAAGGGCGGCGGCGGGGTGTTCGGCTTTGCCCGCATCGTGGCGCTGGCGCATGCGATGGAAACGCTGCTGGACCTGATGCGCGATGGCGCGGTGCCGAGCGACCCGGCGCGGGTGATGCTGGTGCTGCGTGGCGCCGATATCCTGGCCGACCTGCTGGGCGCGGAACGCAGCAACGGCACGGTCCCGGGCGGAGTTGAGGACGGGCTGGTGGCCGACCTGGCCGAGGCGCTGGACGGGCATGGCGGGCCACAGGCGGAAGCGGCGCCGACCGATGGGCCGCGCACGGAAGCGGGTTGGCGCATCCGCTTCGCGCCGCAGCCGGCGCTGTATCGCAACGCCAACGACCCGCTGCTGCTGGTGCGCGACCTGCGCCGGCTGGGGCCGGTGGAGGTGGTGGCCGATCTTTCGCGCCTGCCGGCACTGGATGCGATGGACCCCGAGGGGGCGTATTGCGCCTGGACCTTCGAGCTGACCGCCGCGGCAACGCTGGCGCAGGTGGAGGAAGTGTTCGAGTTCGTTGTCGACGACTGCGACATGTCGATCGAGCCGCTGGGCGGCGCCGAGGTGGCAGCGATTGTGGAGGCGGACGTACCGGCCGAGGCAACGGCCCAGGCCCAGGCGCCGGCACGGGCCGAGATGGCCGCGCAGTCGGTGCGGGTGGACGTGGCGAAAGTCGACCGGCTGGTGAACCTGGTCGGCGAGCTGGTGATCAACCAGTCCATGCTGGTGCAGATGGGCAGCACACTGCCGCCGGAGGTCTGCCCCGGGCTGATCGCGGGGTTGGAAACGCTGTCCCAGCACCTGCGCGAGCTGCAGGAAGGCGTGATGGCGATCCGCACCCAGCCGGTGAAATCCGTGTTTGGGCGGATGCCGCGGCTGGTGCGCGAGCTTTCGGCGCAGCTCGGCAAGGATATCCGCCTGATCGTGACCGGCGAAGGCACCGAGATCGACAAGACGGTGGTGGAGCAACTGGCCGATCCGCTGACGCATCTGCTGCGCAATGCGCTGGACCACGGCATCGAGACGCCGGAGCAGCGCGTGGCCGTGGGCAAGCCGCCGCAGGGCACGGTGCTGCTCTCCGCCGAGCAGCGCAGCGGGCGGATCGTGATCGTGCTGGCCGATGACGGGCGCGGGATCGACCGGGCCCGGGTGCTGGCGCGCGCCAAGGAGCGCGGGCTGGTGGCCCCCGACGCAAGCATGACCGACAGCGAGATCGACGAGCTGATCTTCCTGCCCGGCTTCTCCACCGCGGCCGCCGTTTCCAGCGTGTCTGGCCGGGGCGTGGGGATGGACGTGGTGCGGCGGAACATCCAGGGGCTGGGTGGCCGTATCGCCATCGAATCGGTCACCGGCCAGGGCAGCCGGTTCATCCTGTCCCTGCCGCTGACGCTCGCCGTGATGGATGGGCTGGTGGTGTCGGTGGGCGAGGAAACCTACGTGGTGCCCATCACCTCCATCGTCGAAAGCCTGCGGCCGCGGCGGGCGGATATCCATCCGCTGGTGGGCGGGGGCGAGGTGCTGGCGATCCGTGGCGCCTATATCCCGCTGCTGAAGCTGGGCCGCCATTTCGGGATGCACGGCGCGATCGACGACCCCGCCCGCGGGATCGTGGTGATCGTGGAGACGGACAGCGCCGGCCAGCTTGGGGTGGTGGTGGACGAGCTGGTGGGCCAGCAGCAGATCGTGGTGAAGAGCCTGGAGTCCAACTACGGCCGCATCGGCGGCGTCAGCGGGGCAACCATCCTGGGCAATGGCCGCGTGGCGCTGATCCTGGACGTGGCGGGGCTTTCGGGCCCTGGCGAAAGACTGCAGCGGCGCACGGCGCCGCAGGCCATCGCCCTGCAATAGGCAGGCATCCGACCCGGCTGCCTGATGGCGGCCACGACCGACCCGGCCGCAGAGAGCGGCAGCAACCGACGAGATCGCGGCGAGCGCCGCATAAGGGACACGCCGTTTCATGCATATTGGCCAGCCGACGCGCAGCAGCTTCCCCATGAGCCTGTTCGAACGCCGCGCAGGGAAGGAACGCCGCGCGGAGTCGCTGCGCACCCGCCAGGCGCTGGATCACATCTCCAACGCCGTGATGATGGTGGATCGCGACTTCACCGTGACCCAGGTCAACAGGGCGACGGTGGACCTGCTGACGCGCAACCGCGATGCCTTCCGCTCGATCTGGCCGAATTTCGAGCCGGAGCGGATCGTGGGCATGCGCATCGACATCCTCGACAGCGACCCCGCACAGCAGCGCCGAATGCTGGCCGACCCCGCGAAGCTGCCGTACCGCACCGACATTTCCGTGGGCGCACTGAAATTCGCGCTGACGGTGGGGGCGAGCCACGACGCCGATGGCGCCTATAACGGCAACATCCTCGAATGGACGGACGTGACCGAGCTGCGCACGCAGCAGGGGCAGCTGGCGGCGATCGAAAAGGCGCAGGCGGTGATCGAGTTCTCGCTCGATGGCCGCGTGCTTCATGCCAACGAGAACTTCCTCCTGGCCCTCGGCTACTCCTGGGGTGAGATCGTGGGGCAGCATCATTCGATCTTCGTGGATGCCGCCGAGCGGCAGACGCCGGCGTATCGCGCGTTCTGGGAGAAGCTGGGGCGCGGCGATTATGATTCCGGGCAATACAAGCGCATCGGCAAGGATGGCCGCGAGGTTTGGATCCAGGCCAGCTACAATCCGATCCTGGATCAGAACGGCAAGCCGTTCCGGGTGGTGAAGTATGCCACCGACATCACCGCGCAGAAGATGGCGACGGCCAACTACGAAGGCCAGATCGCCGCGATCCACAAGGCGCAGGCAGTGATCGAGTTCACGCTCGATGGCCGCATCCTGGAGGCGAACGAGAACTTCCTCCAGACACTCGGCTACACGGCGGGCGAGGTCATCAACCAGCACCATTCCATGTTCGTGGAACCGGTGGAGCGCCAGTCGCCGGAGTATCGCGCGTTCTGGGAGCGGCTGGGGCGCGGCGAATACGATTCCGCGCGCTATCGCCGCATTGCCAAAGGTGGCCGGGAGATCTGGATCCAGGCCAGCTACAACCCGATCCTCGACCTCAACGGCAAGCCGTTCAAGGTGGTGAAATACGCCACGGACGTGACGGAGGAGGTGCGCGCCGAGCAGGCGTTGCAGGCGGCGGTGGCCGAAACCGGCGCAATCGTGGCCGCGGCGCAGGTGAACGATCTCAGCCGCCGGATCACCCTGGAGGACAAGCGTGGCCAGATCGCCGAGCTGTGCACCGGCATCAACGGCATGCTGGATGCGATGGCGGTGCACCTGGCCGCGGCCGAAGCGCTGAAGGCCGCGGTGGCGGAAACGCAGACGATCGTCTCGGCCGCGCAGGCCAATGACCTCAGCAAGCGGATCGGCCTCGCCGGCAAGACCGGCGAGATCGCCGATCTGTGCGGCGGGGTTAATTCGATGCTCGACACGATGTCGGGCGTGGTCGCCTCCATCACCGAAAGCTGCGGCGCGCTTTCCACCGCGGCGCGCGAGATCGCGATGGGCAACACCGATCTGTCCCAGCGCACCGAGGAACAGGCGAGCAGCCTGGAGGAAACCTCCGCCAGCCTGGAGGAACTCACCGCCACCGTGCGCCAGAACGCCGACAACGCGCAGCAGGCCAACAAGCTGGCGGCTTCGGCGTCAGACATCGCCACCCGCGGCGGTGCCGTGGTGGGCGAGGTGGTGGAGACGATGGATGCCATCACCCAGGCCAGCCGCAAGATCAGCGACATCATCGGCGTGATCGACGAGATCGCCTTCCAGACCAACATCCTGGCACTGAACGCCGCGGTGGAGGCAGCCCGCGCCGGCGACCAGGGCCGCGGCTTCGCCGTGGTGGCCAGCGAGGTGCGCAACCTCGCCCAGCGCAGCGCCAACGCGGCCAAGGAGATCAAGGCGCTGATCTCCGACTCCGTGGCCAAGGTGGATAGCGGCTCCAAGCTGGTATCGGCGGCCGGGCAGACGATGGGCGAGATCGTCGGCTCCGTGCGGCGCGTCACGGACATCATGGCGGAAATCTCGGCCGCCTCGCAGGAACAAAGCGCGGGGATCGAGCAGGTGAACACCGCCGTTTCGCAGATGGACAAGATCACCCAGCAGAACGCCGCCCTGGTGGAGGAAGCGGCCGCCGCCGCCAAATCCATGGAAGAGCAGACCGACGCGATGACGCAGATGGTCTCCGAATTCGTGCTCGATGCCGGGCATGTGCCGGCAGCGAAGGCGAAGGCCGCGCCCGAGATGCGGCGCGCGCCGGTGGTGGCCGCGCCGTGGAACGACCGCCGCGCCGCGGTGCAATCCGACGATTGGAAGGAGTTCTGAGCATGCAGGCGATAGCGCATCACCAGGAGCCCACCACAACGGCAGGCACCTCCCGCCAGCTGATCACCTGCACCCTTGGCTCGGCCGAATACGGCATCGAGATCATGGCGGTGCAGGAGATCAAGGGCTGGGCCGCCACCACGTCCATCCCGCATGCCCCTTCGTGGATCCGCGGGGTGATCAACCTGCGCGGCGTGATCGTGCCGATCCTGGATCTGCGCGCGCGCTTCGGCCAGCCGGCGACGGAGCCCACCGCGATGCACGTGGTGGTGATCGTGCAGGCCGCCGGGCGGACCTTCGGCATCCTGGTGGATGCCGTGTCCGACATCATCTCGGTGGCGCCCGAGGATGTGCGCCCGGTGCCGGAGATGAGCACCAGCATGGAAGAAAAGCTGCTCAGCGGCCTGGTGCCGCTGGATCGCGGCATGGTGGCGTTGGTGAGCCTGGATGCGCTGGTGGCGATGCCCGAGGAGGCCGCGCAGGCGCTGGCGGTCTCTGCCCCCAGCGTTCACTGAAAAGTCACCCGCTTATCCCGCGGTTCATTTTTCCGGCCTTGATTGGGCGCGTTGCCAACCATTCCACAACACGCTGATTTCCGCGTTCACCGACCTGTAGAAGGTGCCTCCCATGCATATTGGCCAGGCCGTCAAATCGTTCCTTCCCGCAAGCTTCAGCGACCGGCGGTCCGGCAAGGAGCGGCGGGCGGACGAGCTGCGCCAGAAGGCGGAGGCGCTGCGCACGCGCCAGGCGCTGGAGACCGTTTCGGTAGCGGTGATGATGGTGGATCGCGACTTCCTCGTGACCCAGGTGAACAAGACCACGATGGCGCTGCTGGTGCGCAACCGCGATGCGTTCCGCAACCTCTGGCCGGGCTTCGAGCCGGATCGGATCGTGGGCATGTGCATCGATACGTTCCATCGCGACCCCAGCCACCAGCGCCGCATGCTGGCCGACCCGTCGCGGCTGCCGTTCCGCACCGACATCAGCGTGGGCGAGCTGAAATTCGCGCTGACAGTGCATGCAAGCTACGACGAGGAAGGCACGTACAACGGCAACATCCTCGAATGGAACGAGGTGACGGAGCTGCGCACGCAGCAGGGCCAGCTCTCGGCGATCGACAAGGCGCAGGCCGTGATCGAGTTCAACCTGGAAGGCCGTGTGCTGAATGCCAATGCGAACTTCCTGAACACGCTGGGCTACGCGCTGGAGGAAATCCGCAGCCAGCACCATTCCCTGTTCATGGACCCGATGGAGCGCCAGGCGCCGGAGTATCGCGCATTCTGGGAGAAGCTGGGGCGCGGCGAATACGATGCCGGGCGCTATCGCCGCATCGGCAAGGGCGGGCGCGAGGTGTGGATCCAGGCGAGCTACAATCCGATCCTGGACCAGAACGGCAAGCCGTTCCGCGTGGTGAAGTATGCCACCGACATCACCGCGCAGGTGCATGCCGAACAGGCGCTGAAGGCCGCAGTGGCGGAAACGCAGGCGATCGTCTCAGCCGCCCAGGCCAATGACCTCAGCCAGCGCGTTTCGCTCACCGGCAAGACCGGCGAGATCGCGGCGCTGTGCGGCGGCGTGAATGCGATGCTCGACACCATGTCGGGCGTGATCGCCTCCATCACCGAAAGCTGCGGCGCGCTTTCCACTGCGGCGCGTGAGATCGCGATGGGCAACACCGACCTGTCCCAGCGCACCGAGGAACAGGCGAGCAGCCTGGAGGAAACCTCCGCGAGCCTGGAGGAACTCACCGCCACCGTGCGCCAGAACGCCGACAACGCGCAGCAGGCCAACAAGCTGGCGGCCTCGGCGTCAGACATCGCCACCCGCGGCGGCGCCGTGGTGGGCGAGGTGGTGGAGACGATGGACGGCATCACCCAGGCCAGCCGCAAGATCAGCGACATCATCGGCGTGATCGATGAGATCGCCTTCCAGACCAACATCCTGGCGCTGAACGCCGCGGTGGAGGCAGCCCGCGCCGGCGACCAGGGCCGCGGCTTCGCCGTGGTGGCCAGCGAGGTCCGCAACCTC
>CANHKG010000120.1 GCA_947460455.1 Rhodospirillales bacterium | reverse complement strand
GTGGATGATGGCGGTGAGGCCGCGGGAGCCATCGGCCTCGGTGTATTCGGACCAGCCGACGATCCCGTCTGTCGTTTCGATGCGCAGGAAGGAGAAGTTGCGCCAGCCGGCGTCGGCGTGGAGATCGTCGATGCGCTTGATCTTCATGGGGTGGTCCTCCCGGAGCGTTTGTTTGGGGGGAAGATGGCACAGGCGGGGCGGGTTGCCGATGGGGTTTGGAAGTATACGGAATGAGCGGATTACGGAATGAGATGGGCGTGGGTTTGGGTCAGCCCTCACGGCCGTATTTTTTGATGAAGTAGCGAGCTGCGGCGATTTCGTAGGGGCGCAGCTTCAGGATGGGGTCGGTAAGCCTGAGGCGGCGGGGTTTTGCGGGCCTGGGCTTGCGTGCGGGGCGGGGGCGCGGGGGGCGTTTGAGCCAGGCGGGCTGATCCACGCCGAGGGCGTGGCAGAGCGGGCGCAGGAGGCGGGCGGCCTGGGGGGCCGCTTGCACGAAATCCTGGGTGTGGGGCTGTTGCAGGAGATCATGGAGCGCGCCGGCGCTGGGGCCGGCTTCCGGGATGCGGCGGGTGATCCAGCCGCGGCCTTGTGGGAGGCGGGTGGGGGCGTCGACCAGGGGCATGCCGGGGGCGGGAAACGCGGGGATCTCGGCCGGGGGCGGGCGGGCGGTTTTCGGGCGTTGGGTGGTGGGGCGGGGTTTCGGGAGGGTGTTGGTTTGCCAGCGCTCGTAGAGGCGGGTGAGGCGGTTGTTGAGGCGGTGGAGACGGAACCAGAGCAGGGTCCAGATCGGGCCCGGGAGGAGGGGGAGGTCGCCGTGGGGGGCGATGATCCAGCGCATCTCCGGGCCGGCCCAGATCGGGCGTGCGGGCGCAGATACGACAGGGGCTGCGCGCGCGATGACGCGGCGCAGGCCCTGGATCAGCCCGGTGATGATGTTGGTGAACTGGTTCATGGTTAGTTATATAACTAACAATCGATGGCGACGCAAGGGGGTGGTAGGAATATTTTTAGGTGTGGGGTGTGGTGGCGTAAGAGCCCCCCTCATTGATCCGCTTTGCGGCTCAATCCCCTCGGCCCAAGAGCGAGGGGAGAGAATTACGCCACGAAGCAAGCAAGTAAGAAAGTGGCCACAGAGGCACAGAGACACAGAGGAGCAAGGCAAGGGAGAAGAAAGCAAGGTAGATGGCGGAACCGCTTCGCGTTCCGCCCTACTCTTGGTGGTGGAGAGCGTTCGTTGGAAACCTTTTTTTGCTTCTTTTTCTTCAGAAAAAGAAGTTTTTGCGTTGCTTTCTTGGGTTAGAGAACCGCTTCGGCGACGGTGCGGATGGCTTCGCGGTTGGCGCCGGTGAGGATCATGGTGCCGACCTTGCCTTGCTTGCTGGCTTCCTTCCAGGCAGCCAGGCGGTCGCGGATGCGTTCCTTGGGGCCGATGAGGGCGAGCTCGTCCACCAGCTTGTCGGGCACCAGGGCGGCGGCTGCGTCTTTCTTGCCGTCGAGGTAGAGGTCCTGGATCTGGATGGCTTCGGCCTCGTAGCCCAGGCGCTTGGCGTAGTCGTTGTAGTAGTTCTTGCCGCGTGCCCCCATGCCGCCGATGTAGAGGGCGTATTCGGGCTTGCAGCTGTCGCGCAGGGCCTGGAGGTCGGTGCCGACGCGGACCTTCACGTGGGGGGCAACGTCGTAGTCGGCGAGGGACACCGCGCGGCCGGCCTTGGCCATGCCGTCCAGCACCGTCTTGCACATGAGGTCGGCTTTTTCGGGCGACATGAAGATGGGGATGTTGCCGTCCGCCACCTCGCCGCTCACGCGCAGGCCGCCGGGGGTGATGGAGGCGGTGTAGAACTTCATGTCCGGGTTGCCGTGGGTCATGGAGCGGAGCGGCTTGGCGAGGCCGGAGGCGCCGGGGCCCTGGTACGGGATTTGATAGTATTCGCCGTCGTGGGTGAGGGGTTTTTCGCGCGCCAGGATCTTGCGGATGATGGCGACGTATTCGCGGGTGCGGTCGACCGGCTTGCCGAAGGGCTGGCCGTGCCAGCCTTCGATGACCTGCGGGCCGGAGGGGCCGACGCCGCAGAGGAAGCGGTTGCCGGACAGGGCCTGGAGTGTCATCGCCGTCATGGCCGCGCAGGTGGGGGTGCGGGCGGACATCTGCATGATGCCGGTGCCGGCCTTGATCTTGGTGGTGCGCGACAGGACCCAGGCGGCGGGGGTGACGGCATCCGTGCCATAGGCCTCGCCGGTCCAGACGCTGTCATAGCCGAGGGATTCGGCTTCGAGGATCAGGTCCATGTCGATGCGCGGGCTGGGGCCGCCGACGGAGAGGGTGAGGCCTAGTTTCATTTTGGCGTTTCCTTTGGGGCGGGGCTCGGGGGCGGCTTGGTGTGGTTGAGAGAAAGCAAGCAAGAAAGCAAGCAATGGGCCACAGAGACACAGAGGCACAGAGGAGCAAGGCAAGGGAGAGGGAAGGTGGCGGAACCGCTTCGCGTTCCGCCCTATGAGTGCGAAGTTTTGCTTCTCCCTTGGCTTGTTTCTCTGTGTCTCTGTGTCTCTGTGGCCACTTTCTTTCTTCTTGGATTTGGTCGGCGGCGGGGGGGCTAGATCTTGGCCAGGACGTCCGCCCGGAAGGATTGCATGGCGGCGAGGACTTCCGGGGCGGTGGTGCCGGGGAAGCCGAAGTCGATGCTGGTGACGCCGACGTCGCGCAGGGCGCGGATGTCCGCGGCGGTTTGGGTGGCGTCGCCGGCGAAGAGGCGGGGTTGGCCATCGGAGGCGTTCGCCGGGCCGGGGGTGGCCCAGCCGGAGACGCGGTAGATCAGGTCGATGGTTTTCGGATCGCGGCCGATGGCATCCGCGGTTTTGTGCAGCTTGGCGACGCCGGCCTTGAAGCGGGCAAGGCTGTCGAGCGGGAAGGCGGGGTTGGTGCCGATGGGGTACCAGCCATCGGCCATGCGGGCGGTGCGGCGCAAGGCGGGGCCGGATTCGCCGCCGACCCAGATGGGGATGGTGTTCTGCACCGGCTTGGGGTCGAGCAGGATGTTGTCGAACCGCGTGTATTTGCCGGCGAAGCGGGGCTCGGGCTGGGTCCAGAGCTCGCGGAAGACCTGGAGGTATTCGTCTGTCACCGCGCCGCGTTCGGCGAAGGGGGGCGCGCCGACGGCGACGAATTCCTCCTCCATCCAGCCGGCGCCGATGCCCAGGGTGAGGCGGCCGTTGGAGAGCACGTCGATGGTGGCGAGGATTTTCGCCGTGAGCACGGCGGGGCGGTGCGGGACCACCATGACCGAGGTGATGAGGCGCAGCTTGGTGGTTTTGGCGGCGACCCAGGCGATTTCGGTGAGCTGCTCATGGCGCTCGGCCCGCGCGCCGGCGGGGAACTCGCCGGTGGAGGAATAGGGGTAGGTGCTGTCGATCTGGGTGGGGATGACGACATGGTCGGAGAAGGTGGCGTAGTCGAAGCCCATGGCCTCGCCGCCCTGGCAGAGCTCGGCCAAGGGGCCGGGTGCCGAGAGGGGGCCGGCGGTGGGGGCGTTGAAGCCGATTTTCATGACGTCTC
Organism: Rhodospirillales bacterium; assembly: GCA_947460455.1. Taxonomy (GTDB): domain Bacteria; phylum Pseudomonadota; class Alphaproteobacteria; order Acetobacterales; family Acetobacteraceae; genus CAMDGX01. The sequence goes on along the minus strand of CANHKG010000120.1, from coordinate 12,680 downwards.
CCTTGAACGGCGGGCCGATTGCATCGAGTTGCCGGAGGCGACACGATGGAGCGTGGCGCGGCATGCCGCAAGCCGGCGCGGGGGAATGGGTTCATGGACGCACGGGTGACGGATGGCGCGCTGACGGATCGGCTGATGGCCGCGCCGCTGGAGGCGCTGATGGCGGAGGCGGCCGGGCTGCGCGATGGGGCGCATGGCCGGGTGGTTTCCTATTCGCGCAAGGTGTTCATCCCGCTGACCAAGCTGTGCCGGGATGTGTGCCACTACTGCACCTTCGCCGAGCGGCCGAAGAAGGGGCATGCGGCCTATCTGTCGCCGGAGGAGGTTGTGGCGATCGCGCGGGCCGGCGCGGCGGCGGGCTGCACGGAGGCGCTGTTCACGCTGGGGGACAAGCCGGAGCTTCGCTATGAGGCGGCGCGCGAGGGGCTGGCGGCGCTGGGGTATGCGACGACGGTTGAGTACCTGGTGGCGATGTGCGCGCTGGTGCTGAAGGAAACCGGGCTGCTGCCGCATGCCAATCCCGGGGTGATGACCCTGGAGGAGATCCTGGCGCTGCGGGCGGTGAGCGCGAGCCAGGGGATCATGCTGGAGAGCACCTCGGACCGGTTGTGCGAGCGGGGCGGGGTGCATTTCGGGTCGCCGGATAAGGCGCCGGCGGTGCGGCTGGAGACGATAAGGCTGGCGGGCGAGGCGCGCGTGCCGTTCACGACCGGGATCCTGATCGGCATCGGCGAGACGCGTGGAGAGCGGATCGAGGCGCTGGTGGCCATTCGCGATCTGCATGCGCAGTACGGGCACATCCAGGAAGTGATCGTGCAGAACTTCCGCGCCAAGCCGAAGACCAAGCGGGAGGCGGCGCCGGAGCCGGATCTGGACGATCTGCTGTGGACGGTGGCGGTGGCGCGGATTGTGCTGGGGGCCGGGATGAATTTGCAGGCGCCGCCGAATTTGTCGCCGGGGGTGTATCAGCGCCTGGTGGGGGCGGGGCTGAACGACTGGGGCGGGGTTTCGCCGGTGACGCCGGATCATGTGAACCCGGAGGCGCCGTGGCCGCATCTGGACGATCTCGCGCGGCGGACGGCGGAGGCGGGCAAGGTGCTGGTCGGGCGGCTGCCGCTCTATCCCGCATATGCGCGGGAGGCCGGGGATTGGATGGGCGCGGCGGTGGCCGCACAGGTGCGGCGGATGGCCGATGCCGAGGGGTTCGCGCGCGAGGATGACTGGGCGCCGGGGCAGGTGACGTTGCCGAAGGCGCCGGAGGTGTTGCTGAGCGATGTGGACCGGCGGGTCTCGCGGGCGGTGGAGAAGGCGGCGGGGGGCACGCGGCTGGATCCGCCGGAGATCGAGCTGCTGTTTGCGGCGCGGGACGCAGATTACTTGCATGTGACGCGGGCGGCGGATGCGCTTCGGAAGGCCGTTTCTGGGGATGTCATCCGGTATGTGGTGAACCGGAACATCAACTATACCAACATGTGCACGTATCGTTGCACGTTCTGCGCCTTCTCCAAGGGGAAGACGCATGAGGCGCTGCGCGGGCCGGCCTATGATTTGGAGATGGGCGAGATCGTGCGGCGGGCGGAGGAGGCCTGGGCGCGCGGGGCGACCGAGGTGTGCCTGCAGGGCGGCATTCATCCGGATTATACCGGCGAGACCTATGTGCGGATCTGCGAGGCGATCAAGGCGGCGGTTCCGGACATGCACATCCATGCGTTTTCGCCGCTGGAGGTGACGCAGGGGGCGGCAACGCTGGGGCTTTCCTTGAGCGACTTCCTGGCGCGGTTGAAGGCGGCGGGGTTGGGGACGTTGCCGGGGACGGCGGCGGAGATTCTCGACGATGAGGTTCGGAAGATCATCTGCGCGGACAAGGTGAATACCGAGGAGTGGCTGGCGGTGGCGCGGGCGGCGCATGGGTTGGGGCTGCGGACGACCTCGACGATCATGTACGGGCATGTGGAGGCGCCGGTTTCCTGGGCGCGGCATCTGTTGGTGTTGCGGGATCTGCAGACGGAGACTGGCGGGTTCACGGAGTTCGTGCCGTTGCCGTTCGTGCATATGGAGGCGCCGATGTATTTGAAGGGCCAGGCGCGGAAGGGGCCGACGTTGCGCGAGGCGGTGCTGATGCATTCCGTGGCGCGGCTGGTGCTGCATCCCGGGATTCCCAACATTCAGACCAGTTGGGTGAAGATGGGGCCGCATGGGGCGGCGCTGTGCCTGGAGGCGGGCGCCAATGATCTCGGGGGCACGCTGATGAACGAGAGCATCAGCCGCGCGGCCGGGACGGAGCATGGGCAGGAGTTTGCGCCGGAGCGGATGGAGACGTTGATCCGCGGGATTGGGCGCGTGCCGCAGCAGCGGACGACGGCGTATGGCGTTCCTTCGCAGGAGCGGGTGGCGATGAGTTTCGAGGCGGCGGAGCTGGCGCCGGTGATCCAGAATGCGCCACGGAAGCGTGCGGCAGCGGAATAAGGTCAGAAGTCTTTTTGCTTCTTTTTCTTCAGAAAAAGAAGACGCTTACTTGCCTTTGAGCTCCGCCAGGATCGGCCCGTTGAGCGCCGCCTCCATGGCAGTGATGGCGCGCGCGGCGTGGCCGCCATCCATGACGCGATGGTCGACCGAGAGGTAGACGTCGGTGCCGCCATCGGCGTCGATCGGGCCGTAGTTGAGGAAGCTGGTCCAGACCGGGATGGTGTGCAGGATCGCCGCGCCGTGGGAGCCGAGCGGGGAGATGGCGAAGGTGCCGAAGTAGTTGGGCACCTGGCGGCCGAGGTTGAGCGCGAGCCAGAGGCCGGCGCGGCGGAGCGGCAGCGGCAGGCCGGCCAGCATCAGGATGCGGCGGAAATCGGCGATGCTGTCGATCGGCGCGGTTTTGTGGTGGCGCATGGCGGCGGCGAGGTCGGGCAGCGGTGTGGCGGCGGGGTCCTTGAGGCGGCCGAGGAACAGGGCTTTCTCGGTGGGGGCGGCTTCGGGCCAGTCGCGCTCGATGATGATGCTGCCGACGCTGGTGGGCAGTTCGTAGAAATGTGGCCAGGGCAGTTTGGCGTAGACGCGGCGCAGATGGGGCATGTCTTGCGCGACCAGGGCGAAGGCCTTGGCGAAGAGGATGGGCCAGGGGATGCGCGCGCCGCTTGGGGCGGCCTCGCGCGGGGTGACGAGGGGGCCGACGTTGATGCGGGTGCGCAGCGTGGCGCGGGGGAAGGCGAGCGAGGCGTGCGAGAGGTCGGTGAGGATGCGGCGCGGGCGCGAGAGCGGGATGCGGCGGCCTTTCACGGGCGCAGCTCCAGCCCGCCATCGACGGTGATGGTGCTGCCGGTGACGTAGGCGGCGCCGTCGCTGGCGAGGAACAGGGCCGCGGCGGCGATGTCTTCCGGGCGGCCGATGCGGGCCATGGGGATGAGGGCGAGTTTCTGGGCGCGCCAGTCGGGGTCGGCGAGGGCTGTGCGGTTAAGGTCGGTTTCGATCGTGCCGGGGGCGATGAGGTTCACGGTGACGCCTGTGGGGGCGAGTTCCAGGGCCAGGGTGCGGGCCATCTGCATCATGCCGGCCTTGCTGGCGGCGTAGGCGATGAGGCCGGGGTTGGGGGTGAACTGGTTCACCGAGGAGACCAGGATGATGCGGCCGTGGCCGCGGGTGGTCATGTTCCGCGCGGCTTCCTGGGCGAGGGCGAAGCTGGCGTGCAGGTTGATGGTGTGCAGGCGGGACCATTCGGCGTCGGTGGTTTCCAGCGCGGGTTTGCGCAGCAGCATGGCGGCGGTGCAGACCAGGATGTCGATGCCGCCCAGGGTTTCGATGGCCTGGCGGGCGGTGGCGCGGGCGGCGGCGATGTCGGAGAAGTCGGCTTCGATGGCCAGGGCGCGGCGGCCGAGGGCGCGGAACTCGGCGACGAGGGTTTCGGCCTGGGGGGCCTGGTTCAGGTGATGCAGCGCGATGTCCGCGCCCTCGCGGGCCAGGGCGCGGGCGATGGCGCGGCCGATGCCGTCGCTGCCGGCGCCGGTGACGAGGGCGCGTTTTCCCGTGAAGCTCATGTCCACCATTCCTTGGGCGATCCGATCTGGGGCAGGGCCTGCTCGATGGCGGTGGCCAAGGCGAGCAGGCGGGCATCGTCGCCGTGGCGGCCCACGAGTTGCAGGCCGAGCGGGCGGCCGCGGGGGCCGAGGGCGCAGGGGATGGAGATGGCGGGCACGCCGGCGAGGCTGAAGGGGCGGGTGTAGGGCGCCGTGTCTGGCCGGCTGAAGGCGGTGGTGAAATCGAGGTCGGCGGCTTCGTCGGGCGTGGTGGGGAGGATCAGGGCGTCGGCGTGGGCGAAGGCGGCATCGAGTTCGGTTTGCAGGGTGATGCGCAGGCGGGTGGCGTTGGCGAGGGCCTCGGGGGGGATCATGGCGCCGATGGCGAAGCTGCGGCGGGTGAGAGGGTTGAACTTGTCGGGCGTGGCGGCCAGCGCGTGGCGCCAGAGGGCGAAGGCCTCGCTGCGGGCGATGAGGAAGTAGCAGGCGTTGAACAGCGCGGCGGAGGGCAGCGGGGCTTCGGCGATGGTGGCGCCGTGGCGTTCGAGCGTGGCGCAGGCTTCGGCCAGGGCTTCGGCCATGGCGGCGGTGGGCGGGCTGTGGCGCAGCAGGGCGTGGGGGATGGCTAGGCGCAGGCCGTGCAGGGAGATGGGTGGGTGTGGGGGCTCGGCGGCCATGATGGCGTGGAGCAGGGCGCAATCATCGGCGGTGCGGGCGAGGGGGCCGATGACGTCCAGGCTCTCGGCGAAGGGGATGGCGCCCTGGAGCGGGATCTTGCCGTGGGTGGGCTTGAAGCCGGCAAGGCCGCAGAAGGAGGCGGGCAGGCGGATGGAGCCGCCAGTGTCTCCGCCCAATGCCGCCATCGCCATGCCGGAGGCGACGGCGACGGCGCTGCCGTTGGAGGAACCGCCGGGGTCCGCGCCGGGGGCCCAGGGGTTGATGGCGGGGGGCTGGGGCGAGGCGTCGCTGGGGCCGCCCACGGACATTTCCCAGCACGTGGCCTTGCCGAGGATGATCGCGCCGGCCTGGCGCAGGCGGGCGACGGCTGGGGTATCGTGCGTGGCGGGGGCGGCGTGGGCGTAGAGGCTTGCGTTGGCGGTGGTGGGCAGGCCGGCCGCGTCGAACGCGTCCTTCACCGCGATGGGGATGCCGGCGAGCGGGAGGTGGTCGCCGCGGGCGATGCGGGTGCGAAGGGTTTTGGCCTGGGCTTCCAGCGTGGGGGCCAACGCCGCCATGGCGTGGAGGCGCAAATTGGCCTGCGCGATGCGGGCGAGGTACGTGTTTGCGAGGGCGGCGGGATCGAGGCGGCCGGCGGCGATGGCGGCGGCGGTTTCCGCGAGGGTCATGGGCGCGGGGCCGCCTTGGACACGGCTTCGATGGTGCGGGCGAGCATCTCCTGCTGGGCAGTGAGGAAGGCGATGTCTTCCGGCGGCAGGGTGATGCCGGCCCGGGCCAGTGCGGCGCGGACCGGCTCGGTCGGGTCTGTGGTGGGGGGCGACTCCATGGGGTGATGTTGCCCGGCGCCGCCGCCTAAGCCTAGCCTTCGTGCAAACGGGGGAACGGGACATGGCCGAGGCGCAGCAGGACTACATCGTTGTTGGTGCCGGGTCGGCCGGGGCGGCGCTGGCGGCGCGGCTGACGGAGGATCCGAACACGCGCGTGCTGCTGGTGGAGGCCGGCCGCGCCAGCCATCCGGTCTCGCGCTTTCCGATCAGCTTCGGGCTGCTGATCGACAATCCGGCGGCCAACTGGCGCTATTTCTCCGAGCCGGAGCCGAACACCAACAACCGGTCGATCCCGGTGCCGCGCGGCAAGCTGCTGGGTGGGTCATCCAGCATCAACGGCCTGGTCTATGTGCGCGGGCAGCCGCTGGATTTCGACACCTGGGCGCAGATGGGCTGCCGGGGATGGTCGTATCGCGACGTGGCGCCGGTGTTCCAGCGGATGGAAAGCTACGTGAAGGGCGGCGACGAAGTGCGCGGCGGCGGCGGGCCGCTGCGGGTGGGCGAGGTGCCGGACGAAAACCCGATCTTCGATGCGCTGTTCGCCGCGGCCAATCACCTGGGGATCAAGCGCAACCCCGACTACAACGGGCCCGACCAGGAAGGGATCGTGAAGACGCAGACCACGATCCACAATGGCCGGCGGATGAGCACGGCGCATTGCTACCTGGACCCGGCGCGGGGGCGGCCGAATTTGCGGATCGTGACCGAGGCGCACACTACCAAGGTGCTGCTGGAGGGCACGCGCTGCGTGGGCATCGAATACGAGCAGGGTGGCCGCCGCGTGAAGGCGATGGCGGGGCGGGAGGTGATCCTGTGCGCCGGCGCGGTGGCCACGCCGCAGCTGCTGGAACTCTCTGGGATCGGGCAGCCGGAGTTGCTGTCCTCGCTGGGGATCGAGGTGAAGCATGCGCTGCCCGGCGTGGGGGAGAATTTCCGCGACCACCTGAATGCGCGCATCGTCTGGCGGGTGAAGCGGCCGGAGCTTTCCTACAACACGCGGGCGCGCGGGCTGGGCCTGCTGAGGGAGGCGCTGATCTACGCGACCTCCCGCACCGGGTTCTACAGCCTGCCCTCGGCGCCGATGCTGGCCTTCCTGAAGACGCGGCCGGAGCTGGAGACGCCGGATGTGCAGATGCACCTGGTGCCCTATGCGGTAAAGAACCCGAAGAAGCGCCAGCTGCACGAATGGCCCGGCATGACGATCTCCGTCTATCAGCTGCGGCCGGAGAGCCTGGGCAGCATCCATATCCGCTCCGGCAACCCGCATGACCAGCCGGCAATCAAGTTCAACTTCCTGGCCGACCCGATCGACCAGCGCACGATGGTGGATGGGTTCCGGCTGGTGCGCAGCATCGCCAATGCGGCGCCGATGGAGCCGTATCGCGGGGACGAGCACTCGCCCGGGGTGGAGGTGGCGAGCGACGAGCAGATCCTGGATTGGATCCGGCGCAATTCGGAGACCGCCTACCACCCGATCGGCACCTGCCGGATGGGGCCGCAGGCGAATTGCGTGGTGGACGACCAGCTGCGGGTGCACGGGATCGCGGGGCTGCGGATTGCCGATGCCTCGATCTTCCCGACCATGCCGAGCGGCAACACCAATGCGCCGAGCATCATGGTGGGCGAGAAATGCGCCGACCTGATCCGGCAGGGGGCGATGGCCCAGGCTGCCTAGTGGGGGGCCGCTTAAACCTGCACGGCCTTCATCGCACCGGCGGGATAGCGCGTGCCCGAGGCGGCCCCGACCGGCACGGCGGCGGAGATGGCGGCGACCTCGTCGGCTGACAGGCTCAGCCCCGCGGCGCCGAGGTTCTCCTCCAGCCGTGCCAGATGGCGCGTGCCTGGGATGGCCACGACATCCTCGCCCTGTGCCAGCAGCCAGGCGAGGGTGAGCTGGGCCGGCGTGCAGCCCTTGGCGCGCGCGAAGGCTTCCACCTTTGCCACCAGCGCGCGGTTGGCGGCGAAGTTGGCTTCCTGGAAGCGCGGATGGGCGGCGCGGCGGCCATCCACCTGGGCGAATTCCTGGATTGTGCCGGCCAGGAAGCCGCGCCCGAGCGGGCTGTAGGCGACGAAGCCGATGCCGAGCTCGCGGGTGACGGAAAGCGATTCCTCTGCCTCCGCGCGATAGAGCAGGGAGAATTCGGTCTGCACCGCGGCGATGGGGTGCACGGCGTGGGCGCGGCGGATGGTGGCGGGGGCGGCCTCGCTGAGGCCGAGGAAGCGGATTTTTCCTTGTTCGACCAGGCGGGCCATGGCGCCGACCGTGTCTTCGATCGGCACGGCGGGGTCCACGCGGTGCTGGTAGTAAAGATCGATCATCTCAACCCCGAGCCGCTTCAGCGAAGCCTCGCAGGCCTGCTGCACATACTCGGGCCGGCCGTTCACGCCGTTGGGGCCGCCGGGGTTCTGTGTTTGGCCGAACTTGGTGGCGAGGATGACCTTGTCGCGCAGGCCCTTCAGGGCGCGGCCCAGCACTGCCTCGTTATGGCCCCAGCCATACATGTCGGAACTTTCGAAGTGGTCCACCCCGCGGTCGATGGCGGCGCGGACCAGGGCTTCCGAGACCGCATCGTCGGCATCGCCATAAACGCCGGAGAGCGACATGCAGCCGAGGCCGATGGCCGTGACGCTGGGGCCGGCGGTTCCGAGCTGGCGGTGCGGCAATGTGGGCATGGGTCTCTCCCTCCGGGCGGCGGCGACGAGAGCCTAGGCGGGTACCAGCACCGTGGCCACGGCCTGGGCGGCGATGCCCTCCATGCGGCCGGTGAAGCCGAGCTTCTCGGTGGTGGTGGCCTTCACGCTGACGCGGCCTGCGTCGATGCCCAGCAGGTCGGCGAGGCGGGCCATCATGGCGGCGGCGTGGGGGGCGATCTTGGGGCGTTCACAGATGAGGGTGACATCCACGTTGGCGATGGTGCCGCCCTTGGCGCGGACGAGGTCGCCGGCGTGGCGCAGGAAGATGGCGCTGTCCATGTCCTTGTAGGTCATGTCGCTGGGGGGAAAGTGGCGGCCGATATCGCCTTCGGCCAGCGCGCCGTAGATCGCGTCGCACAAAGCGTGGATGCCGACATCGGCATCGGAATGGCCGGCGAGGCCGCGCTCGTGCGGGACATCGATGCCGCAGAGGATCAGGCGGCGGTTCTCGGCCAGGATATGCACGTCGTAGCCGGTGCCGACGCGCGGCAGGAGCGTGGGGGTCAGGATGCGCTCCATGCGGGTGAGGTCCTCGGGCCAGGTGATCTTGATGTTGTCCTCGTGGCCGGGAACCAGGGCAACGCCGTGGCCGGCGGCTTCGAGGAGGGAGGAATCGTCGGTGGCACCTTCCGGGGCGGTGCGGTGCAGGGCGAGCAGGAGGGGGTAGCGGAAGGCCTGCGGGGTTTGGGCGCGGTAGAGGCCGGTGCGGTCGACGGTGCCGGCGATCAGGCCGTTCGCGCCGCGCTTGAGCGTGTCGGCGACCGGGGCGGCGGGGATGGCGCCTTGGTGGGTGGCGAGTGCCTCGGCCAGGGCGGCGAGAGTGCCCTGGGGGATGAAGGGGCGGGCGGCGTCGTGGACCAGCACGATATCAGGCGCGTCAGCGGCGAGGGCTTCGAGCCCGGCGCGGACGCTGGCCTGGCGGGTGGCGCCGCCGGGGACGGGGGGGCGGTAGGCTAGGCCGGCGAGGGCGGCGGCGATGGGGGCCGCTTCGCCGACCGGCTGGATCAGGATGCCGGCGCGGGCCAGGGCCTCGGCGGCGTGGCGGATCACGGGGCGGCCGGCGCAGGTAAGGAACTGTTTCGGCGTGTCGGCGCCAAAGCGCTGGCCGCTGCCGGCGGCGACCAGGACGCAGGCGATGCGGGGCGAGGCGGGGAGGGGGGCCAGGATGGTCATGGCTCAGACTCGCCTTCGGCTTCAGCGCCGTCAACGGGGCGCAAACCGCCCAAGGAATACGTTGCGTGACAACGAAGCACCCACTAGTTTGCCCAAATCATGGGCATTCCCGACTCCTTACCGTCCCGTCTCCGCCCCATCGACCTCGGCGGCGGCGTGGTGATCGACACGCCGGTGATCCTGGCGCCGATGTCTGGCGTGACGGATCTGCCGTTCCGCCGGCTGGCGCGCGAGCTGGGCGCGGGGCTGGTGGTGTCTGAAATGATCGCCTCCTGGGCGATGGTGCGCGAGAACAAGGCAACGCTGCGCATGGCGGCGATGGACGGCAAGCCGACCTCCATCCAGCTCGCCGGCTGCGACCCGGAGGCGATGGCGGAGGCGGCGCGCATCGCCGTGGCCAAGGGTGCCGATATCGTCGACATCAATTTCGGCTGCCCGGTGAAGAAGGTGGCCGTGGGCCAGATGGCCGGCAGCGCGCTGATGCGCGACGAGATCGGCGCGGCGCGCATCCTGGAAGCCACCGTGAAGGCCGTGAACGTGCCGGTCACGCTGAAGATGCGCATGGGCTGGGACCACAATTCGCTCAACGCACCGAAGCTCGCGCGGATCGCCGAGGAGTCCGGCATCCGGATGGTGACGGTGCACGGGCGCACCCGGCAGATGTTCTACACCGGCACGGCGGATTGGGATTTCATCGCCAGCGTGAAGGCGGCCACGAACCTGCCGCTGATCGCCAATGGCGACATCACCACCGAGGACGACGCCGCCGAGGCGCTGCGCCGCTCCGGCGCCGATGGGGTGATGGTGGGGCGCGGCTGCTACGGCCGGCCGTGGTTCCCCGCCCAGGTGGCCCACTACCTGCAGACCGGCGAGCGGATTCCGGAGCCGGACCTGGCCGCGCAGAAAGACATCATGCTGCGCCACTACGCGGCGATGCAGCTGCATTTCGGCACCGAGCCCGGCATGCGCCTGGCCCGCAAGCATTTGTCCTGGTACTCGCGCGGCCTGCGCGGTTCGGCGGATTTCCGTGCCACCGTGATGCGCCTGCCGGATGTGCCCGCGGTGCTGGAGGCGATCGACCGGTTCTACGACCCGCTGATCGAGCGCGGCGAGCAGCGGGTGCGCGAGAAGCTGCCCGAATCCGAGATGGCCGACGCCGCATGAGGAACGTGCTGCTCAGCGCGGTGCGGCTGGCGGAGCGGCGCAGGCCGGCGCCGCCCGATTCCACGGCGATGCTGTCCGCCCTGCCGGTGCCGGTGGTGGTGCTGGACCGGGAGAACCGGCTGCGCTTCCTGAACCATGCCGCCGAGCAGTTCCTCGGCATTTCCGCCTCGGCGGCCGCCCAGCTGTCGCTTTCGGATTTCCTGGCCGCGGATAATCCGCTGTTCCTGTTGGTGGACCAGGTGCGCCAGCACGATGCGCGCGTGGCCGATCACGACATGGCGCTGGAAGGCCCGCGGCTGAAGCGTATGAACATCGCCGTGCAGGGCGCGCCGCTGCCGGAGGAGCCCGGCGCGGTGGTGCTGGTGCTGCACGATGCCACCGCGGCCCGCGCGCTGGATCGCCAACTGACGGTGCGCGGCGCCGCGCGCTCCGTGGCCGGGCTTGCGGCCACGCTGGCGCATGAGGTGAAGAACCCGCTCTCGGGCATCCGCGGGGCCGCGCAGCTTCTGGAAGGCAGCGTTTCCGAGGCCGACCGCGAGCTGACCGTGCTGATCCGCGACGAGGCGGACCGCATCCGCGACCTGGTGGACCGGATGGAGGCGTTCGGCGAAAAGCCGGTGCAGTACGGCCCGGTGAACATCCATCGCGTGCTGGAGCATGTGCGGCGGCTGGCGCAATCCGGCTTCGCCGCCTCGATCCGCTTCACGGAGCTGTACGACCCCTCCCTGCCGCCGGTGCACGGCAACCGCGACCAGCTGGTGCAGGTGATCCTGAACCTGGTGAAGAACGCGGCCGAGGCGATCGTGCAGGGCGACGTGGCGCATGGCGAGATCCACATGATCACCGGCTTCCAGCACGGGGTGCGGCTGGCGGCCCCGGGCAGCGACGCGCGGCGGCATCTGCCGCTGTTCGTGATTGTGCGCGACAACGGGCCGGGCATTCCGGACGATATCCGCCCGCATCTGTTCGACCCGTTCGTCAGCGGCAAGCCCTCCGGCAGCGGGCTTGGGTTGGCGCTGGTGGCCAAGATCGTCAGCGACCATGGCGGGCTGGTGGAGGTGGAAAGCCGCGGCGGGCGGACCGAGTTCCGCCTGATGCTGCCGATGGTCGACGAAGAGAGCCAGAACTGAGGCCGGCGTCACTGAAAGATCGCGTGCCATGAGTGCCACCCCGCCCACCATCCTTGTTGCCGACGACGACCGGTCGATCCGCACCGTGCTGACGCAGGCGCTGGGCCGATCCGGCTACCAGGTGCGCAGCACCGGCACCGCCAGCATGCTGTGGCGCTGGGTGGAGGAGGGCGAGGGCGACCTCGTCATCACCGACGTGATGATGCCGGACGGCAACGGGCTCGACCTGATCCCGCGCATCCGCCGGCTGCGGCCGGAATTGCGGATCATCGTGATGTCCGCGCAATCCACGCTGATGACGGCGGTGAAGGCCACGCAGCGCGGGGCGTTCGAATACCTGCCCAAGCCGTTCGACCTGACGGAGCTGCTGGCCGTGGTTGGCCGCGCGCTGATCGTCCCTTCCGGGGAGGCGCCGCCGGCCCCGGTGCCGGCGCGCGACGGGGATGAGAAGCTGCCGCTGATCGGGCGCTCGGCGGCGATGCAGGAGATCTATCGCACCATCGCCCGGCTCACGACCGCGGACCTCACCGTGATGATCAACGGCGAGAGCGGCACCGGCAAGGAGCTGGTGGCGCGCGCGCTGCACGATTACGGGCGCCGGCGCGCGGGCCCGTTCGTGGCCATCAACATGGCCGCGATCCCGCGCGAGCTGATCGAAAGCGAGCTGTTCGGCCATGAACGCGGCGCCTTCACCGGGGCCACCAACCGCGCCCCCGGCCGGTTCGAGCAGGCCACCGGCGGCACGCTTTTCCTGGACGAGATCGGCGACATGCCGTCGGAAGCGCAGACGCGGCTTTTGCGCGTGCTGCAGGAAGGCGAGTTCACCTCCGTGGGCGGGCGCACGCCGATCCGCGCCAATGTGCGCATCATCGCCGCCACCCATCGCGACCTGCGCTCGGCGATCCGCCAGGGGCAGTTCCGCGAGGATCTGTATTACCGCCTGAACGTGGTGCCGATCCGCCTGCCGCCGCTGCGCGAGCGCACGGAGGATATCCCCGACCTCGCCCGGCATT
>CANHKG010000119.1 GCA_947460455.1 Rhodospirillales bacterium | reverse complement strand
GCGCCCGTGATCACGGAGTTGGAGAAGAAATTCCTCGCCGCGGCCTGTCTTGCACAGCGCGCCACGGGCGTGCCGATCATCACCCACACGCAGGATGGCGTGGGCGGGCCGGAGCAGCAGAAGCTGTTCGCCGATGGCGGGGTGGGGGCACATCGCTGCCTGATCGGGCATTGCTGCGGCAATGCGGACCCGGCGTACCACAGGCGCGTGGTGGATGGCGGCAGCTATATCGGCTTCGACCGCATCGGCATTCTGCGCCTGATGCCGGACGAGACGCGCGCCGACAACCTGGCAAAACTGGTGCGCGACGGCTTCGCCAAGCAGGTGATGATGAGCCAGGACCGCCATTGCGGCTGGCTCGGCAAGTACCAGCGCCAGGTGGGTGCCGCCGAGCAGGCGGAGATGGACCGGCTGCGCCCGCTGGGGAAGTGGCCGCCGCCGTACAGCTACATGTTCACCGATTTCATCCCGATGCTCCATGCCCGCGGCGTGACGCAGGCGGACATCGCCCTGATGCTGGATGAGAACCCCCGCCGCTTCTTCGCCGCCGAGACGCTGCCTGGCTGATCGGGCCGGCGCGCCTTGCGTCATTCTTCCCCCGAAGGGGAAAGGAAGAATGATGCATGGCGCGACGGAGGCCCCGCGAATGACGCGCCATTCCCTGGTACGTACTGGATGACATCGACAGCACCGCGGCGCCATTCCGCCGGCCAGGGGGCCGCCGAAAAGGCGCGGCGGTGAATCTAAGGGATCAACCACGGTGCCTGCGTCCCAGATAGCACGGATCGGAGAACGTGTCAATATCATAAACTAACAACATGAAATCAATGCGTTAGAATCGCCACCTCCGCGCGCCATGCGCCGCGAACGACGCGCCGAATGGCGCGGGGCATGGCGCACACCATGGCGCGCATGGCGCGCATGGCGCGTTCGCAGCCGCAGCATTTGTTGCCTTCGCAGGTGCAGCAAAGCCTGCCATCCTGCCCTGCATGACCTTTCCCGCCTGGTTGCCCTTCCTCCTGGGCCTGCTGACCGCCGTCGGCCCCCTTGCCACCGACATGTACCTGCCGGCCTTCGACGCGATCGAGGCCGATTTCGGCACCGCGCCGGGCACCGCCCAGCTGACGCTTTCGGCCTGGTTCGCCGGGCTGTGCGTGGGGCAGATGACGCAGGGCACATTGTCCGACCGGTTCGGCCGCCGCCGCCCGCTGATTGTCGGCACGCTGCTGTTCGCGCTCGCCTGCGCCGGGTGCGCCCTGGCCAGCGACATTCCCACGCTCTCCTTCTTCCGCATGGTCTCCGCCTTCGGGGGGGCGGCCGGCATGGTGATCCCGCGCGCCATCGTGCGGGACATGGCGGAGGGCCACGCCGCCGCCCGCGTGATGAGCAAGCTGATGCTGGTGATGGGCGCCGGGCCGATCCTGGCCCCCTCCCTCGGCGGGCTGCTGCTGGGCTTCGGCGGCTGGCGGGTGATCTTTTGGGTGTGCGGCGGCTACGGCCTGTTTTGCGCCCTGATCGCCTGGACCGTGCTGCCGGAAACCCTGCCGCGCTCGGCGCGCGTGAAGCTGGGGCCCTACGCCCTGCTCTCCCGCTACCGCCACATCCTCACGGAGCGCGGCTTCATCACCCATGCGCTGATGGGCGGCTGCGCCATGTTCGGCATGTTCAGCTACCTCGCCGGCTCGCCGCAGGTGTTCGTGCAGCAATTCGGCCTGCCGCCCAGCTTCTATGGCGCGCTGTTCGGCGTGTGCGCCGCCGGCTTCATCGCCGCCACGCAGCTGAACCCCTGGCTGGTGCTGCGCTTCGGGGCGGACAGGGTGAGCTGGCTTTCCACCAAGGTGTTCCTGGCCGCCACCTTCGCCATGCTCGCCATTGCGCTGACCGGCACGCCGGGCAGCCCCAGCTGGGGCGGCTGGCTGCCGCTGGCGGTATGCGCGTTCTTCTCCATGTCTTCCCAGGGCTTCACCACGCCCAACGCCGTGGTGGGCGCACTGCACCGCCACGCCGCCCATGCCGGCAGCGCCAGCGCGCTGATGGGCACGATGCAGTTCGGCCTGGGCGCCATCGCCGCCGCCCTGGTGGGCGCCTTCAGCGACGGCACCGCCCGGCCCATGGGCGCGCTGATGCTGCTGGGCGCCATCGGCAGCAACATCGCGGAATATCGCCGCCCACGGCGTGGATGAGTTGCCGTCCTCGGCGAGGGTGATATGACGGCGCGGTGACACGAAAGGCCCGCCCATGTCCCTGATCGTCGGCATTCCCGCCTGCACCGTGGAGGTGCGCGGCCACCACCAGCACGCCACCCCGGCCCGCTACGGCGCCGCCGTGATTGGCGGTTCCGGCGCCATGCCGATCCTGCTGCCGCCCGTCGGCGAGGGCCTGCTGCACATGCTGGACCGGATCGACGGCCTGCTGCTCTCTGGCTCCCCCAGCAACGTGGCCCCCGCCTGCTACGGCGTGGAGCAGGATGAAACGCCCGAGTGGCACGACCCGCACCGCGATGCCACCACCCTGCCGCTGATCCGCACCGCCCTGGCCCGCGGCTTGCCCGTGCTCGCCATCTGCCGCGGCATCCAGGAGCTGAACGTGGCCCTCGGCGGCACGCTGCACCAGCGCGTGCACACCGTGGCTGGCCGCATGGACCACCGCGCCGGCGAAGGCACCATGGACCAGCGCTACGCCGCCAAGCACGACATCGCCCTCACCGGCCAGATGGCCCGCATGCTCGGCCGCACCGCCACCCAGGTGAACTCCCTGCACGGCCAGGCGATCGACCGCTTGGCACCGGGCCTGGTGGTGGAAGCCACCGCGCCGGATGGCACGATCGAAGCCGTGCGCGTGGCCAATGCGCCGGGCTGGGCCTTCGGCGTGCAGTGGCACCCGGAATGGCGCTTCGCCGAGAACGCGGACAGCATGGCGCTGTTCCAGGCCTTCGGCGAGGCATGCCGGGCGAGGCTGCGCAAGGCAGCCTAAGAAAAAAGAAGCAAAAAAGACTTCATTCGTTTGAGGCGGAAAGGCCACGTCGCAAACGAATAAAAGTTTTTTGGTTCTTTTTTTCAAAAAAGAACCGCTTCCTTCCTTCCCGCCCCCACCCGGGTTGCACAGCGCTGCACCCTGCGTCTAGCCTTCCGCCAACGGCACCAAGCCGAAAAGACGGAGGAAACATCATGATGCAGCACGATTCCGGCGGCCTGTCGCGCCGGTCCCTGCTCGCCGCCCCGGCCCTGCTGGGTGCCGCCGCTGCCATGGGGGCGAAATCCGCCCTCGCCCAACGGCGCGACCCGCGCGAGCTGCGCTTCATCACCTCCGTTGGCCTGACGGTGCTGGACCCGATCTGGACCGCCTCGCTGGTCACGCTCAACCACGCCTATGCGGTGTACGACACGCTGTACGGGGTGGCGCAAGATCTCAGCCCGCGCCCGCAGATGGTCGCCGGGCACACGGTTTCGGACGATGGCCGCACCTGGGAGTTCAAGCTGCGCGACGGGCTGGTGTTCCATGATGGCGAGCCTGTGTTGGCCCGCGATGCCGTGGCCTCCATGAAGCGCTGGTGGCGCCGCGACAGCTTCGGCCAGCTGGTGGCCGAGGCGCATGAGTCGATCGAGGCGGCGGATGACAAGACCTTCCGCCTGAAGCTGAAGCGGCCGTTCCCGCATCTGCTGGTGGCACTGTCGCGCGTTGGCGCGCTGACCTGCTTCGTGATGCCGGAGCGCCACGCCAACGTGGATGCCTACACCCAGATCAAGGAGGTGGTGGGCAGCGGCCCGTACAAGTGGATCGCCAGCGAGTACAATGCCGGCAGCCGCACCTCGTACGAGAAGTTCGACAAGTATGTGCCGCGGCAGGAAAAGGCCGAGCGCACCGCCGGCGGCAAGGTCGCGCATTTCGACCGCATCACCTGGTACACCCTCCCGGACCCCGCCACGGCGGCCAACGCCATGCAGGCCGGCGAGATGGATTGGTGGGAAGCGGTGCCCACCGACCTGCAGCCGATGATGGAAAAGGCCCGCGGCGTGGTGGTGCAGCCGAAGGACCCGTACAACTGGTACGGCATCGCCCGCTTCAACCTGCTGCAGCCGCCCTTCAACAACGTGAAGCTGCGCCGCGCCCTGCTGGCCGCGATCAACCAGGAAGACTACATGCGCGCCGCCTTCGGCGACGACCAGCGCACCTGGCGCACCTGTGCCGCCATGATGCCCTGCGGCGTGAAATACGTGAACGAGCTGGGCAAGCCCGACATGCCGGCGCTGAACATCGCCGCAGCCCGCAAGCTGATCGCCGAGAGCGGCTATAACGGCGAGCGCACCGTGGTGCTGGCGCCGATGGACTATGTGCAGCTTGGCGCCTTCGGCCAGGTGACGGCCGACCTTATGAAGCGCCTGGGCATGAACGTGGATTTCCAGCCGGTCGATTGGGGCACCCAGATCGCCCGCACGGCGAGCCGGGAGCCGGTGGAGAAGGGCGGCTGGAGCATGTTCCACACCTCCGGCTCCATGCCTTCCATGCTGAACCCGGCGCTGAACATGTATATCCGCGGCCAGGGCCAGAAGGGCTGGACCGGCTGGTACGAGAAGCCGGAGATCGAGCAGATGTCGCAGGAATGGCTGTCCAGCCCCACCGATGCCGACCAGACCGCGCTGTTCGACCGCATGCAGCGCACCCTGTTGGCCGACCCGCCGCTGCTGCCGCTGGGCCAGTACGGCGTGTACACCGTGCGCCGCAGCGACATCACCGGCATCCTGGACGGCTCCGCCTCCTATCCCTGGAACATCAGGCGCACCGCCTGACGAACTGAGGCGCGGCGGCGCCCGCTTAGCCTTCGTGCGTGCGCCGCGGTCAGTGGCGGCGTTCGTTTTCCGGGTGAGCGCCGCTGATGTTGGTGCCCAGCGCCTTGTCCACGCCGCGGCTGGCTTGCGTGCCCGGCGGGTTGGTGCTGTCGCTGACATGGCCGGGCCAGCCGGCCGCGCGATACTCGGCCTCGCGCACCGACACATCCACTGCCTTGTGGTCGGCCAACAGGCGCTCGGCCTCCACGATGCGGGCCTCCACTCCGCGCACGCTCACCAGCGTGCCGCCGCGGCGCATGCCCTCGGCATAGACATGTGCATCCTGCTCATCCACGCCGGAGCCGACGAGGGAGCCGAGCAGCCCGCCCGCCGCCGCCCCGGCCACGCCGCCGGTCAGCACAGCGGCCAGCCAGCCGGCGGCCACGATGGGGCCCAGCCCCGGGATCGCCAGCGCGCCGATGCCGGCCAGCAGCCCGGCGCCGCCGCCCAGCAGCGTGCCCAGCGTGGCGCCCATCCCGGCACCGCTGCCGGTTTCGTCGGCCATGGGTGTGGTGGCGGCTGCGTTGCTGGCCATCAGGCTCACCTCATCCTGGGTGAAGCCGGCGCGTTCCAGGTCGCGCAGGGCCGACAGCGCGTGGTCGCGGTCATCGAACAGGCGGACGATGGTGCGGGTTGCCCCGATTTGCGTTGCCATGTGTCGTTCTCCTCGGCGTCAGCGGGTGGCTGGCGGGGTGGTGCCGCGCGTGACCGC
Organism: Rhodospirillales bacterium; assembly: GCA_947460455.1. Taxonomy (GTDB): domain Bacteria; phylum Pseudomonadota; class Alphaproteobacteria; order Acetobacterales; family Acetobacteraceae; genus CAMDGX01. The sequence goes on along the minus strand of CANHKG010000119.1, from coordinate 10,717 downwards.
GCTGCCCAGGGCGGCGAGATGCGGGGCGGCGGCGATGCGGCCGCGGAAATCCAGCGCCACCTCGTTCGGCTGGCCGAGGCGCACGGCCCGGCCGCGCCAGAAGCCCTGATCGTCCTTCACCAGGCCCTCGATGGTGGCGAAGCCCGCATCTTCCAGCCGGGAGCGCGCCTGGCCTTCGGTGAAGCTGTTGGCGCCTGCCTCCATCGCGGAGGCCTCCACCAGCGACGTGCGGTCCCCGGGGGTGCGCGTGTCGGTCAGCCCCGTGCTGGGCGTGGTGGTGGTGGGCGTGGTCGTGCTGGGCATGGTGGTCTGGGCCTGCGCGGCGCCAAAGCCCATCGCCAGGCTGCCGAGCAGCGCAAGGTGCGGCGTGTTCATCATGGGTCTCGTCCTTCGGAAGCGGAAACCGGGCCATGCGGGGCCCGGCGGCACGTGTGCCTCTGCGCTCCTAACGGGGATGACCGGCCGGCGTTCCTGTGGCCCGCATCACGGCACGCGGCTCAGGCGGGCGTGGCGATCTCCTCACGCGCCGCCGCCAGCGCATCGGCCACGGTGGCGTTGTAGGCCACGTCCGGCGGCCGCACGCCCTGGCCCAGCAGCACCTGGCGCACCTGCGGGATCGCGCCGGCAATGTGCACCCGCGCCTGCCGCCGCCGCGCCTTGCGCACGAAGCTCTCGATCGTGCTGGCGGCGGTGGAATCCAGCAGCGGCACGGCGGAGAAATCCAGCACGAAGGCGCGCGGCCGCTCCGCCAGGTGATCGAGCGCGATCGCCACGTTCGCCGCCGAGCCGAAGAAGAACGCGCCGGAGATGCGGTGCACCAGGATATCGGGGTCGGCGGCACGGGCCGGGTCGTACGGCACGCGCCCCGTCTCCGGCGTGCTGTCGGCCACGTCCTCGGCCACCAGCGGCAGGCCGGTCTGCACCTCCACCGCCTGCGCCATGCGGTGCAGGAACAGCAGCACGCCCAGCCCGAACCCCACCAGTATGCCTTCCGTCAGGTCGCGGAACACCACCAGCAGGAAGGTGGCCAGCAGCACCACCGCATCGCCCCAGCTGGCGCGCACCAGGGCGGCGAACTCGCGCTTCTCGAACATGTTCCAGGAGACCAGCGCCAGCACCCCGGCCAGCGCCGCCAGCGGGATGTAGGCCGCCAGCGGGGCCGCCACCAGCATGAACAGCAGCAGGAACACCGAATGCAGCATGCCCGAGACGGGGCCGCGTGCGCCGGCGCGCACATTGGTTGCGGTGCGCGCGATCGTGCCCGTGACGCAGAACCCGCCGAACAGCGCGCTGGCGATGTTGCCCAGCCCTTGCGCCACCAGCTCGCAGTTGGAGCGATGGCGCCGCCCGCTCATGTTGTCTGCCACCACGGCCGAGAGCAGGCTTTCGATCCCGCCCAGCAGCGCGAAGGACAGGGCCGCCGGCAGCACCTCCATCACCCGGGCGGGCGACAGGTTCGGCAGCGCCGGCGCCGGCAACCCGCTTGGAATGCCGCCGAACTTCGTGCCGATGGTGGCGATGTCGAGCCCCACCGCCCAGGTGCCGACAGATGCCGCGGCCACCGCGATCAGCATGCCGGGCCAGTGCGGCCGGAAGCGCCGCACCAGCAGGATCACCGCCATGGTGCCGAACGAAACCGCCACCGCGGCCGGCGTGATCGTGTGCCGCACCGCCCACAGCGCCTCCAGCTTGTGCAGCAGCTCGCCCGGCTCGCGCTCCAGCGACAGGCCCAGCAGCTCGCGGATCTGGCTGGCGAAGATGATCACCGCGATCCCCGCGGTGAACCCCACCGTGACCGGGAAGGGGATGTACTTGATGAACGTTCCCAGCCGCAGGAACCCCACCGCCAGCAGCATCAGGCCCGAGAGGAACGTGGCCAGGATCAGCCCGTCGATCCCATGCGCCGTTACGGTGGCCGCCACCAGCACGATGAAGGCCCCCGCCGGCCCGCCGATCTGGAACCGGCTGCCGCCGAGGGCGGAGATGAGGAAGCCGCCCACGATGGCGGTGTACAGCCCGCGGTCGGGCGACACGCCCGAGGCGATCGCGATGGCCATCGAAAGCGGCAGCGCCACGATCGCCACCGTCAGCCCCGCGATCACGTCGCTGCGCAAATGGCCGAGCCCGTAGCCCTCCCGCAGCACCGTCACCAGCTTGGGGGTGAAGAGTTCCATGAAGGTGGGGGCGGCACGTTGCTGCATCCGGCATCTCCTGGCGGCATGCTGCCGCCGCGCGGTGAGGCTGCGCCCAGCATGCACCCGCGCCGCGCATGCGCAAGGCCGAATGCACGCCACCGATTGACTTCCCCGTGCAGCGCCAGGACCATAGCGCGAATCCGGCGCGAACCCGGCACGGCCAAATCAACGGGATCCAGGAGGCAACCATGCGCGACATCATGCGGCGGAATGCGCTCGCAGGCTTGGCGGCGATCAGCGCGGGGCTTCTGGCCACGCCGGCCGATGCGCAAAGCCGCTACAAGGAAGCCCCCGCCCTGGCCGAACAGGTTCGCGCAGGGCGGCTGCCTGCGGTGGACCAGCGCCTGCCGGAAAACCCCCTGGTCGTTCCCGTGGTGGAACGCGCCGGCGATTACGGCGGCACCTGGCGCCGCGCCTTCCTCGGCCCGGCCGATGCCAACAACTACGTCCGCGTGGTGTACGACAGCCTGTTCCGCTTCTCCCCGGATGGCGCCACCATCGAGCCCAAGATCGCCGCCGGCGCCGATCCCTCGGCCGATTTCAAAACCTGGACCCTGCGCCTGCGCAAGGGCTCCCGCTGGTCCGACGGCGCGCCCTTCACGGCGGACGACATCGTGTTCTGGTACAAGGACGTCCTGCTCAACAAGGACCTCACGCCCAGCGTGCCCGGCTGGATGCGCAATGCCGATGGCTCGCCCGCGCTGGTGGAAAAGGTGGACGACGCCACCGTGCGCTTCACCTACGCCGCCCCCGCCACGCTGTTCCTCACCGCGGTGGCCAACCAGGATGGCGCGGACCGCACCTACGCCATGTTCCTGCCGGCGCATTACCTCAAGAAATTCCACCCCGCCTACACGCCCAAGGAAGAGGTGGACCGCGCCGCCCAGGCGGCAGGGTTCAAGACCTGGACGGAGCTGTTCGCCAACCGCAACGCGCCGCCGGAAAACCCGGAGCGCCCCACCATGGGCGCCTGGATGCCCACCAGCCGCGCCAGCGACCAGATCTTCACCCTGCGCCGCAACCCCTACTTCATCGGCGTCGACCCCCAGGGCAACCAGCTGCCCTATATCGACGAGGTGCGCTTCACTTACTTCGCCGACGTGCAGGCCCTGAACCTGGCCGCCATCGCCGGCAATTTCGACATGCAGGAACGCCACATCCAGATGACCAACTATCCGGTCCTCAAGGAACAGGAGCGCACCGGCCGCTACCGCGTCATCACCTGGCCCACCTTCGGCGGCGCCGATGCCGTGATCGCCTTCAACCAGACCTACAAGGCCGACCCCGAGGTGGCGAAGCTGCTCGCCAACCGCGATTTCCGCATCGCGCTGAGCTACGCGATCAACCGCGACCAGATCAAGGAATCGGTCTTCCTCGGCCTCGGTGAAGCCCGCCAGGGCGTGCCCGCCCCCTGGCACCCCTATTTCCCCGGCGCCGAGTACGCCCAGAAATACACCGAGTTCAAGCCAGACGTGGCCAACAAGATGCTCGATGCCATCGGCCTGACCCGCAAGGACAGCAGCGGCATCCGACTGATGCCGAACGGCAAGCAGGCCACCATCGAAATCTCCGTCGTGCCGGCCTTCGGCGCCTGGCCGGACGTGGCGCTGCTGGTGGCCAAGGACTGGGAAGCCGTGGGCATCAAGGCCGTGGTGCAGATCCGCGAGCGCGCCCTGCACTTCAAGATGAACGAGAGCAACGAGCTGATGACGGAGGTCTGGAACCAGGACACCTCCGCCTTCCCCTACACCGGCAACGCCAAGGTGGACCCGCGCAACGCCCCCATCCTGACCATCGGCCCGCAGTTCCGCACCTGGATCAACTCCGGCGGCAAGGACGGCGTGGAGCCCACGCCCGAGTTCAAGCGCATCATCGCCCTGGTGGACCAAGCCCGCACCGTGGGCCCCGCCGGACAGATCGAGGCGGCGAAGGAAATCTACCGCATCTGGGCCGACAACCTGTTCGAAATCGGCACCGTCGGCCTCACCCCCATGGTCCAGGGCGTGGTGGTGGCGAACACCCGCTTCCGCAACGTGCCCACCACCCTGGGCAATGACTGGCCGCTGCGCAGCCCCGGCAACGCCCGCACCGAGCAGTTCTTCTTTGCGCGCTGAAGCAAGGCCGGGGTACCGTCCCGGATCAAGGCCAGGGCTCTGCCCTGGACCCGCTGGGGCCTTAGGCCCCAGACCCCTCGACTTTTTCCGCCTGCGGCGGGAGGGGCCGACCGGGTCTGTGTCGCGCGCCGAGACGGCCCCTCCCGCCGCAGGCGGAACTGATGTGGGTCCAGGGACCTCAGGTCCCTGGTGGGGTGCAGGGGCAAAGCCCCTGCCGGGTCCAGGGCGGAGCCCTGGCCTTGCTTCGGTGCGCACATGACGCGCTACATCCTGCAGCGCCTCGCGTTGTTGCCGGCGTTGCTGCTTGTCTATTCCTTCGTGATCTTCGTGATCATCCAGGCCCCGCCCGGGGATTTCCTGACGCACTACGTTGCCACGCTGGCCTCGTCCGGCTCGTCCATCAGCATGGAGCAGATGGAGGCCTTGCGCGCGAGCTACGGCTTGGACCAGCCGTTCATCGTGCAGTACTGGCTGTGGCTGAAGCACCTTGTGGTCGGCGACATGGGTTTGTCGCTGGAATACCAGCGCCCGAATGCGGAGCTGATCGGCGAGCAGCTGGCCGCCACCATTGCCCTGGCGCTGTTCTCGTTTGTGCTCACCTGGGCGATTGCCGTGCCTGCCGGCATCTGGTGCGCCACGCATCAGCGGTCGTTCGTGGATCACCTGCTGACCATCGTGAACTATGTCGGCGTCGCCACGCCCAACTTCATGCTGGCCTTGGTGCTGATGTGGGTGGGGTTTGCCTGGTTCGACATCAGCGTGACGGGCCTGTTCAGCGAGGCCTATGTCGATGCGCCGTGGAGTTTTGCGCGTGTGATCGACATGCTGTCGCACATGTGGCTGCCGGCTTTGGTGCTGGCCATTGCCGGCACGGCGCGGCTCACGCGCATCATGCGGGCCAACCTGCTGGATGAGCTGAACAAACCTTATGTCACCACCGCCCGGGCCAAGGGCCTGTCGGAATGGACGCTGGTGCTGCGCTATCCCGTGCGCCTGGCGCTGAACCCGCTGGTGAGCACCATCGGCTGGTATCTGCCCGCCCTGTTCTCCGGCAGCCTGATCGTGGCCACGGTGATGAACCTGCCGAACATCGGCCCGCTGCTGCTGCGCGCGCTGATCAACCAGGACATGTATCTCGCCGGCGGCATCCTGCTGATCTACTCCTTCCTCACCATCATCGGCACGCTGCTCTCCGACGTATTGCTGGCGTTGATCGACCCGCGCATCCGGATGGAAGGCTGATGGCCCAGGCGATGCCCGCCCCCGCGGAGGGGGCCGCCGTGGAAGACCGCATCGCGGTTGCTTCCAACTGGAAGCTGGTGTGGTGGCGCTTCCGCCGCCATCGCCTCGCGCTGATCAGCGCCGTGCTGCTGGTGCTGATGTATGGCGTGGTGCTGGCGCCCGATTTCTTCTCCACCCAGAACCCGGAACAGACGGACGCGCGGCAGGCCTTCATCCCGCCCCAGGGCATCCGCCTGTTCCACGATGGCAGCCTCGCCCCCTGGGTCCCCGCCGTTACCGGCAAGCGCAACCCGGTCACGCTGCGCATGGAATGGACCGTCGATCCCACCAAGCGCGTGCCGGTCAGCTTCTTCGGCAAGGGCCACACCTGGCATTTCCTCGGCCTGATCGAGACCAACCGCCACCTGATCGTCTCCGCCGACCCGCGCCAGCGCATCTTCCTGCTGGGATCGGATCGGCTGGGGCGGGACCAGTGGTCGCGCATCATGCACGGCACCCAAACCTCCATGACGGTGGGGCTGGTGGCCGTGGCCCTCTCCACCTTCCTCGGCGTGTTGTTGGGCGGCCTCAGCGGCTATGTCGGCGGCAAGACCGACAGCGTGATCCAGCGCCTGATCGAGCTTTTGCAATCCGTCCCCACCATCCCGATCTGGCTGGCCCTGGCCGCCGCCCTGCCGCGGGACTGGACCCCGATCCAGGTCTTCTTCGCCATCACCGTCATCCTCTCCCTGATCGGCTGGACCACGCTGGGCCGCGAGGTGCGCGGGCGGTTCCTGGCCTTGCGCGAGGAGGATTTCGTGCTCGCCGCCCGTCTGGCCGGCTGCTCGCGCCTGCGCATCATCCTGCGCCACATGGTGCCCACCTTCGCCAGCCACATCATCGCCACCGCCTCGCTGGCCATCCCGGTGATGATCATCAACGAGACCTCGCTGTCCTTCCTCGGCCTCGGCATCCGCCCGCCCGCGCTCTCCTGGGGCGTGCTGCTGCAGGAGGCGCAGAACATCCAATCCCTCGCCCTCGCCCCCTGGCTGCTGCTCCCCGGCCTGGTGGTGATCCTGGCCGTGCTCGCCTTCAACCTCGTGGGCGACGGCCTGCGCGACGCGTCCGACCCCTATGCCAACTGACCCCCCTCTCCTCCAGGTCAAAGACCTGCGCGTCACCTTCGGCATGGACGAAGGCACCATCCGCGCGGTGGATGGCACCAGCTTCGATGTCCACCCTGGCGAGGTCGTTGGCATCGTTGGCGAGAGCGGCTGCGGCAAGTCCGTTACCATGAAGGCGATCCTGCAGCTGGTGGAACGCCCCGGCCGCCTCGCATCAGGCGAAATCCTGTTCCGGGACCGCCAAGGGACCCAGACCGACCTTGCCAAGCTGGACCCGCGCGGCCCCCAGATGCGCGCCCTGCGCGGGGCGGAAATCGCCCTGATCCCGCAGGAGCCGATGGCCGCCTTCAGCCCGGTGCACACCGTCGGCGCCCAGATCATCGAGGCGATCCAGCTCCACGCCACCCAGGAAGGCCGCCGCGTCTCCAAGGCTGAGGCCCGTGAAACCGTGATCGGCCTGTTCCGCGATGTCGGCATCTCCATGCCGGAACAACGGGTAGACGCCTATTCCTGGCAGCTCTCCGGCGGCCTGCGCCAGCGCGCCATGATCGCCATGGCGCTATCCTGCAAGCCGCGCCTGCTGATCGCCGACGAACCCACCACGGCGATCGACGTCACCACCCAGGCCCAGGTGCTCGCCCTGCTGCGTGACCTGCGCGCCAAGTACAACACCGCCATCATCTTCATCACCCACGACCTCGGCGTGATCGCGCAGATGACCAGCTACGTGGTGGTGATGTATCTCGGCCGCGTGATGGAACAGGGCCCGGTGGACCAGATCTTCCACGCCCCCGCCCACCCCTACACGCGCGCCCTGCTGCGCTCCATCCCCACCATCCACGGCGAAACCCGCACGCCCTTGCCGGTGATCAGCGGCTCCCTGCCGCACCCGTTCAACCGCCCCACCGGCTGCCCCTTCCACCCCCGCTGCCCCGAGGCGATGCCAGGCTGCGCCACCGCCACACCCAAACTCCTGCCGGTGGCCGAGCGCCAATCCGCCGCCTGCTTCCTGCACCACCAGGAGGCCGAGCCATGACCGAAGCCCCGCTCATCGAAGTTCGCGGGCTGCGGAAGTTCTTCCCCATCGTGAAGGGCTTCCTGCAGCGCACCACCGGCAATGTCCGCGCCGTGGATGGCGTGGACTTCACGCTGAACGAGGGCGAAACCCTTGGCCTCGTCGGCGAATCCGGCTGCGGCAAAACCACCGCCAGCCGCTGTATCCTGCGTGCCATCGACCCCACCGCCGGCCAGATCCTCTACCGCACCAAGGGCGGCGAAACCGTCGATCTCGCCCCCATGCCGCAGCGCGAGCTGGCCCGCTACCGCGCCGAAATCCAGATGGTCTTCCAGGACCCGTTCGGCTCGCTGAACCCGCGCATGACCCTGCTGGACAACGTGGGCGAACCACTCCTCGTCAACGGCATGAAAAGCCGCCGCGACCGGGCGGATCGCGTGGCCGACCTGCTGAAGCTCGTTGGCCTGCGCCCGGAATTCATGCACCGCTTCCCGCACGCCTTCTCCGGCGGCCAGCGCCAGCGCATTGGCATTGCCCGGGCGCTTGCCACCGAACCCCGGCTGGTGGTGGCCGACGAACCCGTGAGCGCGCTGGATGTCTCCGTGCAGGCCCAGGTGCTGAACCTGCTGCTGGAACTCCAGCAGCGTCTGCGCCTCACCTATCTCTTTGTCGCCCACGACCTATCCGTGGTGCGCCACATCTCCGACCGCGTGGCGGTGATGTATGTGGGCCAGATTGTCGAACTCGCCCCCACCAACGCCCTGTTTTCCCGCCCGCTGCACCCCTACACCGCCGCGCTGATGCGCGCTGTCCCGGTGCCCGATCCCCGCGTGAACCCCGCCGATGGGGTGCTGCGCGGTGAAGTTCCCAGCCCCGCCAACCCGCCCACTGGCTGCTACTTCCACCCGCGCTGCCCCTTCGCCCAACCCCGCTGCGCCGTGGAAGCCCCGGCCCTGCGCGAAATCGCCCCTGGCCACCACGCACGCTGCCACTTTGCCGGAGATCTGGCCCTGGCAGGGGCCTGACCCGCACGGGCGAAAGCTGCAGTTCAAGGCAGGGCCGGCCTCTGCCCAACACCGTGGTGCCATTGCTGCCGCCAAAGTGCTCCGAGGTTCTCCTCCCGGAGAAGGTTTGGCCGTTCATGGGCGATAGCTGTCTGCCCAGCAGCATCTAAGCCACAGACCAGGGCGTTGCCGCCTACAGCTGCCAAGCGTGGGCATGAACCCGATCGGGCATCCGCGGTGCGTCATCCGCATCGCAACACGCGATTGGATCCATCGTCAGAGAGCGATGCGAGGCCGCCGTATCCGGAATTCGTGGCGGCGGCTGGTTCGAGGTCCGGCTACCCGACGTGCTCTTCGCAGCGGACACTGACGGATCGTGCATTGCCCGCCACCACATGGTCGCGAGCCGCGACCTCCGTGAGGCCGGCCGCCAACTGAACCTCGTTGATCGTCTCGAAATCGTCCTGCGCGGGAGTGGGCTGCGCGTCATCGATCAAGACAAGTGCGCTGGGGCGAGAGCCGCATCGCTTGCAGCGGAAACGTGCGGCGACCTGGCCGACAATGGCGCCTGGCGTGTGCTGCATCACAGCGGCGAGCGGCATCGACACGTGCGTGCGGCAATTCAGGCAGCGGCCGGCGATGTGGGTGCTTTCGACCTCGGCCAGCGGCAGGAGAAGCGTTGAAGAGCGAACTGGAATCGACATAATAGAATGACCTCTGCAACTGCGTATATTCGACCCTATGGTCGGTAAATTGCCCCGGGAATGCTCGAGTACTTTCCAGTTATTGCATCATCAAACCGGGGGCGCCAAACATAAAACTCACTAATATATCCCGAGGCAACGCCGCAGACGGACCCAAACTCAGAACCTTATGCAAATATCGCAAAACTAAATTGACCCAAGCGCGTTTCAAGCAGTACGGGGTGATTCCGTCTCGTGGCACGATTTCACATCGGCCTCGAATGTATTTTGAGAGTGTGGGGCGTCTGACCTGACGGGTATCCACCAGAATCTCCAGGAACTCCCATTTCCTCCCGAATCCTCCCGGAGTAATTCCGCCCGTTACTCTTTGCCACGCAGTTTTCGAGTGTTTCAGTGCCAGCAGGAGGCTTCACGAGCGGTTCAGAGCGACCGATCAGCGCCAGAATGTGGGTACCGGAGTACCGGCGACTTCTTGTGAGTTGTTTTGAAAGGTCATTCGGCTACTTATGGTTGCAGAGAGACAGGAGGCGGGATTGCGGTCTGGGACGCTGACGATACTGGCCTTAAGCATGGCACTTGGGGGATGCGCTGCAGGTGGGGGCTTTGGCCGACTTGTCGACCTGAAGCGAACCAGCGCTGAGGCGCGGGATCTGTCGCAAGTGTGCCAGTCCGCCCGAAGTGCAGAAATCTACGACATCAACATCGGCCGCGAAACAGCGCTGCGGATGAGTGGTGACGGTGCCTGCGCGTTCTCGTTGTTCCGTATCATGGATGCCTACGGAGTGCCGCGTGCCAGGGGCTCGTATGATGCGGCCTTGGTCACCGTGCCGCCGGAAGCGGGAGAGGTGAATTTCGTCACCACCGAGAGTGCCACCTGGATTGAGTATACGCCCACCCCCGGCTTTGTCGGCGAGGATCGGTTCACCTTCCGCCTGGTGCCCGGTAATGGCGTTTATCCTGTGAAGGTTGAGGTGCGGCCGCCGGTCCAGGCGCCAGTGCCCCTGAGGCCGAACCCGGCCGAGCTGATGATCCGCTTCGACCTCGATCGCGCGGAACTGACCGCCGAGGGCCGTCAGTCGATCGAGCGGCTACGGGAGGTTCTTTCCGATCCGCGCTTCGCGCAATGGAAGATCGACCTTGCCGGCCACACCGATGCATCGGGTGCGGAGGGTTACAACCGCCGCCTGTCCGAACGCCGGGCGGAGGCTGTTCGGGACTATCTGGTGGACCGAATGGGTGTGCCAGCCGCGCGAACCAAGGTCGCGGGATACGGCCGCAGCGTGCTCCTCAATGCGGAGCGCCCGCTGGATGGCGCCAATCGGCGCGTGCGGCTGACCCTG
>CANHKG010000118.1 GCA_947460455.1 Rhodospirillales bacterium | reverse complement strand
TTGCCCATCCCGATGCCGCCGGTCAGCCCGATGATCTTCATGCGCCAAATCTCCGCCGCCGCGCAGCCCAGCGCAAGGCTGGCCCCGCCCGATGCCGATTTCCCCCGCAGACGGATCGGCGTAACACATCCGTCATCGCCAAGGAGCCCACCCTTGTCCCACGCCCACGCCCACCGCCTGGATGTCGCCACTCGCCTCGCCACGGAGGCCGGCACGCTCGCCCTCTCCCTCGCCCCGCCCCCCGGCGCGGCCTCGGCCGGCATGAAGGGCCACCAGGATTGGATCACGGAAGCCGACGGCGCCGTGGAAGCCTTCCTCAAGCGCGAACTCACCACCGCCTTCCCCGAAGACGGCTTCCAGGGCGAGGAAACCGGCACCGGCCCCCAGGGCGCCCTCACCTGGGTGGTGGACCCGATCGACGGCACCTCCAACTTCGCCCGAGGCGCCCCGCGCTGGTGCGTCTCCATCGGCCTCATGCAAGGCCGAACCTCCGTCCTCGGCGTGCTGCACGCCCCCATGCTGGGCGAGACCTTCGCCGCCCGCCAAGGCGCCGGCGCCACGCTGAATGGAACCCCGATCCGCGCCGCCGCCACCACCGACCTCGCCCGCGGCATGGTCGAATGTGGCTGGTCGCCGCGCCGCCCCAACGAATCCTTCTACGCCCTCTCTCGCGGCATCATGGAAGCAGGTGCCATGCTCCGCGCCGGCGGCTCCGGCGCCCTGGGCCTGGCCGACGTCGCCGCCGGCCGGATCGACGGCTACATCGAACTCCACATCAACCTGTGGGATGTCGCCGCCGCGCTGTGCATCCTGGCCGAAGCCGGCGCCGTCACATCCGACTTCACGGCCGGCGTGGGCATGACGGATGGCAATCCCATTCGTGCCACCGGGCCCGGGGTGGCGGCAGCCCTTCAAGGGATCGCGGGGTTCTAGTGCCACAGCAAGAGTCTTCTTTTTCTGAAGAAAAAGAAGCAAAAAGACTTCATTCGTTTGCGCAGGGGAATACCGGGCCTATCCGCATCAAGCGGATAGAAGTTTTTTGTTTCTTTTTTTCAAAAAAGAACAAATGATCTCCCTCCAGCGCCGCCTCGCCCTCACTCTCGGCTTCACGCAGCTTCTGGCCTGGGGCACCACCTACTACATCCCCGCCACCATGGCCGGCCCGATCTCCGAGGAGCTGGGCACCTCGCGCACCATGCTGTTCGGCGCCTTCTCCTGGGCGGTGCTGATCGCCGGCTTCTGCGCCCCCGCCATCGGCCGCTACATCGACCGCCACGGCGGCAAGCCGGTGCTGTGCGCCGGCCAGGTTGTCACCGCCGCCGGCCTGCTCGCGCTCTCTGTCTGCACCTCCGTCCTCGGCTGGTATGTCGCCTGGAGCATCCTGGGCGTCGGCATGGCGCTGGCGCTCTACGACACCGCCTTCTCCACCATCGGCCGCCTGCTGGGGAAGGATGCCCGCCCGGCAATGACAGGCGTGACCTTCCTCGCCGGCTTCGGCGGCACGCTGGGCTTTCCCATGGGCACCTGGCTGGCCGCCCACTGGGGCTGGCGCTGGGCCATGGTGCTCTACGCCGGCATCGCGCTGTGCATCATCCTGCCGGTGATGCTGGCCCTGATCCCCAAGGCCCCGCCCAACCCCGCCCCCGCCCGCCGCGCCCCCGGGGAGGCCGCACCCCCCATGCCCGCGCGGGAGCGCCGGCTGTTCCTGTTCCTGGCCACCTTCTTCACCCTGCGCGCCGCCATCGGCGCCATCGTCACGCTGCACCTGCTGTTCCTGCTGACGGGGCTGGGCCTTTCCATGGAAGCCGCCGTGCTCTGCGCCATGGTGATCGGCCCCAGCCAGGTCGCCAGCCGCATCGTGGAATTCGCCCTGGCCCGCTGGCTCACGCCCATGATCTCCGCCTGGTTCGGCGCGGTGATGCTGCCCGTGGGCGTCATCCTGCTCCTCGGCGGCGCGCCTGCGGTGGTGTTCGCCGGCTTCTACGGCATCAGCAACGGCATCCTCACCATCACCCGCGGCGTGGTGCCGATGCACGTCTTCGGCCCCAACGGCTACGCCACGCTGATGGGCCGCATGGCGCTGCCCAGCCAGATGGCCCAGGCGCTGATGCCCACCCTGGTGGCGCCGTTTCTGGAACAGGTCTCCGCCCATACCGCTCTCGGCGTCATGGGCGCGGTCGCCGCCCTGGCGATGCTGTGCCTGATCCCGGTGAGCCGAAGGTAAGGAAGCGGTTCTTTTTCTTCAGAAAAACCCCTCCCTACGCCTCCCACCGCTGCAACCCGCCCTCGCCCGCCGACAGCCGCCCCATGCGCCCCACGGCTGTCGCCCCCGCCGCCATCAGCACCCCCAGCGTCGCTGTATCCTCCGCCGGCACCCGCGCCATGGTGCGCGCCCCATCGGCCAGCCGCAGCACCACGGCGCCGTATTCGGGCGTGCCATCCGTGCGGAACACCACCGTATGCGTCTCCACCTCCGCCTCGCCTGTGCGCCCCTCCACGATCTCCGGCGCCGGCCCGCGCCGCGCATCCGCCACCGCCTGCAGGTCGCGCGACACCAGCGTGCCATCCGCCTCGCCGCCCAGCACCAGCGTGCGGTGGTTGGTCACGAACCCGCCCTGGCCATACAGCAACCCCAACGCGCCGGCCTCGCCGCGCAGCGCCCGCACCATCCCGCAGGCCGCGTGCAGCATGTAGTTGTTGAGCGGCGCGCCATGGAACGTCAGCCCGCCGGCCACCGTCGGCGTCGCACTCTCCGGCAGCCCGAGCTTGCGCCGCGCCATCTTCGGCACGCAGGGGAAGCAGGAATAGAACTCCCGGTGCGCGAACCGGCCCACATCCCCGCCCGCCATCTCCAGCGCCGCCTCCAGCACCACGTCCTGCGCATGGGCATGGCGGAACTGGTCGCGCGACAGATAATCCTTCGGCTCGTTCGCCGCCGCCCCGCCGCGCACCGGAATGCACCGCTCCTCCGCAATGCCCAGGGACCGCGCCACCGCCAGGCTCGTCAGGATCACCGCCGCCCCCTGGTTCACCAGCGGATTGGCCGTCATCAGCTTCGGATACGGCCAGGCGATCATCCGGTTCTCCGGCGAAGGCGTGGCGATCTGCTCCGGCGTAAACGCCCGCGGCAGCCACGAATCCGGATTCCCTGCCGCCACCGCGGCATAGGCCGCCCACACCCGCGCGGATTCGGCATGCCCCTCCGCCGGCGTCTGCCCCCAGCCCGCCTGGGTGGCGTTCTCGTAGAGCGGATACACCCGGATCGGCATGTCGATCCCATGCCGGCGCGCCAGCTCATGCAGATAGGACCGGCTGCGCGGCTGCGGGTTCGGCTCGCGCGGTGTCCATGGCAGCTCGATGCCGCGCTTCTGCGCCGCCGCCGCGGTATGCTGCGCCTCCGCCCCCACTACCGCGGCCACCTGGCTCTCGCCGCGCGCAATCCGCTCGGCGGCCTCGTGCAGGAACCGCACCGGCGTCTCGCCTCCCACCGGCCCATAGAACGCATGCCGTGGCGCCAGCCCCGCCCGCGCCAGCAGCGCGCCCATCAGGTCCGGATAGGGCCAGGAAACAGAGTTCACCACATCCAGCGCATCCAGCCGCGCCAGCAGCCCCGCCCCGGCATCCGCCTCCGCGCGCTTCAGGGCCTCGTGCATCAGCGCGATCGGCTCCAACCCCGCCTCGGGCGCGGCCGGCCGGTCCTTGATCTCGCCAATGCCGACGATGACGGGAATGCGGTCAGGCGATGTCATGAAACCCTCCGTTCAACCAGGCAGCCTCCACGCCCGGGCGAGCGCGTCGGCGCATGGCCGCTTTCCTCCGGCGCCGTCTGCGCGGCATCGCCACAGCATGGACCGCCCCCTGCGGCCCCGCCAAGCCTTTGCTTGCCCTCGCCCGCCGCCGGGGCCACCATCCCCTCAACAAGACCCGGGAGGACACCATGGCCGAACCCTATTCGGACATACTGTGCCGCGTGGAGAACCGCCGCGCGCTCTCCCCGCGCCTGCGCCCCGGCGCCGTCCTTTCCACCCCCGCGCCATGAACGAGCTCCAAGGCCGCACCGCCTTCGTCACCGGCGGTGCCAGCGGCATCGGCCTGGCCCTGGTGGAAGCCTGCCTCGCCCGCGGCATGAACGTGGCCCTGGCCGACATCGAGGACTCCGCCCGCACCCGCGCTGCCGAGATGCTCGCCGGCCACACCGGCCAACTGCTGCTCGTGCCCTGCGACGTCGCCGACCGCGCCAGCGTCGCCGCCGCCCGCGATGCCACCATCGCCGCCTTCGGCCCCATCCACCTGCTGTGCAACAACGCCGGCGTCGGCACCGGCGGCCGCATCGACACCGTTCCGCCGCCCGCCTGGGAGTGGCTGATGGGCGTCAACCTCATGGGCGTCGTCCATGGCCTGACGGAATTCGTGCCGCACATGAAGGCGCACGGCGCCCCCGGCCACATCGTCAACACCGGCAGCATGGCCGGCATGAACGGCTTCCGCGGCATGGGCCCCTACTGCGCCAGCAAGGCCGCGGTCGTCAGCCTGTCGGAGGCACTGGCCGCCGAACTGGCCGATACCGCCATCGGCGTCAGCGTGCTCTGCCCCGGCTCCGTCAACACAAGGTTCTACGAAAGCCGCCGCAACGCGCCCGATGCCGTGCCCCCGCCGCCGCCCAACAGCCGCGAGGGCCGCGCCATCGCCGAGGGGCGCCCGATCACCATCGACCACGGCATCTCCCCGCGTGAGGTCGCCGCCCGCGTGCTGCATGGCATTGCCGCCGGCGATCTCTACATCTTCACCCATCCGGAGATGCGCAGCATGATCGACGACCGCCACGCCCGCCTCTCCACCGCCTTCGACACGGCCGCGACCTTCCCCGGAGACCGATGAGCATGACCCAGCCAATCCGCCAGGACCCCGCCACCGGCCGCAAGCTCTTCGCCACCCGCGCCGCACCCGCCAGCGACCGCATCACCGGCCAGGGCTATTCACCGGTCTCCGACCCCGCCCTGCTCACCCTTCCCCCGCCCCCGCCCGACGCGGTGTTCAACGAAGACGCCCGCGCCCACTACCGCGCCTTCACCGATGCCCGCCGGGGCGCGGCCGACTACATGCCGATGGAAGGCCAGTTCGCCCGCTACCTGCAGGATGCCTACTCCGCCCCCCCGGTCGAACGCCCCGCCCTTTCCGACGAATGCGAAATCCTGGTGATCGGCGCAGGCTTCGCCGGCCTGCTGCTCTGGCACAAGCTCCGCGCCGCCGGCTTCCACGATGTCCGCATCTGCGAAAAGGGCGGCGATGTCGGCGGCACCTGGTACTGGAACCGCTACCCCGGCATCGCCTGCGACGTGGAATCCTACAGCTACCTGCCCCTGCTGGAGGAGATGGGCTACTTCCCCACCATGAAGTTCGCCTCGGGCTTCGAGATCCTCGAATACTGCCGCCTCGTCGCCGAACGCTCCGGCTTCTACGACCGCTGCCTGTTCCACACCACGGTGGAAGACACCAGCTGGAACGAGCAAACCCGCCGCTGGACCGTCCGCACCGACCGCGGCGACGCCATGCAGGCTCGCTTCGTCGTCCTCGCCAACGGCATCCTCACCACCCCCCGCCTGGCCCGCATCGAGGGCATGGAGAGTTTCGAAGGCGAAAGTTTCCACACCTCCCGCTGGCGCTACGACATCGACCTCACCGGCAAGCGCGTCGGCATCATCGGCACCGGCGCCACCGCGGTGCAGGTCGTCCCGGAAGTGGCCAAGATAGCCAAGTCCCTGCACGTCTTCCAGCGCACCCCCTCCACCATCGACGTGCGCGACCAGCGCGCCACCAAGCCGGAGGAAATTGAGGCCTGGAAGCAGGAGCCAGGCTGGGCCAAGGCCCGCCGCGAGCGCCTGGCCACCATCTCCTCCGGCCGCACCGCGCTGCAGGGCAACGACGACTTCCTCGCCGGCAAGGTGGAGGCCCTGCGCCCCAAGAAGCAGCACGAACGCGCGCTGCCCCCGGAGGAAATGATCCAGGCCCAGCTGCGCAGCAACTTCCGCATCATGGAGCAGATCCGCGCCCGCGTGGACGCCATCGTGCACGACCCCAAGACCGCCACCGCGCTCAAGCCCTGGTACCCCTACGGCTGCAAGCGCCCCACCTTCCACGACGAATACCTGCCCAGCTTCAACCTCCCCCACGTCACCCTGGTCGATACCGCCCCGCTCGGCGTCAAGCGCATCACCCCGCGCGGCGTGGAACACGACGGCACCGAATACCCGCTCGACGTGCTGATCTACGCCACCGGCTTCCAGTGGATGGCCACCGCCACCTTCAACATGGTCACGGGCCGCGACGGCCGGACCCTGCGCGGCAAATGGCAGGAGGAAGGCGTGCGCACCTTCCTCGGCCTGCACAGCGCGGGCTTCCCCAACCTGTTCGTGCTCTCCGGCCCGCAAGGCGGCGGCGGCCAGTTCAACTTCACCCGCGGCATCGAAGGCCATACCGACTACGTGGTCTGGATGATGCAAACCCTGCGCGCCCAAGGCGCCGAAGTCGTGGACGTGCAGAAAAGCGCCGAGGAAGACTACGCCACCCACTGCCGCGAAGCCGACCTCCGCACCCGCCCGCTGCGCGACTGCCTCAGCTACTACAACGGCGAAGGCAACGCGGAGCCCGGCAGCCTCGCCTATTACGGCGGCCCGAAGGCGTGGCACGACAGGCGCATCGCGGCGCAGACCACGCTGGAGCCCTACGTCTTCGAGAAGTAATCACCGTCATTGCGAGCGCAGCGAAGCAATCCAGCGCTTCCTGCGCCGCGATATCAAAAGCAAGCATGTTCTTTTTTGAAAAAAGAACCAAAAAACTTTTACTACCTTGCACGCGTGCTGGTCGTCCGGCACGCGGGTCAGTCATAAAAGTCTTTTTGCTTCTTTTTCTTCAGAAAAAGAAGATTCTTACTTTCTTCCCGCCATAGCCGCCGTCGCCAACTGATCGGCGCGTTCGTTCATCGCGTCCCCGGCATGCCCGCGCACCCATTTCCACTCGATCGTATGCGGCGCCGCCGCGGCCAGCACCCGCTGCCACAGATCCATGTTCGCCACCGGGTCTCCGGCCGCGTTGCGCCAGTTCTTGCGCACCCAGCCCTGGTGCCAGCGCGTGATCCCGTTGCGCAGGTATTCGCTGTCGGTATGCAGCACCACCCGGCACGGTCGTTTCAGCGCTTCCAGCGCGGCGGCGGCGGCGGTCAGCTCCATGCGGTTGTTGGTGGTCGCGGCTTCGGCGCCCGAAAGCTCGCGCTCCACCGCGCCGAAGCGCAGGATCGCCCCCCATCCGCCCGGGCCCGGGTTGGGCTTGCAGCCGCCATCGGTCCAGATTTCCACCGTGGCCGGCGTCTCAGAGTCCGAGGGCATGCTCGTCCTTCGCCGTCAGGAAGAAGCGCAGCCGGCGCACATATTCCATCGGGTCCTTGCGGGTCACCAGCGCGCCCGGCGGGGTGTTGATCCAGTCGAACAGCCGGGTCAGCGCGAAGCGGATCGCCGCGCCGCGGCACAGCACCGGCAGCGCGGCCCGCTCGGCGGCGGAAAGCGGCCGCACCGCGGCATAGGCCCCCAGCAGCGCCCGCGCCTTGGTCACGTTGAACATGTAGTCCGGCTCGAAGCACCAGGCGTTCAGGCACACGGCCACGTCGTACGCCAGCAGGTCGGTGGCGGCGAAGTAGAAGTCGATCAGCCCGGAAAGCTGGCCATCCAGGAAGAACACGTTGTCCGGGAACAGATCGGCATGGATATGCCCGATCGGCAGCCCCTTCGGCCAGGCCGCCAACGTGCTGCCCAGCGCCGCGCCCAGCTCGTCGCACAGCGAAGCCGTCGCCGGGTCGGCCCCGGTCGCCTCCAGCGAAATGCGCGCCCGCTCCAGCAGCGGCCCCCATCCCGCCGGGCCCAGCGCATTGGGCCGCGTTGCCGCATAGCCCTCGCCGGCCAGGTGCAGCCGCGCCAGCGCCTCGCCCAGCGGCGCGCAATGCTCCGGCCGGACGCGCCGCGGCCACACGCCCGGCAGGAACGTCGTCACCGCCGCATGCCGCCCCGAAAGCCGCCGCAGCGCCTGCCCGTCGCGCCCGCGCACCGGCTGCGGGCAGGTGATGCCACGCCCGGCCAGATGCTCCATCAGCCCGAGGAACCAGGGCAGCTCCGCCGGGTCCACGCGCTTTTCGTACAGCGTCAGGATGAAGTCGCCCGCGGTGGTGCGCAGCGAGAAATTGCTGTTCTCCACCCCCTCGGCGATGCCGCGGAACGCCACCGCGGCGCCGATATCGTATTCCCCCAGGAACGCGGCCAGCGCGTCGTCCGAGACTTCGGTATAGACGGCCATCAGACAGTATCCGCGGCGGCTATGTCGCCAGCCCGGCGGGCAGCTTGAACACCACGTCCTCCTGCGTCACCACGCGCTCGGCGATCTCCAGCCGGTAGCGTTCGCGCAGCCGCGCCAGCAGCCCGTCCACCAGAACCTCGGGGGCGGAGGCACCGGCCGTGATGCCCACGGTGCGAACGCCCTCCAGCAAGGACCAGTCCAGCGCATTCGCCGTCGGCAGCAGCACCGCCTTGCGCGCCCCGGCCCGCTCCGCCACTTCGCGCAGCCGCTGGGAATTGGAGGAATTGGCACTGCCGATCACCAGCACCAGGTCCGATTCCTCGGCGATCGCCTTCACCGCGGCCTGCCGGTTGGTGGTGGCGTAGCAGATATCCTCGCGCTTCGGCCCGCGGATATCGGGAAAGCGCGTGCGCAGCATCGCCACGATCTCGGCGGTATCGTCCACGGAAAGCGTGGTCTGGGTCACGAAGGCCAGCTTGTGGGGGTCGGCCGGCTGCACCGCCTGGGCTTCCTCCACGCTCTGCACCAGCGTCATCGCGCCGGCCGGCAGCTGGCCCATGGTGCCGATCACCTCGGGGTGCCCGGCATGGCCGATCATCAGGATATGGCAGTCGTCATGCCCGTAGTGCCGCTCCACCTCGCGGTGCACCTTGGAGACCAGCGGGCAGGTGGCATCCAGGTAGGTCAGGTTGCGCCGCTCCGCCTCCGCCGGCACCGCCTTGGGCACGCCATGGGCGGAAAACACCACCGGCGCATCGTGCGGCACCTCGTCCAGCTCCTCCACGAACACCGCGCCCTGCGCCTCCAGGGATTCCACCACGGTGCGGTTGTGAACGATCTCGTGGCGCACGTACACGGGCCGGCCATGGCGCCGCAGCGCCTCTTCCACGATGCGGATCGCGCGGTCCACGCCGGCGCAGAAGCCGCGCGGGCCCGCCAGCAGCACGTTGAGTTGCGGCAGGGCGCCCGCCTGGGTGTCGCGGGCGGATTGGGTCGCTAGGTCTTGCATGTTGTCCATCGGCCGGGTCGGCGCCAGTATGCCTCTCCGGCCGGCGGCAAACAATCGTCCCGGCATGCCCAACCTGGCCGCCCTGGCTAGCCCCCTGGAGTCGCTGATGTCCTGGTCCCGCACGGCCCGCCTGGCCGCACCGCTTGCCCTGCTCGCCCTCCTCGCCGGCTGCGGCGACGGCTCGATGAAATTCGCCCCCGCCTGCCCGCAGATCTCCCTGCTTGCCGAAGGCGCCGACCTCACCCGCTTCGCCGGCACCGGCCGGGATGTGACGGACCGCGTGCTGGAAGCCCGGCTCACCGGGGTGGAGGGCGCCTGCCGCGCCGGCCGCAACAATGAGGTGGTGACCACCCTCAAGGTCCAGGCGGAACTGCGCCGCGGCCCCGCCGCCCAGGGCCGCCGCCTCCCGCTGCCCTATTTCGTCGCCGTGCTGGAAGGCGACCGCATCCTGGACAGGAAGGACTTCACCCTCGACGCCAACTTCCCCGCCAATGTCGATGGCATGCGCCTCACCGGCGATGAGCTGGAACTGCGCTTCCCCGCCGCCGCCGAGCTCGGCGCCGCCCGCTACCGCGTCATCGTCAGCCTGCAGCTGACGGCAGACGAACTGGCCCTCAACCGCCGCGCCGCCCGGCGCTGAGTCCGATCCTCATTGCCGAAATATGAGGCGCGACAAAAAAACGAGACAAATTGGCGAATTTTTAAACTGAGTCCAGCATAGGAGGGTCCGTCTCTGCACGAGGGCGACGTGGCCATCACCTTCAGCAACACCATCTTCGGCCCGGGCAAATGGGGCGTGATCTACCTGTTCCGCAACCAGGGAACGGTGGACTACGTCAGCCCGGACCGGATCGTGCTCAACGGCACCGTCGTCGGCGCCGGGGACAAGGTCAGCGTCATCTACAACGACGCCACCTACCAGTTCACCGTCACCGCCTACTACAACGCCGGCGCCTTGGTCCTCCAGTACTCCACCAACAACTACGTCATCTCCAACGCCCCGCTCTCCCAGGGCCAGATCCTCACCCTCACCTCCGACGGCCCCGGGGACTACACCCCGCCCCCCTGCTTCGCCGAAGGCACCCACCTGCTCACCCGCCAAGGGGAGGTCGCGGTGGAAGACCTCAATCCCGGCGATGACGTGGTCGCCGTCCTCGCCGGCCAGCTCCTCCCCGTCGTCTGGGTCGGCCGCCGCACCGTCGATTGCGCGGCGGAAGACCACCCCGCCGCGATGTGGCCCATCCGCATCCGCGCCCACGCCTTCGGCCCCGGCCGCCCGCACCGCGACCTCCTGCTCTCGCCGGACCATGCCGTGCACGTGGATGGCATGCTCGTCCCGGTCCGCTACCTGGAAAACGGCGCCACCATCCTGCGCGAGCGCCGCAGCCGCATCACCTATTTCCATGTGGAACTCGCCCGCCACGACATCGTCCTCAGCGAGGGCCTGGGCAGCGAAAGCTACCTCGATACCGGCAACCGCGAGGATTTCGTCCGCCTGCGCCGCGAACCCGGCCAAACCGCCGAAGCCGCGGAGGAAGCCGCCCGCCAGGTCTGGGCCGAGCGCGGCTGCCTGCGCCTGGTCACCGAAGGGGCCGCCATCCGCACCGTCCGCACCAAGCTCGCCGCCCGCGCCGCTGCCCTCGGCCACGCCGCCACCGACGACCCCGGCCTGATCCTGCACGCCGGCGGCCAGGACCACCGTGGCACCTTCGATGGCGAGGCCTGGCACTTCGCGCTCGACCGCGAGCACAGCGATGCCACCCTCGTCTCCACCGCCTTCGTCCCCGCCGTGGTCGCGCCCCATGCGTCAGATCGCCGCGTGCTCGGCGTTCCCGTCACCCGCCTGATGGCCGATGGCCGCCGCATCAGCCTGCACCACCCCGCCCTCGGCCGCGGCTGGCACCGCCCGGAGCAGGATCTGCGCTGGACCGCCGGTGAGGCCGAACTCCCCCCGCTGCAGCGCCTCTCCGTCGTCCTGGCCCCGATCGGCCGCACCGCCGCCCATCCCCGCCTCGCCACCCCCCTCACCGCCCCCCGGCCCGCCCCGCCTGCACCACCCCCCGCCCCCCGCGCCCCCCCGCTTGAACCCGCGCCCCGCTTCGGCCATACAGCAGGGGTTCGGATCACTCCGGGCGGAAGAGAGCGGCCATGGGGGGCAGACCTGCCCTTCGTACCGCCGCCGAAGGCGCAACCGGCCCCCGGAAACGCTCAGGCACCCAGGACCGCTCGTAGCCACGAACCTCTGGAAAGCCGGCCTCCCGCTTTGGCCGCACCGACGGAGTAAGGGCCCTCCCTCACCGGAGCCGCCCGAATCTCTCAGGTCCCGCAGACAGAGGGGGGTCGCACCCAGCCGGCAACCGCCGGTGGGCGACCTGCGTGCGGAGGCCTGAATGACTGACGAACCCCTGAAGACCACCCCGCTGGACGCGCTGAACCGCGAGCTCGGCGGCAAGATGGTGCCCTTCGCCGGCTACGCCATGCCCGTGCAGTATCCCGCCGGCGTCCTCACCGAACACCTGCACTGCCGCCAGCACGCCGCCCTGTTCGATGTCTCCCACATGGGCCAGGCCAGCATCCACGGCCCCGGCGGCGCCGCAGCCCTGGAACGCCTGGTTCCCGGAGACATGCAGGGCCTCGGCGCCATGCGCCAGAAATACACCCTGCTCACCATGGAGCACGGCGGCATCATGGACGACCTGATGGTCGCCAATCTGGGCGACGACCACCTCTTCCTGGTCGTCAACGCCAGCCGCAAGGACATCGACCTGCCGCACATCGCGGCCAACCTCCCCGCCGGCCTCACGCTGGAACGCCACGACGACCGCGCCCTGCTGGCACTCCAAGGCCCCGCCGCCATCACCGTCATGGCCGCCCTGGCGCCCGAAGCCGCCGCCCTTCCCTTCATGGGCGTCGCCCGCATCACCCTGGCCGGCGCCGCCTGCCTCGCCAGCCGCTCCGGCTACACCGGCGAAGACGGGTTCGAGATCTCCATCCCCGCCGACCGCGCCGAGGAAGTCGCCCGCCTCCTCCTCGCCCAGCCCGGCGTCATGCCCGCCGGCCTCGGCGCCCGCGACTCCCTGCGCCTCGAAGCCGGCCTCTGCCTCTACGGCAACGACATCGACGAAACCACCAACCCCGTCGAAGCCGCCCTGATGTGGACCATCCCCAAGCGCCGCCGCGCCGAGGCCAACTTCATCGGCGCCGCCCCCATCCTCGCCGCCCTGGCCGCCGGCCCCGCCCGCAAGCGCGTCGGCATCCTGCCGGAAGGTCGCGCCCCCGCCCGTGGCCACACCCCGATCGTGGACGACGCCGGCACCACCCTCGGCGAAATCACCTCCGGCGGTTTCGGCCCCACGCTGAATGGCCCCTGCGCCATGGGCTACGTCCGCACCGACCTCGCCGCCAACGGCACCGCCCTCTCCCTCATGGTCCGCGGCAAGCCCCACCCGGCCCGCGTCACCGCCACCCCCTTCGTCCCCCACCGCTACGTCCGCTGAAGGAAGCCCAGCCATGACCACCGTGCGCTACACCAAGGAACATGAATGGGTGCGGATGGAGGGCGACATCGCCACCGTCGGCATCACCGACCACGCCCAGGAAGCCCTCGGCGACGTCGTCTTCGTCGAACTCCCCGAAGCCGGCCGTGAGGTCGAGGAAGGCGAAGCCTGCGCCGTCGTCGAAAGCGTCAAGGCCGCGTCAGACGTCTATTCCCCCCTCGCCGGCACCATCGTCGAACCCAACCAGGCCATCGTGGACGACCCCGCCATGGTCAACCGCGAAGCCACCTCCGGCGCCTGGTTCTTCAAGCTGAAGCTCGCCAACGCCAGTGACTTCGACCGGCTGATGGACGAGGCCGGCTACAAGGCGTTCCTCGACACGCTCTAAGACAGGAAGCACGTTCTTTTTTGAAAAAAAGAACCAAAAAACTTTTGTACCCTTGCGCCTCGTTCTTTCATCACAAGATCGAGGCGCAAGTGAGAAAAGTCTTTTTGCTTCTTTTTCTTCAGAAAAAGAAGACTCTTTCTACCCCCGCAGGAGACCCGCTCCGATGACCGACGCCCTGAAGGAACTCGCCGCCCTGGAGGCCAGCGACAGCTTCGTCGCCCGCCACATCGCCCCCACGGAGGCGGAAGTTGCCGCCATGCTCAAGGCCGTCGGCGTCGCGAGCCTCTCGGAGATGTCCGCCCGCACCGTGCCCGGCACCATCCGCATGCAGCAGGCGATGGACCTCCCCGCCGCCATCGACGAGGCCGGCTCGCTCGCCGAACTGCGCGGCATCGCCGCCCGCAACACCGGCGAGAAGTCGCTGATCGGCTGCGGCTACCACGGCACCATCACGCCCCCGGTCATCCTGCGCAACATCCTGGAAAACCCCGGCTGGTACACCGCCTACACCCCGTACCAGGCCGAAATCGCCCAGGGCCGCCTGGAAGCCCTGGTCAACTTCCAAACCATGATCACCGAACTCACCGGCATGGAAATCGCCAACGCATCCCTGCTGGATGAGGCAACGGCCGCCGCCGAAGCCATGGCCATGGCCCACGCGCTCTCCAAGGCGAAGTCGGACACCATCGCCATCGCGACGGATGTCCACCCGCAAACCCGCGCCGTGCTGAAAACCCGCGCCTGGCCGCTCGGCATCACGCTGGTGGATGTCGCCCCCGGGGACGCGGTCGGCATCGCCGCCGCCAAGCCCTTCGCCGTCGTGCTCCAGTATCCCGGCACAAGCGGCCAGGTCCGCGACCTCTCGGGCGAAATCGCCGCCGCCCACAGCGCGGGCGCGCTCGCCATCGTCGCCGCCGACCCGCTCTCGCTCTGCCTGCTCACCTCCCCCGGTGAAATGGGCGCCGATGTCGTCGTCGGCTCCGCCCAGCGCTTCGGCGTGCCCATGGGCTTCGGCGGCCCGCACGCCGGCTACATGGCCACCAAGGACACCTTCAAGCGCGCCATGCCCGGCCGCCTCGTCGGCGTCTCCGTCGATGCCGCCGGCGCCCCCGCCATGCGCCTCGCGCTGCAAACCCGCGAGCAGCACATCCGCCGCGAGAAGGCCACGTCCAACATCTGCACCGCCCAGGTGCTGCTCGCCGTCATGGCCGGCATGTATGCCGTCTGGCACGGGCCGGAAGGCCTCAAGCGCATCGCCAAGCGCGTGAACCTGCAAGCCCGCCTGCTCGCCGCCGCCGCCACCCAGGCCGGCCTCACCCTGCGCCACAGCGCCTACTTCGACACCATCGCCATCGAAGCCGGCCCCCGCGCCGACGCCCTGATGGCAGAAGCCGTCCAGGCCGGCATCAACCTCCGCCGGCTGGACGCCACCGGCGTGTCCATCTCGCTCGACGAAACCGTCACCCGCGCGGAACTCACCAGCCTCGCCGCCATCCTCGGCGGCACGCTGTCCACCGCCCCGGCCTCCATCCCCGAGTCCCTCGCCCGCACCACCCCCTACCTCCAGGCCTCGGTGTTCAACTCCCACCACGCCGAGCACGAGATGCTGCGCTACCTCAAGCGCCTGGAAGACAAGGACGTGGCGCTCAACCGCTCCATGATCCCGCTCGGCTCCTGCACCATGAAGCTGAACGCCACCGCCGAGATGATCCCCGTCACCTGGCCCGGCTTCGCCGACATCCATCCCTTCGCCCCCGCCGACCAGACGAAGGGCTACAAGGAGATGATCGACCGCCTCTGCGGCTGGCTCCAGGTGGCCACCGGCTTCGCCGGCGTCTCCATCCAGCCTAACGCCGGCAGCCAGGGCGAATATGCCGGCCTGCTCGCCATCCGCGCCTGGCACGAAAGCCGCGGCGACCACCAGCGCGACATCTGCCTCATCCCCTCCTCCGCCCACGGCACCAACCCCGCCTCCGCCGCCATGGCCGGCTACCGCGTCGTCGTCACCGCCTGCGACAAGGACGGCAACATCGACATGGCCGACCTCGCCGCCAAGGCCGCCCAGCACGCCGACAAGCTCGCGGCCCTGATGGTCACCTACCCCTCCACCCACGGCGTGTTCGAAACCACCATCACCGACATCTGCCAGCTCATCCACAGCCATGGCGGCCAGGTCTACATGGATGGCGCGAACATGAACGCGCAGGTCGGCCTCACCTCCCCGGGCCGCATCGGCGCCGATGTCTGCCACCTCAACCTGCACAAGACCTTCTGCATCCCCCATGGCGGCGGCGGCCCCGGCGTCGGCCCGGTCTGCGTGGCCGAACACCTCGTCCCGTTCCTGCCCAACCACCCGATGCGGGAGGATGCCGGCCCGGCCACCAGCTACGGCCCCGTCTCCGCCGCGCCCTACGGCTCCGCGCTCATCCTGCCCATCAGCTACGCCTATATCCGCATGATGGGCGGCGCCGGCCTCACCCGCGCCACGGAAGTCGCCATCCTCAACGCCAACTACATGGCCACCCGCCTCGGCCCGCACTACCCCATCCTCTACGTCGGCGCCTCGGGCATGGTCGCGCATGAGTGCATCATCGACTGCCGCGGCTTCGCCGCCACCTCCGGCATCCAGGTCGAAGACATCGCCAAGCGCCTGCAGGATTACGGCTACCACGCCCCCACCATGTCCTGGCCCGTCGCCGGCACGCTGATGATCGAGCCCACCGAAAGCGAATCCAAGGCCGAGCTGGACCGCTTCTGCGACGCCATGATCGCCATCCGCGGCGAAATCACCGACATCGAAAAGGGCCTGCTCGACAAAACCGACAACCCGCTGAAAAACGCCCCCCACACCGCCCGCGAAGTGATGGCGGACACCTGGACGCACAGCTACCCCCGCGAACGCGCCGCCTACCCGCTGCCCTACGTCGCCGCCAGCAAATACTGGCCGCCCGTCAAGCGCGTGGACAACGTCTACGGCGACCGAAACCTCGTCTGCACCTGCGCGCCCCTCGAAGCCTACGCGCAAGCCGCAGAGTAGAAGGCAAGGCCAGGGGCTTTGCCCCTGGACCCCACCAGGGACCTGAGGTCCCTGGACCCGCTCTCTTTTCGCCAACGGATAGGGGACCACAATGAAGATCAGCGCCGTGCTTGTTGCCCTTTTCA
>CANHKG010000117.1 GCA_947460455.1 Rhodospirillales bacterium | reverse complement strand
TGATGGCCGTGAAGCTGTTGGATTATTACGAGGGCGGCAACGTCGGCCTCACCGCAGCCTTCAGCCTGGTGCAGATGGTCATTCTCGCCGTCCTCATCGGGATTACCAACCTGCTCACCCGCGGCGCCACCAACTCCAGTGTTGGGCGCGCGGGCTGAGCCATCAAGCAAAACGGGAAAGGAAACGACTGATGTCCGACACCAGAATCGGCCGCCGCACCCTCCTTGGGGCTGCCGGCCTCGGCGCACTCGGCACCACCCTCTCCTATGGTCCCGCCCGCGCCCAGAAGGCCTATAACCCGCCCGCCTCGCTGATCGACGCCGCGCGCAAGGAAGGCCGCATCACCTACTATACCGCTGCCTTTGCCGAGGTGGAGCAGGAGACGATCAACCTCTTCAACAAGCGCTTCCCCTTCGTGCGCGTGGAGATGGTGCGCGCGCCCGGCGGCCAGCTCATCACCCGGGTCAAAACCGAGGCTGCCGCCAACAAGCTCACCGCGGATGTGATCGACCATTCCGACCGCGGCCTGATGAAGGGCATTGAAGACCTTTTTGCCGATTACGCCCCGCCCAACGCCGATGACTACATCCCCGATGTGCTGATCTCCCCGAAGCTCTGGCCGCGCATCACCCCGGGCTGGTGCGTCGCCTACAATTCCGAGCTAGTGAAGAATCCGCCCAAGACCTGGATGGATCTGACCAACGCTGCCGCCTACAAGCCCGGCACCATTGCACAGGTCATCGCCCCCTCCGGTGGCACCACCTGGACCCGCATTATGTTCGAGCGCCAGGTCCTCGGCGAGAACTACTGGGCCGCCCAGGCCGCCACCAAACCCGCCCTCTACCCCTCCGGCGCGCCCCTCTCGGATGCCCTGGTCCGCGGCGAGGTGGAGATCGCGCCGCTGGTCTACAACGTGATCTACACCAAGCAGCGCGACGGCGCCCCGGTGCAAACCTTCTTCCCGCCAGAGGGCATCCCCATCGTCCCCTATGCCACCGGCATCCCCAAGACCGCCAAAAGCCCCAACGCCGCCAAGCTCTTCCTCGACTGGAGCATGTCCGACGAAGGCCAGATCCACTCGATCAAGGATCACGGCAACCTCACTTCGCTGAAGACCACGCCCTTCAACCCTCCTGGCTTCGACCCCAAGACCGCCAAGCTGTGGGTGCCGAAATTCGACGAGTTCGAGAAGCTCCGGGATGTCTGGATCCCCGAGTGGAACAAGATCTACGGCTACCGCCAGTAATCGCCTTCAAGGAAAGCTGACCCCGAATGTCTGCCGAACTGCGCATCGCGCATCTGCGCAAGGTCTTCGCAACCGGCAAGCCGGCGGTGGACGACGTCAGCTTCACCATCGCCGCGGGTGAAATCGTGGTCCTGCTCGGCCCCTCCGGCTGTGGCAAGACCACGACGCTGCGTTGCGTCGCCGGCCTCGAACACCCGACAGATGGCGAGATCAGCCTGGCAGGCGAGGCCATCTCCGCCCCAGCCCGCGGCATCCTCATGCCGCCGCGCCTGCGCAACATCGGCATGGTCTTCCAGTCCTACGCCGTCTGGCCGCACATGACGGTACGCGAAAACGTCGCCTATCCACTGAAATCCCGCGGCCTCTCCCGCGCCGACCAGGATCGCCGCATCGCCGACGCCTTGGCGCTGGTCGACCTTGGCGGCTACGCAGAACGGCCGGTCACGCAACTCTCCGGCGGCCAGATGCAGCGCGTGGCGCTTGCCCGCTCCATGGTCTACGAACCGCGCCTGCTGCTTCTCGACGAACCCCTCTCGAACCTCGACGCCCAGCTCCGCCTACGCCTGCGCGATGATCTGCGCCGCATTGTGAAAAAGGCCGGTCTCACCGCGCTCTACGTCACCCACGACCAAACCGAGGCGGTCGTACTGGGCGACCGCATCGGCGTTATGCGCGATGGCAAGCTGCTGCAGATGGCCTCGCCGGAGGAAGTGTACAACCGTCCTGCGGACCTCTTCGTCGCCGCCTTCACCGGTGCTTCCAACTTCATCGCCGGCCAAGTCACAGCTCGCGATGGCGAGTACGGCACCGTTCGCACGCGAGACGGGTCCACGCTGCGCGCCTGGATGCCCGCCAACGTCGCCCCCGGGACACAAGTCCAGGTCGCAGTCCGTCCCGAGAATATTCGCTTCGCGGAAGCCGCCGGCTCCGACAATCGCGTCACCGCCCGCGTTGCCGCCCAGCGCTACCTCGGCATGCAGACCAGCTACGACCTCTCCGTCTTCGGCACCACGATCGAGGGGGTCGAAGTCGGCACCGCCGCCCGCTACCCCGTGGGCGGCGATGTCACCGTGGCCCTCCCTCCGGAATCCTGCTGGGCCTACGCCGCCTCGGCCGACGACGCCCGGATGATGACGCCTCACTGAACGACACTGCCTGGACGCTTATCCACCCATCCCCTAACCTGCCGTCCAACTCAGCAGAAACGGCAGGAAACGACCATGTCCGACGCACCGCTCGTCCGCCTCGAACGCCACAACGACGTCGGCGTCATCATCGTCAACAATCCGCCTGTCAACGCTCTCTCCCCGGGAGTCCCCGAGGGGATTGTTGCCTGTTTCCATGAGGCAGAGGCCGACCCCGCCATCAAGGCCATGGTCCTGATCGGTGACGGCCGCAGCTTCATTGCCGGCGCCGATATCCGCAACTTCGGCAAGGGCCGCCCCCCCATCCCGCCCGGCAACCGCAGCCACGACGTTCTCGACACGTCCACCAAGCCGATCGTTGCCGCCATCCACGGCTACGCTCTGGGCGGCGGGCTTGAGAATGCCATGGCCTGCAGCTACCGCATCGCCAAGCGCAGCGCGAAGGTCGGCCTGCCGGAGGTCCTCATCGGCATCCTCCCCGGCGGCGGCGGCACCCAGCGCCTGCCCCGCCTGATCGGCCCCAAGGCTGCACTAGACCTCATCGTCTCCGGCCGCCATGTCCCCGCCGCCGAAGCCCTTACGCTTGGCATCATCGACGCCGTGGTGGAAGACGACCAGGACCTCAAGCAGTCCGCCATTGCCTACGCCCGCGCCATGGCAGACGCCCGCCCCCTGCCGAAGGTCAGCACCCGCACCGACAAGCTCGAGGAAGCGAAGTCCGACCCCGGTATCTTCGATGCAAAGCGCAAGGAAATCGCCCGCCGCGCCCGTAATCAGAAGGCGCCCTACAACTGCATCCTCGCCGTCCAGGCCGCCACCGAACTTCCCTTCGCCGAAGGCCTCCAACGCGAGCGTGACCTCTTCAACGAGCTCGAGAACTCGGATGAAGCCCGCGCCCTGCGCTACGTCTTCTTCAGCGAGCGCGAAGCCGCCCGCGTTCCCGGCCTGGATCCCGCGATCAAGGTGCGCGAGATCAACACCGCCGCCGTCATCGGCGCCGGCACCATGGGCGGCGGCATTGCCATGGCCTTCGCCGATTTCGGCGTTCCGGTCCGCATCCTCGAAGCGACTCAGGAGGCACTCGACCGCGGCATGGGCCGCATCCGCTCCAACTACGAAACCTCGGTGAAGCGCGGCAGCCTGGCCGCCGACGAGATGGAGCGCCGCTTCGCCCGCATCACCCCCGTCCTCTCCTACGATCAGATCGGCGACGCCGACGCCGTGGTTGAAGCCATCTTCGAACAGATGGCCCCGAAGAAGGAGGTCTTTGCCAAGCTTGACGCCGTCATGAAGCCAGGCGCCCTCCTCCTCTCCAACACCTCCGCGCTCAACATCGACGAAATCGCGTCCGCCACGAAGCGCCCGCAAGACGTCGCCGGCGCCCACTTCTTCTCGCCCGCCAACGTGATGAAGCTGCTGGAAGTCGTGAAGGGCGCGAAAACGTCGCCGGACACGATGGCGAGCACCATGGCCATGGGCCGCAAGATCGGAAAGCTCAGCGTCGGTTGCGGCAACTGCGACGGCTTCCTCGCCAACCGCTCCCGCGCCCCGTTCAACGCCGAGATGGTCATCATGCTCGAGGACGGCGCGCTGCCAGAGCAGATCGACAAGGTCATGGTTGATTTCGGCTACCCCATGGGCCCCTTCGCCGTGGGCGACCTCGCCGGCCTCGACATCGGGGCCGAAAGCCGCAAGCGCCGCGCCGCCGCCGACCCCAACTACCGCAAGCTTCCGATCGCCGACCGCCTGGTCGAAATGGGTCGCTTCGGCCAAAAGACGGGCGCCGGCTGGTACCGCTACGAGAAGGGCGACCGCACACCTCACCCCGACCCGATCGTCAAGCAGATCATCGCCGACGTGGGCAAGGAGTTGGGCATCGAGCAGCACACCTTCACGGAGGAAGAAATCCTCCGCCGCCTGCTGTTCTCCTCGGTCAACGAAGCCTGCAAGATCCTCGACGAAGGGATCGCCTATCGCAGCAGCGACATCGACGTGATGTGGCTCCACGGCTTCGGCTTCCCGCGCTATCGCGGCGGCCTGATGTTCTGGGCCGACCAGATCGGCCCCAAGGCCATCTACGACCAGATCAGCGTCTGGCACCAACGCTACGGCAACCGCTGGGCCCCGTCGCCCTACCTCCGCGCGCTCGCAGAATCCGGCACAAGCTTCCGCAACGCAAAGCCGGGAAAGTAGGAAGCCGCTTCTCTGTTGAAGGAAGTCCCATGATCGACAAGACCGTTCGCACCGTCGCAGAAGCCCTCAACGGCATCCCGGATGGCGCGACGGTCCTCATGGGTGGCTTCGCAGGCACCGGCGAGCCCCGTAACCTTCTCGCAGGTCTCCTCGAACAGGGCGCCAAGGATCTCACCATCGTTGGCATCCACGCCGGCATGGCCGACGATGCCCTTGGCGCCCTCGTTGCCGCAGGTCGCGTACGCAAGGCCATCGTTTCCTGGGCCAGAAGCCCCAACGGCTCCATCCCCCTCGAACCCCTGCTGCGCGAAGGTCGCGCGGAACTCGAACTCGTCCCGCAAGGCACGCTGGCCGAACGCATCCACGCGGCCGGCTCCGGCGTGCCCGCCTTCTTCACCGCAACCTCCGTCGGCACACCCCTGGCAAAGAACAAGGAGCACCGGGAAATTGATGGCCGCATCTACGTGCTGGAGAAAGCCATCTTCGCCGACGTCGCTCTGATCGAGGCCTGGCAGGCCGATCGCTGGGGCAACCTCACCTATCGCCGCGCGGGCCGAAATCTCAACGCCGTCATGGCTCCCGCCGCCAAACTCACGATCGCTCAGGCCCAACACCTGGTCGAACTCGGCACGCTGGACCCGGACCACATCGTCACACCCAGCATCTACGTGCAGCGGGTGGTGCACATCCCGTATGGAGACCCGCCGCTTTAGGAAGCGGCCTGTTTCTCTCCGACGCATCCAAAAGCAGAGATGGCTTGATCCATTTGCGCCCGCAGCCGGTGGCCGCGAAGCGCAAGCAGATCAAGCCGCCGGGCGTTACGGCTCCAGCACTGTCGTGCTCTCCAGGTCCTTCTCGATATCGGACCGGTCGAGGCTCACCACGTGGTATTCCCCCTTGATGAACGGCTCAAACTGGTCCCGATAATGCGGGCTGCCCGGCATGCCGGAATTGCCGATGTTCTGCACCGCCAGGAACTTCCGGGGCTCGGCGAAGTCCGCCACGATCCGATACTCCGCACCAGAGCTCGCCGCATGCGGCGGCAACTCGCCACCCGTGTTGCGCACGGTGTGCGACCCGCCATCGAGCGGCGCCGGCCCGATGTCGAAATCCGCCGCAACATCCAGCCCGCCAACCGGGTGCTTCCAATGCGCAACGTGCACGGTGCCCCAATTCCAGCCCTTGGGGTCCGCCCCCAACCGCCCACGCAGCGTCGCCATACCGGCCTTCGCCGCCGCCACAGCCGCTGCTTTCGTGCCGCCATGGAAATACGCCATGTCCGGATTTGCCAGCAGATGCACGCACAAATTCGTCTGCTGCATGGCCAGATCCAGTAGCCGCGGCGGAATGTGCACCGACAGCGTCGCGCGCTGGAAGTGGAACATGAATGTTTCGAACACCGTCGCCGCAACGCTGTCCACGGTGTACATGCAGTCCCACCCGTCCAGGATCGCCGCCAACGCCTCGGCATCCGCGTCCCCGCTGCCCTTCAGCAACGAAACAACACCCGGCGCCGAACGCTCCGCCCGAACGCTTTTCACGTCGTTCTGAAGTCGGATCGTATGCGCCCGGTCCGCCTTCGCGCCCGAGAACGCCTGGTCAATTCGGATGCCCCGATGCCCCTGTGAATACGCGCCATAGATCGGATACTTGTAGCCAGGCTCCACAATCCGCTGGTTCGCGCTCGCCACGAACCCCGTCGAGGGGTTGTAGCGGTTCGGCAATCCATCGAAGGGAATGTAGCCCGTCCAGCGATCGGCCGAGTTGTTCGCATCCCGAACCCCTGCCGTCATCCGCCCACGGATCGGCAGTCGGCCGGCCATCTGGTAGCCGGCATTCCCGCTGCTGTCGGCATACACCCAGTTGAACACCGCCACCGCCCAATCGCGCAACGCATCGCGGAACTGCTCCCAGTTCTGCGCCCGCCCCACATTGATTGAAGCGCGGATGTCATTCAGGTGCTCCGCACCCACCCACCGCAGCGATGTGACCGGGTCGCCACCAGCCGCCATCTGCGGAATGATCGCGTTCACCACCGGCCCACGCACCGTGGACTTCACCACCAGCGCCCGGGTCGCCTCCCCCTTCACTGGGATGGAAACCACACGCTCATCGAACCGCCGCCACGCATCGCCATCGCGATAGCGCGAAGGATCTGCCGCATCCACCTCCTCGCGATAGAGGTCGCGCGTCATGGCCATGTTGTTGGTGATCGCGAATGCAACGGTCCCGTTGCTGCCCCACCACAGCCCTGGCATCCCCACCGGGCCGGCGCCGGCTGCATCATCCTCCGGTCCATGCAGCCCATACTCGTACCAGCTCGAAGGGATCCAGAACGGCTGGTGCGGATCCCCCGCCAGCAGTGCCTTGCCCCCAGTCGCCCGGCTGCCAGCAACGGCCCAGTTGTTGGACCCCGTCGCATCGTCCGTCCCATGCCCGAAGGGCCTCTGCGCCACCACCTCAGGCCACCCAGCCGGCGGAACCACAAGGTGCTCCGAGGCCTCTGGCGTCAGGTAGATTTCGCGCAAAACCTCCGCCGGCAGGAACTTCGCCGCCTCCGCCGCCATGATCCGGTCCAGCCGGCCGTTCAGGCTCCACCAGAACCCGCGCGCGATCGCCACCACGTCGCTCACCGTGAACGGCGCCGGCGTATAGCCGAGCATCCGAAACTCCACGGGCAGGTCGGCGCCGAAATGCTCGATCGCCCGGTTGATCCCGCGCACGAACGCCGCGGTCTCCTCATAGGTCTTGCCATCCATCAGCGCCGGCTCACGCTCGGCCATCTGGTCCAGCCCCACGATCAGGTGCGCGGTGTCGGAAGCCACGAACGAGGCACCAAGAACCTCAGCCTGGCGCCCCAGCGCGCGCCGCCGCAGCCGATCCATCTGCCACAGCCGGTCCTGCGCCATCGCGAACCCGACACCGAGGTAAAGATCCGCCGTACTCTTGGCGAACACATGCGGCACGCCAGACCTGTCGCGGAGAATATCCACCTTCGCGCCCACGCCCGCCTTCAGCGTCTGGTCCGGCAATGTCGCATGCCGCTTCAGCCACGCTGAGCGGGCCGCGGCGAACTCCGCCTCCGTCGTCCCTGCCGCCTTGCACACATCCGCCACCGACCGCGCACCTGTCAGCGCCGCCAGTACCGCCGCATCGTCCAACGCCATTCCCGTCATCCTTCCGATTCACGCGACGGCCCCACCAGGGTCGCGCCGCCATCCACCACCAGAACCTGCCCTGTCACGAACCGTGCCTGCGCAGACAGCAGGAAACGCACCGCCATCCCCACATCCCAGCCCGTGCCCTCAACCGCCATCACGGAGGCCTTCCGCCGCCCGTCTCGCGCCGCATCGCTCATCCCGCGCGCATATACCATCGGCGTGTACACCGGGCCGGGGGCCACGCAGTTCACCCGGATGCCATCCTTGCCATGATCCACCGCCATCGCCTGGCTCAGCCCGATCACCGCCGCCTTGCTCGTGGTGTACGGCGTCAGACCCCGCGGCCGCAGCGCCGAAATGGACGACACGTTCACGATCGCCCCGCCGCCCGCCCGCTTCATCGCCGGGACCGCGTATTTGCTCACCAGGAACATGGAATCCACGTTCACCCGCATCACCCGGGTCCACTCAGCCTCCGAAACGTCAACCACGGAGCCCTTGCCGCCGATCCCCACATTGTTGTCCAGCAGGTCCAGCCGCCCGAAGACCCGCTCCGCATGCGCAACCATCGCAGCGCACGCCGCCCCATCGGTTACGTCGTAGGAAGCGGCCTCTGCGACGCCCCCCTCGGCACGGATCATCTCTACCGTACGCTCTGCCAGCGCGATCTCCCGATCCACCACCAGAACGCCGGCCCCAGCCCGCGCCAGCAGCATCGCCGCCGCCCTGCCATTGCCGATTCCGTCCCCGGCAGCACCTCCACCAGTGACGATCGCGCCCTTGCCGCGCATCCCCCAGACGTCGTCTTCCATCATGGCCTCCTGAAAGGACGAATCTTCTTTTTCTGAAGAAAAAGAAGTAAAAAGACTTCGTCTGCTTGCGCCGTATTCAACGCTTCAAGCTCGATAGCAACGAACGGACATGATCGCCCGGACCACGAAAACACTCCCTCACGGCAGCCCTGCCCCCGGCACATCCACACGCACTGTCTCGATCGCCCCATCCCGCTTCTCGGCCATCGCCGGCCCGCTTGCAGTACTTGTGCAAACGTACAGCGTCTTGCGATCCGCACCACCCAGCATGCAGGCAAACGCGTGCCGTCCCTCAGCCATGCGGATCGTCTCCACCACGCCCACGCCTTCCCGTGCCCGCACCACCCGATGCCCGCGCGGATCGGCCACCCAGATCCCTCCCTCGGCATCCAGGCAGATCCCATCCGGCCAGACATCCTCGAACTGCGCGAACACCTTGCGGTTCGAAAGCCCGCCATCGACCCCGATGTCGAAGCTCGTCAGCCGGTGCGCCAGCGTTTCGCCAATGATCAGCCGCTTCCCATCCGGCGTGATCACCGCCCCGTTGGGAAACATCAGTCCATCCGCCACCGCATGCACGCTGCCATCAAGATCCACTCGCGCCAGCACCGCCGCCTTTTCGCTCTCGCCCTTGTGCCGGTCGAACCCGAAATTGCCCACATAGGCTCGGCCCGCCGCATCCACGACCATGTCGTTGCACGGCCCATCAGCCAACCCGCCCAACTCGGCCACCACCGAAAGCGCGCCCCGGTCACACCGCATCAACCGTCGGTCCAGCATCGAGACCACCAGCATCGTGCCGTCCGGCCGCCAGCCAAGCCCGCTCGGCTGCTGCGGCACATGCGCCATCGTCTCCGCCCATCCCTCTTCAGAAAGGGCGATCACCCGGTGCGTGTAGAAATCCGAAAACCAGAACCGGCCGTCATGCCAGCGCGGCCCTTCCGGAAACGTCAGCCCACCCAGCACCGTCTGCAGCGCCCTTGTCGTGGCCATGGGCTTCCTCCCGCTTTACGCTTTCCGTGCGAGCCTAACCGCAAACTGCGCCGGAACAAGGCACCCAGGGAAGGAAACCATCAGCATGTCCGCCACCACATACGAAACCATCCGCTATGAGCAGCCCACCCCAGCCATCGCCCGGATCGTCATGAACCGGCCAGAGGCACGCAATGCCCAGAACCTGGTCATGACCTATGACCTCAACGCCGCCTTCGATCGTGCCGTGGCAGACGAGAACATCAAGGTAATCATCCTCGCGGGCGCCGATCCCCATTTCTCCTCGGGCCACGACCTGCGCGCCGGCGGTCGCAACAAGGCGGGCATCGACTTCCCCGCACTCGGCACCTGGGGTGGCTTCGAGGAGGGTGGCGCGCATGGCCGCATGGCCCGCGAACAGGAGATCTACCTCCAGATCACCCGCCGCTGGCGCAACCTCGCCAAGCCAACCATCGCCGAGGTGCAGGGCCGCTGCATCGCCGGCGGGCTCATGCTCGCCTGGGCCTGCGATCTCATCATTGCCAGCGACGATGCCTCCTTTTGCGACCCCGTCGTCACCATGGGCGTCTGCGGCGTCGAGTGGTTTGTACACCCCTGGGAACTCGGCGCCCGCAAGGCCAAGGAATTCCTCTTCACCGCCGACACCTGGTCCGCTCAAGAGGCTCACCGCCTGGGCATGGTCAACCATGTCATCCCGCGCGCCGAGCTCTCTGCCTTCACCCTGGCACTCGCCGAGAAGATCGCCACCAAACCCGCCTTCGCACTCAAAACCACCAAGGAAGCCGTCAATCGCGCCACAGACGCACAGGGACAGCCCGAAGCCATCGAGCATGCCTTCGCCCTGCACCAGCTTTGCCACGCCCATAACCAGATGATGTTCAACATGGCCGTCGACCCCTCGGGCCTCGCCCCTGCGGTCAGGGGCAAGCCTCCGGCCGGCGGTTAGCGTGGGCCTGATCAGGCACAGCTATATGGTGGCAAGGAATTGCGCCTAATGACCGCAACTTGAATTGGATGCCGGCAACCTAGCGGGCCGGCATCCGGTTCATTGATCGGGCGAAGAATTTTTTCTGATAAATGGAAAAATTCCCCCACTATCCAGCGCAGGATAGTATTTATCACTGACATGATCCAACCGTCTGCTTTTCCCCCTGCTTCGCCGGCGTGCATCCGAACGCCCGAGCCGGCACGCGCGGTGCTCCGGATTATCCTCGCCCCCCTCATCGCTCTCGTCGAGAGCCCGCATCGCCGCCGCGCTGAACCAGTTGCTCGGCCTGATGCAGCAATGGCGCGACGGAACCCTCCCGCCCCCGCCGCCGTAGCGTCAGTACGGCCCCCGCCAGATCACCCCGCGCCCTTACTTCGCACCGCGGGCCCAGGCACCGTCTTGGCTGGACGCCCTCTCATCCCTGGCCGTTTCAGATCAACCGGACTCCAGGTCCCGTCCGCGCGCCAGCACGGCGTTACACTCTCGTCCGTCCCCCAGACCCCGGATCTGTCTCTCGCAGACTGAACCGTCGGCTGCCGTGTTTGCGCCGCCACTCGCTCCCACGCCACGGCAGCGGCGCCAATTGCCTGGCGCTGGAGGCCACACATCTCACCTCCGGCACCCCGTCCGGATCGCGACAACCTACCGCCGGCCGGCAGGCGCGCCGGCGGCCTTTAGCCGGCCTGCGCCATCCGAACCTCCACTGCGCCCTCCGGATCTCCCAAAAAGCGCAGCCTGAGCCGAGGTCTCTTCTACCTATTTTATGAGGCTATCAAACTTAATTGATACCGCCCCACTTGCCGTCCAATACCCGCTTGCCGATCGTCATCCGGTGCACTTCGCTCGGTCCTTCATAGACCCGCATCGCCCGGACCTTGTTCGCCATCAGCTGCAGCGGCATCTCCTTCGTCACCCCCATTGCCCCATGCGCCTGCATCGACTGGTCGATGATCTCCTGCGCCATCTCGGTCGCATAGACCTTGATCATGGACGCCTCGGTGCGGACATCCTTCCCCGCGTCGTTCTTAGCCGCCGCGTCCATCACCATCAGCCGGCAGGCATGAATCTTCGTCGCAGCTTCCGCCACCCACCACTGGATCGCCTGCCGCTCCGAAAGCTTCGCTCCGAACGTCACCCGCTGCCTGGCATGCTCGCACAGCATCTGCAGCGCCCGCACCGCCATCCCAGTGCACCACGCCCCCATCTGCAGCCGCCGCACCGTCAGCCGCAGCTGCATCGGCGCAAACCCCTTGCCGATCGCCCCCAACACTCGGTCGCCAGGGATGCGGCAATCCTCGAACACCAGCTCATACGTACGCTGCCCGCCGATCATGGCGATCTCGCGCTCAATGATGAAGCC
The DNA here is from genome assembly GCA_947460455.1 of Rhodospirillales bacterium. Lineage (GTDB taxonomy): Bacteria > Pseudomonadota > Alphaproteobacteria > Acetobacterales > Acetobacteraceae > CAMDGX01. The sequence goes on along the minus strand of CANHKG010000117.1, from coordinate 4,661 downwards.
GCGCTCGCCCTTCTCCACGATGAACGCCGTCACCCCCTCATGCCGCTTCCCGTCCCCGGTGCGCGCCATCACGATGACGAAATCGGCCTGCGGAACGCGGCTCACCCAGATCTTCCGCCCATTGATCACCCAGTCGCTGCCATCCTGCACCGCCCGCGTGATCATGCCCGCCGGATCACCGCCTGCTCCGGGCTCAGAGATGGCAATCGCCGACTTGGCGGTCCCCGCCGCATAGGGCTCCAGGTACTTCGTGCGCTGCTCAGGGCTCGCAACCGCCATCAACATGTGCAGGTTCGGGCTGTCTGGCGGAAACGTGAACGGAAAAGCGCACCGCCCCAGTTCCTCGTTCATCGCCATCAACGCCACCGTGGGCAGGTTGGCGCCGCCAAGCTCCTCCGGCACATCGAGCGACCACAACCCCAATTCCTTGCACCGGGCAAGGATCCGATCCTCTTCCACATCCGAAAGCCCGGCTTTGCCCCCCGCGGCCTCTCGCGCCAGCACCTGGCGTTCAAGCGGAATGAGCTCCTGGTCGACGAACTTCGCCACCAGCTCCTTCAGCATGCGGTGCTCTTCGGACAATTCAAACATCGGCAGGACCCTCCACGTCCCATTGTCGCGCCCAGACCGCCCCCCGACAAGACCGTGCCGCCCGCCTCACGTCCCCAGCAACGAAACGGTAAGGCGGATTGACCATCTTCCTCCTCCTGGTCAGACGGCCGTCCTCAGCTGCAATGGCGTCGCTTCGGAAATGCGACGCACTTCAAGGAGCCCTGCATGTCCTTGCCTGTGGTGCCACGGCAATCCGACGGCTGATGCGGTGGCAATCACACGCGAGATGTGCTGTCTAGCAACGGATTAATGCACGTGCGTCGTCGGCCGGACGCACCGCGACCTGGAGGTAGTGGCTTGAAGATTGCGATGATTGGTGGAGGCTATGTTGGTCTCGTGTCGGGCGCGTGCTTCGCGGCGTTCGGCACCGAGGTCGCCATCGTCGAAAGCGACCCCACCCGCCTCCAGGCCCTCCGTCAAGGGCGTATCCCGATCTACGAACCGGGACTGACAGAGCTCGTCGCGGAGGGTGTCGCAAAGGGTCATCTGTCATTCGGCGACGACCTGCGCGGGGCAGTGAGCGGTGCCGATGCGGTGTTCATCGCAGTCGGCACCCCAACCCGCCGCGGTGATGGGCATGCCGACCTCAGCTTCGTATACGCCGCCGCAGAGCAGGTGGCGAAGTGCCTCGATGGCTACACCGTCATCGTCACCAAATCGACCGTTCCTGTCGGCACAGGCCGCCGGATCGCATCCATCATCCAGCACGTCGCCCCCGGCGCCGATGTGGATGTGGCATCCAACCCAGAGTTCCTGCGCGAAGGCAGCGCAATTCGGGACTTCATGCAGCCCGATCGGGTCGTGATCGGCTGCACATCGCCGCGGGCGCAAGCGGTACTTGGGCAGCTTTACAGCCCCCTCGCTGCGCGACCAGACCAGGTTCTCTATACCGGCGTGGAGACTGCAGAACTGATCAAGTACGCCGCAAATTCATTCCTCGCAATGAAGGTCACCTTCATCAACGAGATGGCGGACCTTTGCGAAAAGCTTGGCGCCAATGTTAAGGAGGTCGCACACGCCATTGGCATGGATGCCCGGATTGGCCCGCGGTTTCTGCAACCAGGGCCAGGTTTCGGCGGAAGTTGCTTCCCTAAGGACACCTTGGCCTTGGTTCGCATCGCGCAGGAAGCCGGGGCGCCGTCAAGGCTCATTGAGGCCGTGGTAGCGGTCAACGACGCACGAAAAGCATCCATGTCGGCGCGGGTTATTGCTGCATGCGGTGGCACCGTTCGGGGCCGCACGATCGCGGTGCTAGGGCTCACGTTCAAGCCTGACACCGACGATATGCGCGACTCACCTGCCGTGCCGATCGTCGCCAGGCTGGTTGAAGATGGCGCCACTGTGAAGGTCTTCGACCCTCAGGGCATGGATCAGGCCAGGCCCATGCTGCCCTCCGGGACAATCTATGCATCATCCACCGAAGCGGCACTGGACGGCGTTGACGCCGTTGTGGTCGTAACGGAATGGGATGTGTTCAAGGCACTCCAACCGCAAGCGATGCTTAACCTTATGTCCGGGCGGGTCGTTGTGGACCTGCGCAACGTCTTCGATCCCATGGCTATGGCAGCGCAAGGCTTCGCCTATCATGGCATTGGAATAACGCCACGCTAACAGACCAGTGATCTCGGGCCCACAGGCGGACTGGCAAGCGGCGCACTTGCCAACCCCTTTAGCGGGACCTAAAATGCGAATTACTCGCAATTGCATCCCACCGAGGGGCCCCATGGTCATTTCTCGTCGTTCCACTTTCCTGGGAGCAGCGCTTGCCATCGGCCCGGCGCTGATGGTGCCTTCCGCACCGGCTTACGCTTCTGGGGAGGTCAACCTCTACACCACGCGGGAGCCCGGACTTATACAGCCGCTGCTGACCGTCTTTACCGCCCGAACGGGGATCAAGGTGAATTCCGTGTTCATCAACGCGGGCCTTGCAGAGCGCGTTGCCGCAGAAGGAGCACGGTCTCCTGCAGACGTCTTGATGACCGTTGATGTCGGAACGCTCGTCGACCTCGATCGCAAGGGACTGACCCAGCGGATCGCATCGGCCGTCGTGGACGCCGCAACACCGGCATCGTTGCGAGACGTGGAGGATCACTGGGTGCCTCTCTCGCTTCGGGCCAGGGTCATCCTCGTTTCGCGGGATCGTGTCCCGGAGGTTGCGATGACCTACGAGCAACTCGCCGATCCGAAGTGGAAGGGTCGAGTCTGCCTCCGAAGCGGCAACCATCCCTACAATACTGCCCTGTTCGCTGCAATGATTGCCAAGGATGGCCCGGCCGCAACAGAGACATATATGGCGGCCCTTAAGAAGAACCTGGCACGTAAGCCCGCTGGCGGCGACCGTGAAGTAGCACGCGACATCATGGCTGGGCTCTGTGACATAGGTATGTCTAACAGCTACTATGTCGGGCTGATGCTGTCTGGGGCTGGGGGCGCCGAGCAGAAGCGTTGGGGAGAAGCCGTGAGGGTCATCCTACCGACATTCCAGGGTGGCGCCGGTACGCACGTGAATATCTCCGGCGCATCCGTTGCACGGCATTCCCCGAACGCCGCGAATGCGGTTAAGTTGATTGAGTTCCTGCTTTCGCCGGAGGCCCAGAAGGTCTATGCGGAAGTGAACTTCGAGTTTCCGGTGCTTCCCAACGTGCCGCTTCATCCGAGCATCGCCAATCTTGGCGCACTGAAACTGGACACGCTCCGCCTATCGGCGATCGCAGCCCATCGTGCGACCGCCAGCATGATGGTCGACCGGGTCGGTTTCGACCAGTAGCGCCGGATCAAGATGGAGCATCACGCACGGCACAGGCTGCTTTTTGCCCTGGCATTTTTGTCGTCGCTGGTGGTCCTCCTGCCTGTCGTCGGACTGGTTGGGCTTGCGGCGTTCGGAACGGGAGATTTGTGGCCCCACTTGGTCACATATGTCCTTCCCGATGCCCTGCGCCAAACGACACTGCTGTTGATTGGTACCGGTGCTGTAACCGCGGTGACTGGCGCCGGGCTCGCATGGCTGATGACGGGCTTCCATTTCCCCGGGCGGCGCTGGTTGGAGTGGGCAGTGCTCCTTCCTCTGGCGATTCCCACCTACATCGTAGCGTATGCCTATCTGGATGTTCTGCACCCGATAGGGCCCGTGCAGACCGCGCTGCGAGCCATTTTCGGTATCAGTGACGTGCGCGGCCTGCAGTTGCCTGACGTGCGCTCCATGGCCGGCTGCATCCTGGTGATGTCTGCGTCGCTCTACCCCTACGTCTATGTCAGCACGCGGGCTGCCCTGCTCACGCAATCACTTGATGCGATCGAAGCTGCCCGGGGGTTGGGGGCGACGGGTGCCCCCTTGATGTATCGAGTCACGCTCCCCCTGGCGTTCCCTGCTATCTGCGCTGGTCTTGGCCTGGTCCTGCTCGAAACGCTCGCGGATATCGGCGCCAGCGAGTTTCTTGGCGTCCGAACCTTGACCGTAGCGGTTTATGTCACCTGGACCACCCGTGGATCGGTGGAAGGTGCCGCGCAGATCGCGCTCGCAATGCTGGCCCTGACATTCACGCTTTTGGCCTGGGAGCGCGCCGCCACGCGCTGGCGAGACCGGGAGATCTCGGGCGATCGGTCTCCATTCCGGGTTCGCTTGACGGGCCTTCGTGCGGCAATGGCAACAGGGGCCTGTACCGTGCCGCTGATGCTCGGCTTCGGACTTCCCACGCTGCACCTGTTGGTTAGTGCCGCCATTCGGGTCAGCGAGTTTGGGCTGCCCGCGGCTATTGGGACATGGATGTGGAACAGTGCGTACCTCGCGATGCTGGCAACGCTGGTCACGCTAGCCTGTGGCATGACCGTGGCATTCTGCCATCGGTACTTGGCCAACATCTGGTCACTGGCAGTCCTGCGTATTGCTGCGATTGGGTATGCCATACCCGGTACCGTTCTCGCCGTAGGCCTGCTCGGCCCCATGGCGCAGGTCGACAACGCGGTTCTGGACCTACTGGACTGGATCGGCGCCGGATCCCGGCACAGCTTGATCTCCGGTTCCATCCTCATTCTGATTGTCGCCTACGTCG
>CANHKG010000116.1 GCA_947460455.1 Rhodospirillales bacterium | reverse complement strand
CCCACGCCGATCCGCCGCGCGTCGATGTTCCGCTGTCCATGCCATCCCTCGCCCCCACGAATCGTCCCAACGGGCAGGGAATCACATCCGATTCAGGCGATTCAACTTCTTTCCGGATGGGCTCTTATATACGAATATGGCCGGGAAGAGTTATTTCGGGTTTTCGTGAATGGTGTATCGCTATCTGTGGAGGATATTCCTGGAACGACTAAACAAACAGAATCGGTTCTACCAACGGCGGGTGATGTAGATCTGCATGTTACGGTCGCGGATGGTCGCCGTATTCCGCGTCGTCCGGGTATCATTCTCAAAGTAAATGGGAAAACAGTGGGCCGCCCGTCGCTGTTTGGTTTGGATGACGATGAGGAAATTCCAGCCAATTTAGCAAAACGGGTTTATGGGGAAATTGACCTGTCCGGGGCAGGCGTCGAGGATTTTATTACCGCGGATTGGAGTGGTATTCTCGAGAATAGCAGGGCGTATCAAGAGGTTAGAGATTTTATACGGCAAAAAATAAAAGAGCAATTGACCGAAACTCATAAGCGAGAGTTAGATTTGCAGAGGAGGCGCCTCCAGAGGCAAATTGATCTCCGCCTGCGGAAGCTACCAGAGTACCGGCGTCGGTATGCTGAGGAGGCGCTCAATAAAATTTTGAGACGGTTTTACGGTGAAAGCGACGATCGCATTGCAGCTATTGCAGACGTCGCCTTAGATGCCATGGAACATGATGCCTATTGGGCCGTACTCCAGCACATTCACGACCTAAGCCAAGGTGATGTAGGGGCATTCGCTGGTGCTTTGGAAGAATTTGGGATTCTAGAACTCGCGACGATTGGCACACAGGCATCAAGGAGGAGGCAATTCCTTGAGCATCTTGATCGCCTTATCCAAAACGATAGTACGCTCGAGAAAGACGTGCATAAATCTCTCGAGAAGAACCTGTGGGTCTTGGGCAGAAAATATTCGTTAATGTCATCAAATGTGACGCTTCGTAGAGTGGTTGAGGGGCTAGGCGAGAAAGCGTTTGCCGGTGAACGAGCATCCAAGCGACCGGATATGCTTCTGATGCAGGACAATAGAAACGAGTATCTGCTGATTGAGCTCAAACGACCGCCCCATTCTATTAGTCGCGATGATATTGCTCAGGTGGAGAAGTATCGAGATGATATATATCCAATATTAGCCTCCGGAAGCCGGCTTGATATCATGTTGATTGGAAAGGGTCGAACTGTAACGCTTGATCAACGATCTCTCCCAGAAGGCATTTCAATACATTCTTATGTGGCAGTGATTTCTGCGGCTTTTCAAGAGGTAGATTGGCTAATAAAATCGCTATCGGCAGATTATTAGAGAATGTTATTTTAGACGAAAAAACAAGCAATCGAATCTAAGCAGGCTTGCTGCGATTGCTCCCGCTAAAATTTTGGACAAGCCGAGCATGCGGCTACTTCGGCATCCTCATTGAAGCGATGGTGCATCAGATTCAGTCGATTGAATATTATTTGGCATATGTAAATGACTTCGATTGGAGTATTTGCACGCCTTCCTGGCCTCCTCCGGCCCCCCCCCCAAACCCCGCGCCAACCCCCAATCCCACCACCCACCCATCCCCACCCCGCATTGCACCGCTATGGTTGTTAGTATAAATTGCGCAAATGGAGGTCCATCCCGCAACCCACCCGGCCGAACCCGACCGCGCCCCCCTGGGGGACGCGTCGGAGAATCGCGCCCATTTCACGGCCGGCGTGGCCATGCTCCTCGCCCTGATGAACCTCCTCTGCCGCCACCTCGGCATCACAGTCGCCACCCCGGCCAAAGGCTGGACCGTGTCGCTGCTGCTCTATGCCCTTGCCGGCATCATCCCCGCCCTGCGCCCGCGCCGCCGCCGCACGCCCGAACTGCGTCCGTTCATCCCCCGCCGCCTGCGCCGCGGCTCCCCCGAACTCCTCGTCGTCGATGCCTACCGGCTGCCGCCGCGCAACCCCGCGCGCCCGCTCCGTCGCCTTCCCCCGCGCCCCCGCCAGGGCCGCGGCCCGCCCGCGCGCGCCCATCTCCCCTGAAAACCAGCGCCCAAAGCGCCCCTCGGCATCAAAACCAAGGTCGATGACTCACGCCCATACGCCACCCCCCGATTTTCCGTGACGATCCCCCCGCCATTTCGGCAGGATCGCCCCACACCACCAAGGGGGTCTGATATGGCGAGGCTCGCGCGCGTGCTCCTGTCCGGGCTGGCAATCCTGGCAGGAATGCTCCCCACCCTCGCTTTGGCCTGCGGCGTCTCCGCCCGCTCGCCCCTCGTCCACCACGCCCGCCTGGTTGCCGCCGAAGCCGGCGTCACCACCATCACCTTCCTCGGCCACGCCACGTTCGTCATCGAATCCCCCGGCGGCACCATGGCCGCCACCGACTATTCCGGCCGCCACCAACCCCCGCGCGTGCCGGAAATCATCACCATGAACCACGCCCACAGCACCCACTTCACCGACAGCCCCGATGCCCGCATCCCCCACGTCCTGCGCGGCTGGCGCCCCGATGGCGGCCCCGCCAACCACGACATCAAGGTGGGCGACATGCGGGTGCGCAACCTGCCCACCAACATCCGCAGCTGGGATGGCGGCACCCGCCGCTACGGCAACTCCATCTTCGTCTTCGAAGCCGCCGGCCTCTGCATCGCCCATCTCGGCCACCTGCACCACCTGCTCACCCCGGATGACCTCGCCACCCTGGGCCAGCTCGATATCGTCATGGTCCCGATCGACGGCGCCTGGACCTCCAACCAGGGCGACATGGTCGAAGTCCTCGCCCAGCTGAACCCCCGCCTCATCCTGCCCATGCACTACTGGGGCGAAGACATCCTCGCCCGCTTCCTCTCCCGCATGCGCGACAAAGCCGAAATCCTCCGGCCGGAAAGCCCCACCATCACCGTCAGCCGCGCCACGCTGCCCGCCACCCCCACCATCATCGTCCTCCCCGGCCCCCACTTCTAACCCGCGGCTTGCATTCCGCTCCGGTCCGTTCTCCCCTTGCGAACCACGCAAGGGGATCCTGCCAGGTGCGCGACCCAATCGATTTCGAGCTGTTCAAGAACGCCCTCTTCGCGGTGGCGGATGAGATGGCCCTCACCATCTTCCGCACCTCCTATTCCGGCGTGCTGAAGAACAACATGGACTACTCAACGGCGGTCGCCACCGCCGACGGCCGCCTCGCTGCCCAGGGCCTCACCATCCCCGGCCACCTCGGCTCCGTGCCCACCGCGCTGCAATCCGTCCTCGCCCGCTTCGGCGCCGCCATCGCCCCCGGGGACATCTACATCATGAACGATCCCTACGCCGGCGGCATGCACCTGCCGGACATCTTCATGTTCGCCCCCGTCTTCGCGGAAGGGCAGCACATCGCCTTCGCCTGCACCGTCTGCCACCACACCGATGTCGGCGGCCGCGTCGCCGGCTCCAACGCCGCCGATTCCACCGAGATCTACGCCGAAGGCCTGCGCATCCCGCCCACCCGCCTCTACGCCGCCGGCATCCCGAACGACACCATGTTCGACCTGATCGACACCAACGTCCGCATGCCCGGCAAGGTCCGCGGCGACCTCCGCGCCCAGCTCGCTGCCTGCACCATCGGCGAACGCGCCATCCTCGACCTCGTCGCCCGCCACGGCCTGGCCGAGACCATCGCCTACATGGACGACTCCATCGCCCACGCCGAACGCCTCACCCGCGCCGCCATCCGCCTGCTCCCCGAAGGCCGCTTCAGCTTCGAGGACTGGATCGACGACGACGGCGTGGATTTCGGCAAGCCCATCCGCCTGCACGTCACTTTCGAAAAGCGCGGCGACACCCTCAACGCCGATTGGAGCGGCAGCGCCCCCCAGGTGAAAGGCGCCATCAACGGCACCCTGGGCTGGACCAAGGCCGCCACCTACTGCGCCGTCAAATGCATCCTCCCGCAGGACATCCCGAACAACGAAGGCGTCTTCCGCGCCATCGAGGTCCTGGCCCTCCCCGGCACCATCACCAACATGCAACTCCCCGCCGCCTGCGCCGCCCGCGGCCTCTCCGGCTTCCGCATGATGGATTGCGCCCTCGGGGCGCTGGCCGGAATGCTGCCCGACAAAATCCCCGCCGCGTCAGACGGCGGCAACACCGGCATCTCCATCGGTGGCTACGATATCGAGAGAAAACCCTTCATCTACGTGGAGTTCGTCGCCGGCGGCTGGGGCGCCCGCCCCTGGGCGGATGGCGCCGACGGGCACTCCTCGCTCATGGCCAACATGGCCTCCTACTCCGTGGAGGTCACGGAATCCGAATACCCCGTCCAATGCCTGGCCTACGAGCTGGTGCGGGATCGCGAAGGGGCAGGGCGCTACCGCGGCGGCACCCCCTTCCGCCGCGACTACCGTTTCCTCGAAGCCGAAGCCACCCTCCAGGTCCGCTCCGACCGCCGAGAAATCCGCCCCTACGGCCTGCAAGGCGGCCAACCCGGCGCCCCCTCGCTGAACATCCTAAACCCCGAAGGCGAAGCCCGCGTCCTCCCCTCCAAGCTCACCATGACCATCCACCGCGGCGACGTCCTCCGCCACGAAATCGCCGGCCCCGGCGGCTGGGGCGACCCGCTCGACCGCGACCCCGAAGCCGTCCTGAAAGACGTCCGCAACGACATCGTCAGCCACGCCCGCGCCGAGGCCTGCTACGGCGTCATCCTCACTGGCCGCACCATCAACCACGAAGCCACCGAAGCCCGCCGCGCCACCATCCGCGCCGAACGCAACTGGGCGGAACCGCCCGCCGTCAGCCGAACCCCCTCCCACCCCAACGCCGACCGGCGGGAGCTCTAGCCATGCCCGCCTTCCGGATCGGAATCGACATCGGCGGCACCTTCACCGACATCGTGCTGATGTCCGAAGACGGCAGCTTCCGCACCAAGAAGATCTCCTCCAGCGTCGAGAACTACGCCCGCGCCATCGCCGAGGGCCTGTCCGAAGCACTCGCCGAATACGGCATCGAAACCCCCGCCATCACCGAACTCCGCCACGCCACCACCGTCGGCTCCAATGCCATCCTGGAACAGAAGGGCGCCAAGATCGGCCTGCTCGGCACCAAGGGCTTCCGCGACATCCTGCAGATCCGCAACCTCCGCCTCCCCCGCCTCTACGACCTCGCCTGGGACAAGCCGCCACCGCTCGTCGAACGCTACCTCCGCCGCACCGTCGATGAACGCGTCGAGACATCAGGCACCATCGCCCGCCCGCTCAACGAGCAAGAAGCCACCGCCGAAATCCAAACCCTGCTCGCCGAGGGCGTCGAAGCCATCGCCATCTGCCTCATCAACAGCTTCGCCAACCCCGCCCACGAACGCCGCCTGCGCGAGCTCGTCGCCACCCTCGCCCCCAACCTCCCCTGCTGCCTGTCCAGCGACGTGCTGCCGGAGATGGGCGAATACGAACGCACCTCCACCACCGTGGTGAACACCTACGTCCTGCCCGTCGTCGCCCGCTACCTCGCCACCCTGCAAGCCGACCTCGCCACCGCCGGCATCACCGCCCCGCTACGCCTCATGCAATCCAATGGCGGCCTCACCACCGCCAACGAAGCCGCCCGCCTGCCAATGAACATCGTCGAATCCGGCCCCGCCGCCGGCGTCGTCGGCGCCCGCGCCGTCTCGGAACGCCTGGGCCTTTCGGACATGATCAGCTTCGACATGGGCGGCACCACCGCCAAGGCCTCGCTGATCGAAGGCGGCCGCTACAGCCGCTCACCGGAATACCAGGTGGGCGGCGGCGTCATCATGGGCTCCCGCCTGCTCACCGGCGCCGGCTACCTGCTGAAGGTCCCCGCCATCGACCTCGCGGAGGTCGGCGCCGGCGGCGGCTCCATCGTCTGGATCGATGCCGGCGGCTCGCTCCAGATCGGCCCGCACAGCGCCGCCTCTTCCCCCGGCCCGGTCTGCTACGACACCGGCGGCACCGAACCCACCGTGACGGACGCCGTGCTCACCCTCGGCTACATCAACCCCGCCTACCTCGTGAACGGCCGCCTGCGCCTCAATGCCGCCAAGGCCCGCGCCGTCTTCCAGGACCGCATCGCCACCCCCCTCGGCCTCTCGCTGGAACGCGCCGCCCACGGCGCCTACGAAATCGCCGTCGCCCGCATGATGCGCGCCATCCGCGCCGTCTCCACCGAACGCGGCCGCGACCCCCGCCGCTTCGGCCTATTTGCCTTCGGCGGCAACGGCCCCGTCTTCGGCGCCGCCATGGCCCGCGAACTCGGCATCAGCCGCGTGGTCATCCCGCCTTCGCCCGGCCTGTTCTCCGCCTTCGGCCTGCTCTACGCCGAAGTGGAACACCACCGCTCCCGCAGCTTCCGCGCCCCGCTCGGCACCAACGCCGCCGCCATGGAAACCACCTGGTCCGCCATGGCCGCCGAGGTGCTCGCCCTCCTCGAAGCCGAATGCTTCCCCCAAGCCCGCCGCCAGGTGGAACGCCTCGCCGCCCTGCGCTACCACGGCCAGGCTTTCGAACTCACCATCCCGGTGCTCGAAGGCCCGCTCAACCTGCCCGCCCTCGGCGAAGCCTTCGGCCAGGAGCACGAGAAAACCTACGGCCACCGCGCCGGCCCGGAAGAACCGATCGACGTCATCAGCCTCGCCGTCATCGCCCGCGGCATCCCCGAACGCGCCGCGGTGCCCGAGCACATCCGCGTCGCCGTCCCGGAAGAAACCACCCGCCCCGGCCCGCGCCAAGCCTATTTCGGGCCACGCCACGGCTGGCAAGAAACCCCGGTGCTGTTCCGCTCCGACCTCACCACGCCCATTACTGGCCCGGCGATCATCGAGGAATACGGCTCCACCTGCGTTGTGCCGCCCGGCTTCTCGGCGAAGCTGGATGGATACGGGAATATCGTGTTGGAAAAGGAAGCGGTTCTTTTTTGAAAAAAAGAACCAAAAAACTTTTATCCGCTTGCACGCGTGCCTGTTTCCTCGCACGCGTGCAAGTCAGAAAAGTCTTTTTGCTTCTTTTTCTTCAGAAAAAGAAGACGCTTGCCTTCCTTAAGCCGTCGCCCGCCGCACGCCCCAGAACACCGGCCAGCCATTCTGGATGCCCGTCAGGTTCTTCAGGAACGCCGCCGGTCCCAGGAAGTGCCCGGTCGGCACATGCGGCACATCGCGGAACGACTGAAGCTGCAGCTCGCGCGCCAGGCGCTTCTGCTCTGCCTCGTCTGGCGCGTTCAGCCACGCCTCGCGCAGTTCCTCCAGCTTCGGCGCATCCGGCCAGCCGAACCACGCGGTCGGGCCCGAGCGAATGGCGATGTTCGCCGGCACGAACACGTTGGAAAGGCTGGTGAGGTTGGTGATGAAGATGCTCCACCCGCCCTTGTCGATCGGCTCCTTGCTCGCCCGCCGCGTCACCACCGCGCCCCATTCCAGCGCCAGGTAGTCCACGTTGAAGCCCATCTTGCGCAGCAGGTCCGCCGTCACCTGGGACTGGGCATGCAGGGAGGGGATGGTGGAGGGCCCAAGCAGCACCACCTTCTCGCCCTTGTAGCCGGCCGCCGTCAGCTCCTGCTTTACCTTGGCGAAATCGATGCGCGCTGCCACCGCCTCGGTGCCCGCCTCGCTCGCCATCGGCATGCCGGGCGCGAACAGCCCAACCCCGGTGCGATACAGCGAGGGATCCGCGCCCGCCACCGCCTCCATGAAGTCTTTCTGGTTCACGCAGGCCTGCACCAGCCGGCGGATGGCCACGTTGTCGAACGGCGCGTGCAGGTGGTTGAAGCGGATGCAGCCGATGCCGCCCATGCGGTTCAGGATGCGCAGCTGGATATCCCGGTCCCGCTTCAGCACATCCAGCAGGTCGATCGAGGGGGCCTCGAACCAGTCGTACTCGTTCTTCTGCATCGCCGCCGCGGCCGTGGCCGGGTCGGGCTGGAAGGTCCAGGTCACGCGCTCGAAATGCGCCACCTTCGGGCCGGCCAGGAAGCTGGTCTGGCCATCCGTGCGCGGAACGTAGCCATCGTAGCGGGCATAGCCCACGCGCGAGCCAGACACGCGCTCACCGGGCAGGAAGCGGAACGGCCCGCTGCCGGTGGGGTCGGTGATCTGGGTGTTGGCATCGGTCGCGGCAATGCGCGCGGGCATCACCACGCAGGCCGGCTGCGCCAGTGCCTCGGGCAGCAGCACGAAAGGCTGCTTCAGGCGCATGCGGAACGTCTTGTCGTTCACCACCGCGATCTCGTCGGTGCGGCTGCGCACTACGCTGCCATAGGCATCGCGCATCCACCAACGCTGGATGCTGGCCACCACGTCCTGCGCCCGCACCGGCTCGTTGTCGTGGAACTTCAGCCCGTCGCGCAGGGTGAATTCCCACAGCTTGCCATCGGCCGAGGTGGTGGCCCCGGCCAGCATCTGCAGGTGCGGCCGGAAGTTTTCGTCCATGCCGTAGAGCTGGTCGTACACCAGGTGGGCGTGGTTGCGGGTGATGTCCGCCGTGGTCCACACCGGGTCCAGCGAGGTCGGGTCGGCATGGGGGATGAAGCGCAGCTCGCGCGCCCCCTGGGCCTGGACGATGGAGGGCATCGAAAGGGCGGCGGCCCCGGCGGCAGAGGCGGCCATCAGGCCACGGCGGCTCAGTCGCATGCGAAGTCTCCCAGCGGTTATCGTTGGCTGAGTGACGTGGTCTGCATGCCGGCCATGCGCAATGCGCGCGGCTCAGTAATTTTTGTTAATGTGGCATCCGTTGCGATGCAGCGGCGGCCGAAGCCCGGTCAGGCCTCGGTTTCGGCCCCCACGCCGGCGGCCCGGATCAGGCCACGGCGGCTCGGCGCTTCCATGAACGCCAGCACCTCGGCCACCAGCGCGTCGTCGCCATACTGCGCGCGAGCCTGCTCGATGCGCTCGGCCATCACGCCCTCGCCGCGGAACATCAGCCGGAAGGCGGCGCGCAGCTGGCCCACCTGGGTCTTGGTGAAGCCGCGGCGCCGCAGCCCGATCATGTTGAGGCTGGCCAGGCGCGCCCGGTTGCCCAGCACGGTGCCGAACGGGATCACATCCGCTTCCACGCCGGAAACGCCGCCGATCATGGCGCCGCGCCCGATGCGCACGAACTGGTGGATCGCCGCGGCACCGCCGATCACGGCGAAGTCGCCAATGCTCACATGCCCGCCCATCACGGCGTTGTTCGCCACCACCACGCCGTTGCCCAGCGTGCAGTCATGCGCCACGTGGGTGGTGGCCATCAGCATGCAATCCGTGCCCACGCGCGTGATGCCGCGGCCATGCGCCGTGCCGCGATGGATGGTCACGTGCTCGCGGATCTGGCAGCGCGCGCCCACTTCGGTGCGGGTGGGCTCGTCGCGGTACTTGAAGTCCTGCGGCGCCATGCCGATCGTCACGAACGGGTAGATCACGGCATCGGCGCCGATGCGCGTGTGCCCGTCGATCACCGCATGGGAAATCAGGCGCGCCCCGTCCTCGATCTCCACATCCGGGCCCACGGTGCAGAACGGCCCGATCTCCACATTCATCCCAAGCCGTGCGGAAGGGTCCACCACAGCCATCGGATGGATGCGCACACCCCGCACGCGGCCAACATCGCTGGCGCCGGAGGCTGCCAGGTCGGCCGCGGTGGTGTGGACAGGGAATGCATCCATCGAACGAACTTTCGCAGCCCAGGGGTATCTCGCACCTGCAACCTAGGCCCTGCGACGCGCCGCGGCTAAACAATCATTGTTGCCGCATATTTCTCCACAACACCCGCCAAGTGCCTGTTTTGGCTAGAAAATGGCAGAATCGTGGCAGGCGGGCAAATCAGTGCTCCGCGGTGCGCTCCATGATCATCGCGGCATAGGTGGCCTCTGCCACCGCCACGCCATCCACCTTGGCCACGGCGTGGAACTTCCACACATTGCCCCGGCTGCGTTCCTTGACGATGTGGATGCGCACCTGGTCGCCGGGCACCACCGGGCGGCGGAACTTCGCCCCCTCGATCGACATGAAATACACCACCCGCCCGGCGGATTCCTCGCCCAGCGTCTCCACCACCAGCACCGCGGCGGTCTGCGCCATGCTCTCGATGATCAGCACGCCGGGCATCACCGGGTGGCCGGGGAAGTGGCCCTGGAAGAAGTTCTCGTTGGCCGTAACGTTCTTGATCCCGGTGGCAGACTGGTTGCGCACCAGATCCACCACCCGGTCGATCAGCAGGAACGGGTAGCGGTGCGGGATCAGCTTCATGATGCGGGCGATGTCGACGGTGCCGACGGTCTCGCCCTGCTGCTGCGCCTGTTGGTTGGTGTCGTCCATCCCGCTCAGCCCCGATCCTTGTCCGTCCCTGCGCCGCCATTCCTGTCGGCGCCCCGCGCGGCCTGCTCGCGCTCCACCATGCGCCGCACCGTGGCATGGTCGCGGAAGAATTGCCGTGCCGGCATGGCGGGCGCGCCCACCACCTCGGCCTTTGCCGGCACATCCGCCATCACGCCAGACTTGGCGCCGATCCGCGCACCATCGCCAATCGTCAGGTGCCCGGTGATCCCCGCCTGGCCCCCCAGCTGGACGAAATCGCCCAGCACGGTGGAGCCTGAGATCCCGGCCTGCCCGACGATCACGCAGCAGCGCCCGAGGCGAACGTTGTGGCCGATCTGCACCAGATTGTCGATCCGGCAGCCCGGCCCGATCACCGTGTCCTGGCTCGAACCGCGGTCCACCGTGGTGTTGGCGCCGATCTCCACGTCATCGCCGATCAGCACCCGGCCGAGCTGCGGCACGCTGGTGAAGCCCGTGGGCCCGGTGGCGAAGCCGAACCCGTCCTGCCCGATGCGGCTGCCAGGATAGAAGCTGCAGCGTGCCCCCACCAGCGCGTGGCTCAGGCTGCATCCGGCGCCCACCCGGCAATCCGGCCCCAGCACGACCCCGGCGCCGATCACCGAAAGCGGCCCGATGCGGCAGCGCGGCCCGATCTCGGCCCCGGCCTCCACCACCGCCAGCGGCCCGATCTCGGCCGACGGGTCCACCACCGCGCTGGGATCGACCACCGCGGAGGGGTGGATGCCCGGCCGTGCCGGCGGCATGGGGTGGAACAGGGCGGCCACGCGCGCCCAGGCGAGGTAGGGCTGGGTGGTGCGGATCGCGATCGTGCCGGCCGGCACGTGGGAGGCGAGGGCAGGGTGCACCAGCACCGCCCCGGCCTGCGTCGCCTTCAGCGCATCTATGTAGCGCCGGTTGTCGAGAAAGCTCACCGTCGCCGGCGTGGCGGCCTGCAGTGGCGCGATGCCGTGCAGCAGCACCTCGCCTTCGGCCACCGCATCGCCCCCGGCCGCCGCCACCACGGCGGCCAGCGCATGCGGCCCGATGCGGGCGAAGAAGCGCGGATCGCCCGGCAGTGCGGCGGCGCGGGTCATGGCCGGCCCTGGCGCCTCAGCGGTTCGCCGGGGCGGCAGCGGGGGCCGCGATGGCGGGCGGCGGCGGCAGGGCAGCAGCGGGCGGGGTCGGCGGCACGGCGGGGGAAACCCCATCGGCCGGCACGTTCACCGTGGGCAGGATCTTGTTCAGCTCCTCGGCCACCTGCTCGCTGATATCGAACTCGTTCACGTTCAGCGCCACCTGGCTGCGGTGCAGCACCAGGTTGATGCCGCGGCTTTCAGAGACCTGGCGGATCACCGCCACCAGCGAGGCCTGCACCTGGTTGATCGCGAATTGCGCCGCTTCCTGGATGATCCGGTTGCGGTCGCGGAAGCTGCGCTGCGCGGCCGTGATGCGTTCCTGCAGTTCACGCTCGCGGGCGCGGATCTGGTCCGGCGTCAGCCGGGCGCGGTCGCGGGCCAGGGCCTGCTGCATGTCGCGCCACAGCAGCTGCTCCTTCTGGGCGTCCTCGTTCAGCTTCTCGCGCCGTTCGCCGATGATCTTGTCGGCATGCTGCGCGGCCAGGGAGGCGCGCATCACCTCCGGCAGTCCGATCACGCCGATGGCGGCCACGGGCGGCGCGGTGCCCTTGGGCAGGGCCGGCAGCTCGGGCACCGCGGGAATGGGGATCTGGCCGAGCGGCGCTTCATCGAGATCGGCCGATTGCTGCTCCGCGCCGCGCGCCGGCTGCTGCGCGGCGGCCGGGGGGCGCGCCGGGGCAGGCTGGGCACCGGGCGGGCGGGCCGCGCCACCCGGCGCGGGGGCGGCACCGGGGCGGCCCTGGCCGGGGATGAAGAAATCCTGCGACTGCGCCAGTGCCGGGGTACCGCCGGCCAGAAGCGCCACGCCGAGCAGGCCCGCCGTCACGGTACCAAGGAAGGAAGTGCGGAGCATGGGCTAGAACCTCGTGCCGAAGCCAAAGCGGAGCAGCTGAGCCTGATCGAACCGCTTCTTCACGATCGGCTGGGCAATGTCGATGTTCAGCAGGCCGAACGGCGTGCGCCAGGAAACGCCGAACCCGGCAGAAACGCGCGGTGCCGCGTCGTCGATGATCGGCACCAGCACACCGCCCTGCCGCAGCGGGCTCACGCCCGACAGCGAGCCGACATCCACGAACACGCGCCCACGCAGGCCCAGATCGGCCGAAACCGGCATCGGGAAACGCAGCTCGGTGCTTTGCGTCCACATCACCCGGCCGCCGATGCTGTTGTTGCCAGACAGCTGCGCATGCGGCCCTGCGCCGCCCACGGCGAAGCCGCGCAGATTGTCGCCGCCCAGGAAGAACCGGTCGATGATCTTCTCGCGCGCGCCCTGCGGCACCAGGTAGCCCAGGCCGGCCGACAGTGCGATCGACCAATCAGGGTCGTTCACCAGGCGCTCCAGCGGGATGTAGTAGGAGCTGTCCACCTTGGTGCGGATGAACTTCGCATCGCCCCCGAGCCCGGCGTAATCGGTGCCGAGCCGGATCACGAAGCCTTCGCGCGGGTCGATCCGGCTGTCGCGGTAGTCCACCGTGATGGTCTGGCCGAGCTGGGACAGCAGCGAACTGCCCGCCGAGTCCTTCACATAGATGCTCGCCAGCGGGCCCACGTCGTACACCGAGCGCTGGATGATCGAATAGGTCCAGACCTGGCGCAGATTCTCGCTGAACTCGTAGCCGAGGCGCAGGCTCATGCCGGTCCGGCGCTCGTTGTACTGTGCCAGGTCCTGCAGGATGTTCTGGATGTGGAAGATATCGAACCCGGCCACCAGGTTGCGGTCCAGGAAATACGGGTCGGTCACCGACAGCGTCACCTGGCTCTGCTTGGCCGCCAGGATGCCGTTGATCCCGGCATCGATGCCGGTGCCCACCATGTTGCGCTCGCGCAGGCCCGCGGTCAGCAGCGGGCCGATATCGGTGGAGAAGCCGCCGCCCAGCGTCAGCTCACCCGTCGCCCGCTCCTCCACGCTCGCCGTCACCACCGAACGATCGGGCGCGGAGCCCGGGGAGGCGTTCACCTCCACCTTGTTGAAGAAGTCCAGGTCCTGGATGCGCTGGCGCGACCGGCGCAGCAGGGAGGCGCTGAACGCATCGCCCTCGGCCAGGCGGAACTCGCGCCGCACCACCTTGTCCTTGGTGCGCTGGTTGCCGACGATGTCGATGCGCTCCACGTACACCCGCGGGCCCTCGCCCACGTCATAGACGATCTCGATCGTCTTGGCGTCCTGGTCACGGCGCACCCGGGGCTTCACCTCCACGAAGGCATAGCCGCGGTTCTGCACCTCGGTGCTCAGCTGCTGGGTGTCGCGCTCCACCGCATCGCCGTCGTACCAGTCCCCGGCGCTCAGGCGCAGCTTGCGGCGCAGCGCGTCCCCGTCAACGTCCTTCAGCGTCGCATTCACCGAGGTCTCGCTGATGCGATAGCGCTCGCCCTCGCTCACCTGATACGTCACGAAGAAGGAGGAACGGTCGGGCGCCAGCTCGGCGCTCGCGCCCATGATCTCCACGTCGGCATAGCCCTGGCGCAGGTAGAAGCGCCGCAGCAGCTCGCGATCGTACTGCAGGCGGTCGGGATCGTAGGTGTCGCTGGAGGACATGAAGCGGTACCACGCTTCCTCACGCGAATTCACGATCTCCTTCAGCCGGCCCTCGCTGAACGCCTTGTTGCCCACGAAGGCGATCCGGCTGATCAGCGTGGTGTCGCCCTCGGCGATCTCGAACACCACGTCCACGCGGTTCTGGTCCAGCGGGATGATCTTCGGCTCCACCCGCGCGGCGAAGCGCCCGCGGCGGGCGTACAGATCAAGGATGCGCTGCCGGTCCGCCGCCGCCAGCGCGGGGGTGAACACCACGCGCGAGCGCAGCTGCAATTCGGGCCGCAGCTGCTCGTCGGTGACCTTCTTGTTCCCCTCCAGCGCGATGCGGTTCACGATCGGGTTTTCGGCCACCGCCACCACCAGCACGCTGCCCTCGCGGCGAAGCTGCACGTCGGCGAACAGCCCGGTGGCGTAGAGCGCCTTCAGGCTGCGGTCCACCGCCTCCGGGTCGAAGGGACCGCCGGGCTGCACCAGCATGTACGACCGGATGGTGCCTTCCTCGATGCGTTGGTTGCCGGTCACGCGAATCGAGGCGATCGCCCCGGCCGGAGCCGCCGCCGCCGCCGGCTGGCCGCGCTGCCGCGCAGGCTGCGCGTCCGCCTGGAAAGATGCAGGTACAGCCAGCAGAATTGCCGAAACAACCAGGGCGCAGCGCATGATGCTCAAAGCAGGAATCCTCCCATGCGGCGCCACCCCAACCAGCCGGGGCAGTCGAACCAGGGCCGACATTCGGTATACCCTTCCGCCCGCCCCTGCGCTACCCGCAGCCGGGCCGGCCCGCCCCGCAGGCTCAGCCGCGCAGCCCGGCCACCCCGGGTGGCCAGGGCCACGGCGGTGCAGAAATCACCCGACGAGCCCGGCCACCCAGCGGAACAGGCCCAGATGGCCCAGGTCGTTCCAGGTTGCGAACACGAACAGCGCCAGGATCACCGCAAGCCCCGCCCGCATCCCGTATTCCTGCGCGCGCGGCGGCAGCGGCTTCCCGCGGATCGCCTCCGCCAGGTAAAACAGCAGGTGCCCGCCATCCAGGATCGGGATCGGGAACAGGTTGATCAGCGCCAGGTTCACCGACAGCACGGCGATGAACGACACCAGGCTCGCCACCCCCAGCTGCGCCACCTGGCCCGAAAGCTGCGCGATCCGCAGCGGCCCGCCCAGCTCCTCCGTGCCGCGCTGCGCCGTGATCATCTGCCACAGCCCCGCCAGCGTCTGCGCCGACACATCCCACGTCCGCACCACGCCACCCACCAGGGAGGCGCCGAGCCCCACAGGCTCGAACACCGGCGGCGGTGCCGCGCTGCGCACGCCCAGAATGCCCGTGGTCCCGCGTGCCTCAACCGTCGCGGTGGCGGAAATCTCGCTGTTGCCGCGCAGCACCCGCATCGCCAGCGTCTGCCCCGGCGCGGTTGAGACGGCGGCCTGCAACTCGCTGAAGCGCTCGATCGGCTTGCCCTCGATCGACAGGATGCGGTCGCCCACCTTCAGCCCGGCCTTGTACGCCGCCGAATTGGCCACGACCTCGCCGATCACCGCCGGCGGATCCGTCCGCTCCGGCGCCACCGGCTTGCCCAACGTGGCATAGAGCCCGGCGAACAGCACGGCGGCGAGCAGGAAATTCGCCAGCGGCCCGGCCGCCACCACGAAGGCGCGTGCCGCCACCTGCTTTTCATGGAAGGTCCGGCCTTCCTGCCACAGCGCCTGCACGTCGCTGGTCACGTCTTCCGGGCGTTCCTGCCCGTGCAGCTTCACGTAGCCGCCCAGCGGCAGCCAGGCGAGCTTCCACACCGTGCCTTGCCGGTCGGTCCAGCTGGCGATGGCGCGCCCGAACCCGATCGAGAAGGTCTCCACGTGCACGCCCACCATCCGTGCGGCCAGGTAGTGGCCCAGCTCATGGATGAACACCAGAACGCCCAGCACCACGAGGAAGGCCAGGATCGAGTCGATCGGCGGGGGCAACAGCTCGAACACGGCAACTCCTCGAAGGCCAAAGGCCGATCCGCGGCATGTGCCGCAGCGCGGGAGCCTTGCCTACTGAATTCTTGGCAAGGCCGGAAGCGGCACGGCTACGCGGCCTGCCGCGCGGCCGCGCATCGCAGGGCGCAATCGCGCGCCTCTTGATCCAGTGCCACCACCGCCTCCAGCGTCTCGGCCGGCGGGGCGCCCATCTCCTGCATCACCTGCTCCACCATGGCCGCGATGTCCAGGAAGCCGATCCGCCGCCCCAGGAAGGCCTCCACCGCCACCTCGTTGGCCGCGCTCATGATGGCCGAGGCCCCGCCACCCGCCGCCAGCGCCTCGCGCGCCAGCCGCAGCGCCGGGAAGCGCTCGGCATCGGGGGCGGTGAACTCCAGCCGCCCCACCGCCGTCAGGTCCAGCCGCGGCGCGTGGGTGGCAATCCGCCCGGGCCAGGCCAGCGTATGCGCGATCGGCACCCGCATGTCCGGTGAGCCAAGCTGCGCCAGCACGCTGCCGTCGCTGTAGTGCACCAGCCCGTGCACCACGGATTGCGGATGCACCAGCACCTCGATCCGCTCGCTCGGCAGGGCGAACAGCCGCGCCGCCTCGATCACCTCCAGCGCCTTGTTCATCATCGTGGCACTGTCGATGCTGATCTT
>CANHKG010000115.1 GCA_947460455.1 Rhodospirillales bacterium | reverse complement strand
CTGCTGTTCCAGCATGGCGGTGTGTTCGGCGGTGGATTCGTATTCGTCGTAGGCGATCTCGGGCTTTTCCCAGATGCGGTCGGCGAGATCGAGGAATTCCTGGCGCTTGGCTTCGACCAGCGTCCAGACCTTGTCGGTGTTTTGCATGGGTGGCTCCTTCAGGGCTTGAGCGGGTGAGTCTCGGCGTTCCGGCGGCGTCGATCAGGCGCTCGCGTGCAGGGCGGCGGAGAGGATGGGGGCGGCGGCGACGGACATGCGTTGGCCGTCGTGGTCGACATTGGGGACATCCACGATGGTCCAGGCGCAGTTTGTGCCGAGGGCTTCGGCCTTTGCGCGGGCGGCGGCGATGTAGTTGTGGGCGCGGGCGTGGCGGGTGGGGCCTTGGGCCAGCGCGGGCGGGTCTTTGGGGAAGTGTTCGCTGGTGGCGTCGATATCCGCGGTGCCGGCCATGATGGTGAGGCGGAATTCGAGGAAGGATTTGAGGTCGGGTTCGGTGAGGCCGGTTTCGCCGAGGCCGTAGGGGTAGGGGGTGGCGAGGTCGGGCCAGGAATAGGTGCCGGCGTTGGCGGTGACGGCGGCGGCGACGCGGGCGCGCAGGCCGAGGGAGAGGGCGCGGTGGACGAACTGGCCGCCGGCGGAGTGGCCCCACATGCCGTAGCGCTCACGGGTGGTGAGGCCCTGGGCGCGCAGGAGGTCGAAGACGGTGGGGTCGGTGGTGAAGGACCAGGCGGTGCGGGGGGTGCCGTTGGCGATGTTGCCGAAATTGTAGGTGGCTGAGCCGGGGAAGCTCTCGTTGGGGAATTCGGGGGCGATGACGAGGAGGTCGGCTTCGTCCACGAGGGGGAGCCAGTGGTTGCGGTAGTCGTCGCCGTTGCGGAGCACGCCGTGGTGGACGAAGAGGATGGGCGTTGCGGGGGTGCAATGGCGGGGGCGGGCGCTGCGCAGGATGATGCGGCGGCCGGGGAGGCCGGGGAGTTCCCAATCGAGGTCGTTGGCGCCGGGGCGGGCGAGGAGGGGGGAGAGGTCGGTCATTCGGTATCCTGGTGTGCGCGGGCAATGACAGGGCGTGCGGCAGCGTGCGACGTTACCGGGCGGCGCCGTATGCGACCAGTGAGCGTGGAGGGTTTCGATGAACGATGCACCTGGCGACACGGCGTTCTGGGCGCGGGCGAAGCGGCATCTGCTGAAGTATGGCGGGGCGTTCACGCCGTTTGTGCCGGTGCGGGCGGAGGGGAGTTTTCTCTACGACGCGGCCGGGAAGAAGGTGCTGGATTTCACCTCTGGCCAGATGAGCGCGATTCTGGGGCATTCGCATCCGGAGATCGTGGCGGTGGTGCGTGAGGAGGTGGGGAAGCTGGACCATCTGTTCAGCTCGATGATTTCGGAGCCGGTGGTGGCGCTGGCGGAGAGCCTGGCGGCGCTGGTGCCGGAGTTGCCGCGGGCGATGTTTCTTTCCACCGGGGGCGAGGCGAACGAGGCGGCGATCCGGATGGCGAAGCTGGTGACGGGGAAGTGGGAGGTGGTGGCCTTCGCGCAATCCTGGCACGGGATGACGGGTGGGGCTTCGGCCGCGACCTATGCCTTCGGGCGGCGCGGGGTGGGGCCGATGGCGGTGGGGAATTATGCGATCCCGGCCCCCAATCCGTATCGGCCGCGGTTCAAGGGGGTGGGCTGGCGGGAGGAGCTGGACGATGCCTTCGTGCAGCTGGATCGGCAGTGCACGGGGAATCTCGCGTGCTTCATTGCGGAGCCGATCTTGTCGGCGGGGGGGCTCATCGACCTGCCGCTGGGGTATCTGGCGGCGTTGAAGGCGAAATGCGCCGAGCGGGGGATGCTGCTGATTTTGGACGAGGCGCAGACCGGGGTTGGGCGGACCGGGACGATGTTCGCCTTCGAGCGCGACGGGGTGGTGCCGGATATCCTGACGCTGAGCAAAACGCTGGGGGTGGGGTTGCCGCTTTCGGCGGTGATGACATCCGACGCGATTGCGGATGAGGCGGAGGCGCGGCATTTCCTATTCTACACCACGCATGTGAACGACCCGCTGCCGGCGGCCGTGGGGGTGAAGGTGCTGGAGATCGTGCAGCGCGACGGGCTGGCGGGGCGGGCGGTGGCGATTGGGGCGCGGCTTTCGGCGGGGTTGCGCGGGCTCGGCCAGCGGTTCGACTGCATCGGCGATGTGCGTGGGCGCGGGCTGCTGCTGGGGTTGGAGTTCGCGGGCGCGGAGGCGGGGAAGGTTTCCGATGCGGTGACGTCGATCGCGATGGATCTGGGGCTTTCGGCCAATATCGTCAGCACCGGCGGGACCGGGGGGATCATGCGGATTGCGCCGCCGTTGACGGTGACGGAGGAGGAGATCGACCTGGGGGTTTCGATCCTTGGGGAGGCTATTGGGCGGGTGGTGCAGTAAGGAAGAATCTTCTTTTTCTGAAGAAAAAGAAGCAAAAAGACTTTTGTTCGTTTGGTGCGGAGGGGCCTCGCGCTAAGCGTATAAAAGTTTTTTGGTTCTTTTTTTCAAAAAAGAACTACTTGCTTACGACATATGTGACCCCAAGCGTGGCGACGAGGTTTTCCCCTTCGTGCACCTCGATCTCGATCGTGGCGCGGCCGCGGGTGGGATCTTTGGGCGAGGGGCTGGTTTCGGTCCAGCGGGCGCGGACGGTGTAGGTGGTGTTGGGCCAGGTGGGGGCGCGGAAGCGGGCCTGGTTGAGGCTGTAGCCGGCGACGACGGCGACGTTGGTGATGGCGCGGACCATGAGGCCGATGGCCATGCCCTGGGTGTGCAGGCCGGAGGCGCAGAGGCGGGTGAAGTAGCTTTGCGCCGCCGCGGCTTCATCGAGATGGAAGGGTTGGGGGTCGTAGCGCTCCGCGAAGGCGACGATTTCTTCGCGGGTGAGGCGGAAGGTGCCGCAGGGGAACCAGGCGCCGAGGGGCAGGGTTTCGAGGGTGAGCATCAGGCGTTCAGGATGAAATCGCGCAGGAGGGCCATGGCGGCGGCGGGGTCGTCGTTGTGGACGCCGTGGCCGGCGTTGGCGAAACGCTCGAAGCGGACAAGGTGTTTCGGCAGGCTGGCGGCGAGGAGTTCGCTGCGGGTGATGGGGGTGATGGGGTCGTCCTCTCCGGCGACGACGAGGCTGGGGCATTGGATGGTGGCCAGGGCGGCGGTGTAGTCCAGCCGGACGGCTTCGCCTTCGGGGCCGCCGTAGTGGAAGGCGACGGCATCGTTGTTGATGCTGCGCAGGGCGGCATCGGGGTCTCGTGTGCCGCGGCGGTTGTAGAGCGGGTAGCAGATTTCGATGTAGGCGCGCTGGGAGTCTGGGTTGGGGGTTTTCCAGCGGGCTTCGGCGACGGCGCGGGCGTGGGGGCCGCCGAGGCGTTCGAAAACGGCGTAGTTCTCCTCGCGGTCGACCTTGGGGGAGGTGGAATAGAAGACCAGCTTGCCGGGGTGGGCGGGGTGGCGGGTGGCGTAGGCCTGCAGGACCATGCCGCCGAAGGAGTAGCCGAGCACGATGGGCTTCTCGATCCCCAGCAGGTCGCAGAAGGTTTTCACGTCGTCGCCCCATTGGGCGAGGGTCCATTCATCGGGCGTGCGGCGTTCGCTGCGGCCGTTGCCGCGGTGGTCGAGGTAGATGACCTGCGCGATGTCCGACAGTTCGTCGAAGCGGGGGCGGAACATGGAGTGGTCGCCGCCGGGGCCGCCGTGGAGGAGGATGAGGGTGGGGCGCTCGACCATGCGGGGGCCGACGGGGACCAGCTTCTCGCCGCGGACGTCGAAGAAGAGGCGGGCGCCGTTGACGGTGATGTGCATGGCGGGATGGTTCCTGCGCAGGGCGGATGCTGCCCTCCTGTCCTGAATGGACGGACAAATCAAGGGGCGGTGGCGCGCAGTGTCTTTGCTTGTTCACGTTTTCCTGGCGCCGTGATGGGCTACGGGGAGAGGATGGGACCTGAAGCGACGGGACGGGACGGATGACGCACGACAGCGGCAAGGACGAAGCGGCGGCGGGCACGGATTGGCTGCACCGCGAGTTGCAGGATGATTTCGACGAGGAGCTGGAGCAGGAGATCGATGATTCCCGCCTGCCGGCGGAGCTGCGCGACCTGCTGTCGCGCCGGCCGGCGAGCACGTTGGAGCGGGGAGTGTATTTCCGCGAGCTGCTGCGGCTGCAGGCGGAATTGGTGAAGCTGCAGGATTGGGTGATGCACCGCGGGCTGAAGGTGGTGGTGCTGTTCGAGGGGCGGGACAGCGCCGGCAAGGGCGGGGTGATCAAGCGCATCACCCAGCGGGTGAACCCGCGGACCTGCCGGGTGGTGGCGCTGCCGGCGCCTTCCGACCGCGAGAAGACGCAGTGGTATTTCCAGCGCTATGTGCCGCATCTGCCGGCCGCCGGTGAGATCGTGCTGTTCGATCGCAGCTGGTACAACCGGGCTGGGGTGGAGCGGGTGATGGGCTTTGCCGACGAGGCGCAGGTGGAGGATTTCTTCCGCGACGTGCCGGAGTTCGAGCGGATGCTGGTGCGGTCTGGCATCATCCTGATCAAGTACTGGTTCTCGGTGACGGACGAGGAACAGCAGCTGCGCTTCCTGATGCGGATCCATGACCCGATCAAGCAGTGGAAGCTTTCACCGATGGACCTGCAGAGCCGCGTGCGGTGGGAGCAGTATACCAAGGCGAAGGAAGAGATGTTCGAGCGCACGAACATCGCGGAGGCGCCGTGGTACATTGTGCAGGGGAACGACAAGAAGCGGGCGCGGCTGAACTGCATCGCCCATCTGCTGTCGCAGGTGCCGTATGACGTGGTGCCGCACGAGACGATCGAGCTGCCGGAGCGGGTTTACAATCCGGATTATGAGCGGGCTTCGCTGCCGCAGGAGCTGTATGTGCCGGATCGGTACTGAGGTGCGCAGCCGGGAACGGAGAAGGGCATGGCGGCATTCGACTGGCACGCGGATGCGATCACGCGGGAAACGCTGATCGATGCGGGGTACCGCAATACGCAGAATGTGCGGCGGTTCTTCCGAGCGGAATGCGGGACCGACTTCAAGTTCGACCGCGCCTTCATGGCGTGGATGAAGGCAAGCGTGGGGACGACGATGGGGGCGGCGGCGGAGGAGTGGCTCCGGCGGAATAAGTAAGAGTCTTTTTTCTGAAGAAAAAAGACTTCATTCGTTTGCGTCCGCTTCAGGGCGAGCCGCAAACGAATGAAAGTTTTTTGGTTCTTTTTTTCAAAAAAGAACGCGCTTACTTTGCCTTGGCTTCCCGACGGCGCGCATGCAGCACGAATTCGGTGTAGCCGTTCGGCTGGGCGCGGCCCTGCAGGATGAGGTCGCAGGCGGCGGCGAAGGCGGGGCCGGTGAAGCCGGGCGCCATCGGGGTGTAGAGCGGGTCGTCGGCGTTCTGGCGGTCGACCACCGCGGCCATGCGCTTCATGGTTTCCATCACCTGGGCTTCGGTTGTGATGCCGTGGTGGATCCAGTTGGCGACGTGCTGGCTGGAGATGCGGAGCGTGGCGCGGTCTTCCATGAGGCCGACGTCGTGGATGTCCGGCACCTTGGAGCAGCCGACGCCCTGGTCGATCCAGCGGACGACGTAGCCGAGGATGCCCTGGATGTTGTTGTCCAGTTCCTGCTGCACGGCGTCGGGCGCCCAGTTGGGGCGGTCAGCGAGCGGCAGGGTGAGGATGTCCGACAGGGCGGCCGGGGTGCGGGTGGCGATTTCGGTCTGGCGGTCGGCGACGCTGACCTGGTGGTAGTGGAGCGCGTGCAGCGTGGCGGCGGTGGGGGAGGGGACCCAGGCGGTGTTGGCGCCGGCGCGGGGGTGGCCGATCTTTTGCGTGAGCATGTCCGCCATCCGGTCTGGCATGGCCCACATGCCTTTGCCGATCTGGGCTTTTCCGCGCAGGCCGCTGGCGAGGCCGGTGTCGACGTTGTTGTTCTCGTAGGCGGCGATCCAGGGCGTGGCGCGCATGTCGTTCTTGCGGATCATGGCGCCGGCTTCCATGGAGGTATGAATCTCGTCGCCGGTGCGGTCGAGGAAGCCGGTGTTGATGAAGGCGACGCGCTCGCGGGCGGCGTGGATGCAGGCGGCGAGGTTGATGGTGGTGCGGCGCTCCTCGTCCATGATGCCCATCTTCAGCGTGTTGCGGGCGAGGCCGAGCAGGTCTTCGACGGCGGCGAAGAGATCCGAGGCGAACTGGACCTCTTCCGGGCCGTGCATCTTGGGCTTCACGATATAGACCGAGCCGGCGCGGGAGTTGCGGATCGGGCTTTCGGACTTGAGGTCGTGGATGGCGATCATGGAGGTGATCGCGGCATCGAGGATGGTTTCGGGGATCTCGTTGCCGGCGCTGTCCAGCACGGCGTCGGTGAACATGTGGTGGCCGACGTTGCGGACCAGCATGAGGGAGCGGCCGGGGATGGTGATGGCCGCACCACGGGTGGAGGTGTAGGGGCGGTCCGGGTTCAGGCGGCGTTCGATGGAGCGGCCGCCCTTTTCGAGCGTGGCGACGAGGTCGGCTTTCATCAGGCCGAGCCAGTTGCGGTAGACGTCCACCTTGTCCGCGGCATCGACGGCGGCGACTGAGTCTTCGCAATCCATGATGGTGGTGATGGCGGATTCGACCATGACGTCGGCGAGGCCGGCCGGGTCGTCCTTGCCGATGGGGTGGGTGCGATCCAGCACGAGTTCGATGTGCAGGCCGTTGTGCTTGAGCAGGATGGCCTGCGGGAGCACGGCGTCGCCGTGGAAGCCGACGAACTGAGTGGTGTCGGCCAGGCCGGTTTGGCCGAGGCCGGGGGCGAGGGTCATTTTCAGGACGCCGCCGGTGACGGTGTAGGCGCGCACGTCGGCGTGGCTGTAGCCGGCGACGGGGACGGCTTCATCCAGGAACTTCTTTGCGGCGGCGATGACCTTGGCGCCGCGGGCGGGGTTGTAGCCGCGGCCCTTGGTGGCGCCGTCGTCTTCCGGGATCGCGTCGGTGCCGTAGAGCGCGTCGTAGAGGCTGCCCCAGCGGGCGTTGCCGGCGTTCAGCGCGTAGCGGGCGTTGCTGACGGGGACGACGAGCTGCGGGCCGGCGATGGTGGCGATCTCTGGGTCCACGTTCGCGGTGGAGACGGCGAAGGGGGCCGGGGCGGGCAGGAGGTAGCCGATGGCGCGCAGGAAGGCTTCGTATTCCGCGGCGTCGTGCGGCTTGCCGCGGCGGCCGAGGTGCCAGGCGTCGATCTGGGCCTGGAGGCGGTCGCGGGCATCCAGCAGGGTGCGGTTGCGGGGGGCGAACTTGGCGACGAGGGCGGCGAGGCCGGACCAGAAGGCGTCGGCGGCGATGCCGGTGCCCGGGAGGGCTTCGGCTTCGATGAAGGTCTTCAGGACCGGCGCGACCTTGAGCGCGCCCACCTCGACATGGGTCATGCCCGTACTCCCCGTTGTTTTCTTTAAGAGGTCGTTTGTGGCCGAGGGGGGAGGGTTTGTCGAGTGGGCGGCTCAGCCGCGGGATTTCTTCCAG
Organism: Rhodospirillales bacterium; assembly: GCA_947460455.1. Taxonomy (GTDB): domain Bacteria; phylum Pseudomonadota; class Alphaproteobacteria; order Acetobacterales; family Acetobacteraceae; genus CAMDGX01. The sequence goes on along the minus strand of CANHKG010000115.1, from coordinate 9,260 downwards.
GCTTCGTATTCGGCGAGCGTGGCCTCGTTCGGGGGGTAGGTGCCGGGCAGCGGGGCGCCGGCGTCGATCTTCATGAGGAGGAATTCCTCCAGGGCTTCCTGGGCGGCGGCGTCTTGCGCGACGGCGTCGGCGAGGTGGGCGGGGAGGACGACGACGCCGTCGGCGTCGCCCACCAGGATGTCGCCGGGATAGACGGCCACGCCGCCGCAGGCGATCGGGGTGTCGATCTCGACGGCGTGGTGCTGGACGATGTTGAGCGGGGCGGAGGGGCCGGCGCAGAAGACGGGGAGGGACATTTTGGAGATGGGGCCGGCATCGCGGATGCCGCCATCGGTGACGACGCCGGCGGCGCCCCGGCGGAGCAGGCGGGTCATGAGGATGTCGCCGCCGCTGGCGGCCCGGGCGTCTCCGCGGCAATCCATGACCAGGACGTGGCCGGGCTTGCAGGTTTCGACGGCCTTGCGCTGCGGGTGCTCGGGGTTGCCGAGGCTCGACATGACGTCGATGTCCTCGCGGGAGGGGATGTTGCGGACGGTGGTGGCGGGGCCGACCATGTTGTGTTCGTAGGTGCCGAGGCCGCGCACGCCCTGCATGAAGACGTTGCGGAAGCCGCGCTTGAACATCTGTGTGGTGAGCGTGGCGGTGCTGACGCGGCGCAGGGTGGCCAGGGTTTCAGGGTTCATGGCAGGGTCCTCCGGTTGGCGTGAGCATGCGCCGGCCGGGCCCGAGGGAAAAGCATGAACCTGTTCGAACGGTACCTGACGCTGTGGGTTGGGCTGTGCATCGTGGTGGGGATCGGGCTGGGGCATGTGATGCCCGGCGTGTTCCAGGCGGTGGGGCGGCTGGAGGTGGCGCAGGTGAACCTGCCGGTGGCCGTGCTGGTGTGGCTGATGATCATCCCGATGCTGATGAAGATCGATTTCGGCGCGCTGGGCCAGGTGACGAAGCATTGGCGCGGGATTTCGGTGACGCTGTTCATCAACTGGGCGGTGAAGCCGTTCTCGATGGCGCTGCTGGGCTGGGTGTTCATCGGCTGGCTGTTCCGGCCCTGGCTGCCGGAGGGGGAGGTGGCGAGCTATATCGCCGGGCTGATCCTGCTGGCGGCCGCACCCTGCACGGCGATGGTGTTCGTGTGGTCCAACCTGATCGACGGGGAGCCGAATTTCACGCTGAGCCAAGTCGCGCTGAACGACACGGTGATGGTGTTCGCGTTTGCGCCGATCGTGGGGCTGCTGCTGGGGCTCTCGGCGATTGTGGTGCCGTGGGGAACTCTGGTGCTCAGCGTGGTGCTTTATATCGTGGTGCCGGTGGTGATCGCGCAGGTGTGGCGGGCGCGGCTGCTGGCCTCGGGCGGGTTGGCGGCGATGCTGGGGCGGTTGGGGCCGGTTTCGCTGGTGGCGCTGCTGGCGACGCTGGTGCTGCTGTTCGGGTTCCAGGGCGAGGCGATTTTGGCGCAGCCGCTGGTGATCGCGCTGCTGGCGGTGCCGATCCTGATCCAGGTGTATTTCAACGCGGGGCTGGCGTACTGGCTGAACCGGGTTTCCGGCGAGGCGCATTGCGTGGCCGCACCCTCGGCGCTGATCGGGGCGAGCAATTTCTTCGAGCTGGCGGTGGCGGCGGCGATCAGCCTGTTCGGGTTCGGGTCGGGCGCTGCGTTGGCGACCGTGGTGGGCGTGCTGATCGAGGTGCCGGTGATGCTGAGCGTGGTGCATCTCGCCCGGGTGTCGCGCGGCTGGTATGAAAGCGGGCCGGCGGTGCGCCGGCGTGCGGGGCAAAGCTAGGGGAGTGATGCATGTCTGACGATATCAAGCAGATCGAGGCGGTGCTGCAGACCTATTTCGATGGGCTGTACGAGGGGGATGCCGGCAAGCTGGCGGCGGCGTTCCATGAGACGGCGGATCTGCGCAGCGTGGCGGCCGATGGCTCGCTGGCGGTGCTGCCGCGCGGGACGTGGCTGGAAGGCGTGAAGAGCCGGCCCTCCGCCAAGGCGCAGGGGCTGGAGCGGAAGGATTGGGTGGTGTCGATCGACCGCTCGGGGCCGACCACCGCTTTCGCCAAGGTGCAGTGCCAGATTCCGCCGCGCTACTTCACCGACTACCTCTCGCTGGCGAAGGTCGGCGGGGCGTGGAAGGTGGTGGCCAAGACGTTCCATACCGACACGCGCTGAGGCGCGCTGGCCATACCGACACGCGCTGAGGCGCTGCCGGGGCCGTTTTTGGCCCGACATGTTGGGGGCGGTGCAGTGGCATGGCCGTTGCACCGCCCCTTGCATGTTCAGATATTTGATTAAAGAATGTTTCTTTACATTAACGGGGCCAGGCCCGTTGGGGCGCAGGGGGATCACGATGGCGTTGACGCCGGTGCGTGGCGGGATGGCGGCATGATCCCGCCATCCGTCCTGGAAAGCCTGTCTGGCATCATGGTGAGCCAGCAATTGCGCGAGGCGGCGGCGGACCTTGGGTTCCGGCTGGCGCATGGCGAATACGATGATCTGGACGACATGCAGCGGGCAGACATGCAATCCCTGGCGCAAATGCTGGAATACTGGTCTGGCCGGGTGGCGGAGCTGGAGGCGGGGGTGCGCGTGCCGGGGCCGGTGACGCGGGCGCAGCAGGCGAAATCCTAGGCGGCCACCTCTGGCCGTCGGCCGCTGATGCATTCTGCAACATGCACGTTAACGACCAAATGCAAATTGCGACGCATTTCGCCCAAGTTGAAAGATTTCATTAACGTCATCGCGTTCACATTCGCCCGCAAGATGGCCCGGCATGGGCCGGGGGTGTTGGCATGGGGTGTGCATAGGATGGTTTCGTCGAATGTTTCCGAGTTGCCGGCCGGTGCCGGGCTCGCCGAAGCCGGAGGATGGATGTTCGAGCGGATCCACAACGAGCCGGGCCTGGTGCGTTTGCATCTTCGCGGTGGGCTGGATGGCGAGGCGAGCCGGGCCATGCGGGATGGGTTCAGTGCCCTGGCCGGCGTGGAAGCGCGCGAGGTGGTGATCGATCTTTCCAATGTGACGCATCTTGATGGGTCTGGCGTGGGAGCAATTTCGTTCCTGTTCAAGCGCCTGGCGGCGCGCGGGCGGCGGCTGACGCTGGCCGGCGTGGGCGGGCAACCGCTGGCGATGCTGCGGCATCTGGGCCTGGCGCGCGCGCTGGGGCTGGAGACGGAGCGCAAACGTTTTTTCCTGGCGCTGCCCGGCCTGGCCTGGGCGCGCTGAGGGACTGAGGGTTTTTAAGGTGCCGGCCTTAGCCGGCACGTATTCAGACTGGCTGATTTCAGCGGCCCGGATGGTGGTTCACCATCCGGGCCTTCTTATTTGGGGCCCTTGCATGCGGATGCACCTTTGCGCGACGTTCTCGCAATGGACGCGCCCTGGGACAATTTTTCCTGGCGACAGCACGGACGGGATGAATGGGTGACAACGGCTTTGCGGCGCAACTGGCGGAGGACCTGTCGGAAGAGGATCTCCGGCTGGTGCTTTCGGTGTTCCGCACCGATGTGCAGCGCCTGACGGACACGATGGCCGGAGCGGCCACGGCGGCGGACGGCCCCGCCTTCCGCCGCGCGGCGCATGGGTTGGCGGGTGCCGCCGGGGCGGTAGGGGCGGCGCAGCTGGAAGCAGCATGCCGGGCGGCGATGGCCGAGGCGGGGCCGCTGGTCGGCCTGCTGGCCGAGATCCGCGCCTGGGGCGAGGCGGCGCTGGGCGATGTTGCGCTGGTGCTGACGCGCCTCGATGGCCAGGGATGAGCGGCGTGGCCCGCGTTCTGGTGGTGGAGGATACCCCGACCCAGGCACAACTGGCGCGTGCATTGCTGGTGGGGCTGGGGCACGAGGTGGAGGTGGCCGAGACCGCCGGGGCGGCGCTGGTGGCGGCGCGGGACTGGCGGCCGGATGCGATCCTGCTGGACATCGAGTTGCCGGACTTCAACGGCATGGAGCTGATGCAGCGGCTGCGCGCCGAGGGGGTCGACGTGCCGGTGGTGGTGGTGACGGCGAATGCCTCCATCAATGCCGCGGTGGAGGCGATGCGGGCCGGGGCGGTGGACTTCATCGTGAAGCCCTATGCCAAGGCGCGGTTGGCGGTGACGCTGGGCAATGCGCTGGAGAAGCAGGCGCTGGCGGCGCAGCTGGCCAGCGTGAAGGCGCGGCTGGACCGTGGGCAGTTCTTCGGCTTCATCGGGGCCTGCGCGCCGATGCAGGCGGTGTATCGCACCATCGAGAGCGTGGCGGCGAGCAAGGCGAGCGTGTTCATCACCGGCGAGAGCGGCACCGGCAAGGAGCTGGCGGCCGAGGCGGTGCACCGGGCGAGCCCGCGGGCGGGGCGCAATTTCGTGGCGCTGAACTGCGGCGCGATCCCGCGCGACCTGTTGGAGAGCGAGGTGTTCGGCCATGTGCGGGGCGCCTTCACCGGTGCCAGCGCGGACCGCGAGGGGGCGGCGAAGCTGGCCGACGGGGGCACGCTGTTCCTGGATGAAATCGGCGAGATGCCGTTGGATATGCAGGTTAAGTTGCTGCGCTTCGTGCAGACGGGCACGTTCTCTCCGGTGGGGTCTTCGCGGCTGGAGCGGGTGGATGTGCGCTTTGTCTGCGCCACCAACCGGGACCCGATGCTGGAGGTGCAGGCCGGGCGGTTCCGCGAGGATCTGTATTACCGGCTGTATGTGGTGCCGGTGGAATTGCCGCCGCTGCGGGGGCGGGGCGAGGATGTGCTGCTGATCGCGCGGCACTTCCTGGCGCAGTTCGCGCGCGAGGAGGGCCGCGGCTTCCATGGCTTCAGCCCCCCGGCGGAGCAGGCGCTGGGGCAGTACGGCTGGCCCGGCAATGTGCGCCAGTTGCAGAACGTGGTGCGCAACATCGTGGTGCTGCATGACGGCGACCGGGTGGAGCTGGACATGATCCCGCGCGCCGTGCGGCGGCCCGATGGCGCCGAGGGCGATCGCGCCGAGGCGGCCCCCCCGGCTGCCGCGGTTCCCGCCCCTGGCGTGGCGCCGGCGGTGGCCGCGGCGCGGGTGGTGCGGCCCGTGGCGGAGGCGGCCGAGGAGGAGATGGCGGAGATCGTGCCGCTGGCGCTGATGGAGCGGCGGCTGATCCTGGCGGCGCTGCGGCACACCGGCCAGGACGTTCCCAGGGCGGCGGCGCTGCTGGAGATCAACCCTTCGACCATCTACCGCAAGTTGCAGAGCTGGCGGGCGGAAGGGTTACTTCCCACGGGCTGACCGGCGGGAAATCGGGGTTTCGCAACCTGCGGGTAACGTTTGGGCGACATTCCTGCACAATGGCATGGCGATTGCATTACCATGCCTGCTGCAAGCGCCTGGCTCTCCATGGCGCCCGGCACGAAAGCCGACCATGACCGACCAGGAACGATTGATGTCCCACCGCAAGCACAGCACCGCCGCGCTGACGACCGAGCAGTTCCTGGCACTGGAATACATCCCGCGCAGCGTGCTGGTGGCCAAGCGGATCATGGACATCGTGGTGGCGCTGGTGGGGCTGGTGCTGACGGCGCCGCTATGGCCGCTGGTGGCGCTGGCGATCCGGCTGGATAGCCCGGGCCCGGTGATCTACCGCCAGATGCGGGTGGGGCGGATCCTTGCCGACCGGACCGAGCTGTTCGAGATCCTGAAATTCCGCTCCATGCGCGCCGATGCTGAGAAGGGCACCGGGGCGGTGTGGGCGCAGAAGCACGATCCGCGCATCACCCGCGTGGGTGCCTTCATCCGCAAGACCCGGCTGGACGAGCTGCCGCAGCTGATCAACGTGCTGCGTGGCGACATGTCTGTGGTGGGGCCGCGGCCGGAGCGGCCGGCGATGTACCGCCGGCTGGAGCAGGCGGTGCCGTTCTTCGCCGACCGCACCGCCGGGCTGCGGCCGGGGGTGACGGGCCTGACCCAGGTGGTGCAGGGCTACGACAACAGCGTGGAGGATGTGCGGCGCAAGGTGGGGTTCGATGCCGCCTATGCCATGCGGCTGGCCACTTTCGGCGGCTGGCTGTTCTCCGACGTGATGATCATGTTTCGCACGCTTACTGTGATGGTGAGCGGGCGCGGCCAGTAGGGCGCCTGCCCCCCCCTGCCGGGGGCGGGCGCACGACGAGATTATGTCCCGGGAAAGCATTCAAGCCTTCGATTTTCACCACCAGTGTTTTCAGCCGAAACGGGCCGGGGAGCGGGACGCCGCTCCCCGGTTTCGTGTACGCCTGCCGCCATGGCTTTTGCGGTTGGCGGGGCGATCTGGCATAGGGCGGGCACCTTATCCGCCGCGGGCGGCCTGATGTTCGGGATGATTCCATGATCTCCATCTTTCGCGCCTTCCTGAACACCTGGGCGGCGAAGCTGTTCTTCATGCTGCTGATCGGCGTGTTCGTGATCTGGGGCGTGGGCGACGTGCTGACCAAGCGGCCGACGGACACGGCGGTGGCCACCGTGGGCAGCCGGCGGATCGAGATGGACGAGGTGGCCGATTCCTACCGGCGCCAGCTTTCCCAGGTGTCGCGCATGCTGGGCGGCACAGTGGAGCCGACGATGGAGATGAAGCGCGGCGTGGCAGCGCAGGCGCTGGAGCGGCTGATCACCCAGGTGGCCCTGACCGGGGCGGCGCAGGATATGGGGCTGGTGGTGCCCGACGAGGCGCTGCGCCAGGCGGTGTGGGACACCTCGGCGTTTGCCGGGCCGGATGGCAAGTTCAGCCGGCGGCAGTTCGAGGATGTTCTGCGCAACAACGGGCTGACGGAGCAGCGATTCCTGTCGTTGATGCGCATCGAGATCGCCCAGCGCCAGCTGATCGCAGCCGCCCGGGCCGGGGCTTCGAGCCCGGAGACGATGACCAAGCTGGTTTATGCCTTCCAGCAGGAGAAGCGCATCGCCGAGCTGGTGGAGCTGCGGCTGGATGCGGCGCCGGCGCCGGAGGCCCCGCCGGCGGTGGCGCTGGAGCGCTGGTATGCCAACAACATCGCCAAGTTCTCGACGCCGGAATTCCGGCGGGTGAAGGCGGTGATCCTTTCGCCGGAGCGGCTGGCGGCCGATGTGGCGGTGACGGAGGCGGATGTGCGCGCGGCCTATGCGGCGCGGTCGGCGGAGTTCAACCTGCCGGAGAAGCGCAGCGTGCAGGTGCTGCTGAGCCAGGACGAGGCGAAGGCCCGCGCGCTGGCGGAGAAGTGGGCCGGCGGGGCCGACTGGGCGGCGATGCAGGAGGCGGCGAAGGCCGAGGGCGCGGCGCCGGTGGAGCTGACCGATGCGGTGCGCAGCGAGATCCCGGCGCCTGAGCTGGCCGGGGCGGTGTTCGCCGCGGCGCCTGAGGCGGTGCCAGCCCCGGTGCGCAGCGCGCTCGGCTGGCACGTGGTGCGGGTGACCAAGGTGACACCGGGCGTGGTGCGGCCGTTCGAGGAGGTTCGCGCCCAGCTGGAGGCGCAGATCCGCAACGAGCGCGCCGCCGATGCGTTGTACGATCGTGCCAACAAGGTAGATGACCTGCTCTCTGGCGGCACGCCGCTGGACGAGATGCCGGGGGATCTCGCCCTGACCGGCGTGATGGGCACGCTGGATGCGCGCGGGATGACCGCCGAGGGGCAGGCGGCGCCGATCCCGGGCGGGGATGATCTGCGCAATGCGCTGATCACGGCGGCATTCCAGGCCCAGAAGGGCGAGGCGCCGCGGCTGATCGAAGGGCCGCGCAAGCCGGGCATCCTTTCGGGATTCTATGCCTTCGTGGTGGAGGACATCATGCCGCCGGCGGCGCGCCCCTATGAGGAGGTGACCGAGGCGGTGCTGGCCGACTGGACCCAGGCGGCGATCCGCCGCAGCCAGGAGGAGGCCGCGGCAAAGATCCTGGAGGCGATCAAGGGCGGGCAGAGCCTGGCCGATGCGGCGCTGGTCGCCGACCTGCCGGTGCGGCGCCTGCCGGAGATCAGCCGCGGGGCGCGGCCGGCCGAGGAGGTGCCGCTGCAGCTGGTGGCGCCGCTGTTCGAGCTGAAGCTGGGTGAGGCCACCATGGTGGAGACGGTGGACGGGTTCGCGGTGGCGGTGCTGGCGGAGATTCAGCCGGCGGCGCCGGATGCCGACCCGATCGGCTATGGCCAGGTGCGTGATGCGCTGGGGGCTGCGATCGGCGACGATGTGCAGGCGGCGCTGACCGCCGGGCTGCGTGCGCGCGCCAAGCCGCTGATCAACCGCGCCATGGTCGACCGGATCGTGCAGCCGGAGTAGGTTCGGCGACTGCTGCCTTCGGAGACCGATGATGAACGCCTCGCCGCCGCCTGGCTTTGCCGAATTCCGCGCCGACTACGAGCAGGGCCGCGGCCGGCTGCTGTGGTCGCACGGTGTGGCGGATCTGGAGACGCCGGTGGCGGCGTTCCTGAAGCTGGCGCATGGCAAGCCCAATACGTTCCTGCTGGAATCCGTCGAAGGCGGGGCCTCGCGCGGGCGCTACACGATCATCGGGCTGGATCCCGACCTGGTGTGGCGCTGCCGGGGCACGATGGCGGAGCTGAACCGCGATGCGCGCTCGGCCCCGTTCGCGTTCGTGCCGGAGGCGAAGGCGCCGCTGGACAGCCTGCGGGCGCTGATCGCCGAGAGCCGGCTGGCGGTGCCCGATGGGCTGCCGCCGATGTGCGGCGGGCTGATCGGCTACCTCGGCTACGACATGGTGCGGCTGATGGAGAAGCTGCCGGCCAAGAACAAGGACGATATCGGCCTGCCCGAGGCGATCATGGCGCGGCCGAGCCTGTATGCGATCTTCGACAACGTGAACGACACGCTGACGATGGCGGCCCCGGTGTATCCGCGGGCGGGCACCAGCGCGCTGCAGGCGTGGGAGGCCGCACAGGCGCGGCTGGCCGAGGCGGAGGCGGCGTTGGAGCGGCCGCTGCCGCAGGGCGCGCCGCCGGTGGCGCTGCCGCCGATGGCGGAGCCGGATTCGACCTTCGGGCGCGAGGAATTCCTGGCGGCGGTGGAGCGGTGCAAGGAATACATCCGCGCCGGCGACGCGTTCCAGATCGTGGCCAGCCAGCGCTTCTCCGCGCCGTTCGCGCTGCCGCCGTTCTCGCTTTATCGGGCGCTGCGGCGAATCAACCCGGCGCCGTTCCTGTTCTTCCTGGATTTCGGCGGGTTTTCCATCGTCGGCTCCTCGCCCGAGATCCTGGTGCGGCTGCGCGATGGCGCGGTGACGATCCGGCCGCTGGCGGGCACGCGCCGGCGCGGGGCGACCAATGAGGAGGATCTGCGACTGGAGGAGGAGCTGCTGGCCGATCCCAAGGAGCG
>CANHKG010000114.1 GCA_947460455.1 Rhodospirillales bacterium | reverse complement strand
CGGCTGAACAACTGGGACGAGGTGGCCTTCATCGTGCTGCTGATCCTTGCCATGGTGGCGGTGATCGACACCGCGTCGCGCGCGATTCGCCGCCGCCTGGCCTGAGGACCACCCCGTGTATCAAGACCCTGCCACCGCGCCAAAGAAACTGGGCGCCGAGCCCTTCATCCACCCCACCGCCCAGGTGCGCGACAGCCGCTTCGGTGCCTATTGCGAGGTCGGCGCGCGCACGAAGGTGAGCGAATGCAGCTTCGGCGACTACAGCTACATCGTGAACGATGCCGACATCATCTACGCCACCGTCGGCAAGTTCTGCTCGATCGCCGCCCACACCCGCATCAACCCCGGCAACCACCCGCTGGAGCGCGTGGCGCTGAACCACTTCACCTATCGCTCCTCCGCCTATGGGCTGGGCGAGGACGATGCGGATTTCTTCCAGTGGCGCCGCGACCACCACGTGACGCTGGGCAACGATGTTTGGATCGGCCACGGCGCGATCCTGCTGCCCGGCGTTTCCGTGGGCAACGGGGCCGCCATCGGTGCCGGGGCGGTGGTGAGCAAGGACGTGCCGCCCTTCGCCATCGTGGTGGGCGTTCCCGGGCGCGTATTGCGCTACCGCTTCACGCCCGAGATCATCGCCGCCCTGGAGCGCATCGCCTGGTGGGACTGGCCGCATGAGCAGCTGCGCGACGGGCTGCGGGATTTCCGCAGCATGACCGCCGAGGATTTCTGCGCCAAGTACGACCCGGCGTGAGCGGCACAGCATCGCAGCCGGTGGCGCTGCGCGGATTCGGCTGGCTCGGCATCACCGCCTTCGCCTGGGGCCTCAACTGGCCGGTGATGAAGGCGCTGATGGCGGACTGGCCGCCCTATACGGTGCGCATCTTCGCCGCCCTGGCCGCGGTGGCGATGCTGCTGCTGATCGCCACGATCCAGCGCGACCGGCTGCTGCCCCGGCGGGGCCAATGGGGGCGGCTGTTCCTGTTCGGCACGCTGAACGTGGGCGGCTGGAGCGTGGTGGCGCCGCTTTCGCTGTTCTGGCTCGATGCCGCAGAGGCGGCGATCATCGCCTATACCATGCCGGTCTGGGCCACCGTGCTGGCCTGGCCGGTGTTGGGCGAGCGGCCCACCCTGGCGCGGTTGGGCGGGCTGGTGCTCGGCCTGTCGGGCGTGACGTTGCTGATGGCCGGCACCGTCTCTGACAGCGGGCTCGCGGCCCTGTGGAACAAGCTGCCCGGCGTGGCGGCCATCCTGGGCACCGCGCTGATGTTCGCCACCGGGGCCGTGCTCACCAAGCGCTTCCCGGTGCAGATGCCGCCAGTGCCGATGGTGGCCTGGCAAATCATCTTCGGCACGCTGCCGGTGTGGGTGATCGCGTTCTCGTTCGAAACGCTCGACCTGTCCCGCGTGACACCCACCGGGTGGTTCTGCCTGTTCTACCTGGGCCTGATCGCCCAGTGCGTGGCCTATCTCGCCTGGTTCCGGGCGCTGCGATCCCTGCCGGCCGGGCTGGCGGCGATCGGCAACCTGATGGTGCCGGTGATCGGCGTGCTCTCCTCCGGCCTGCTGCTCGGCGAACCCCTGGGCTGGCGACACGCCGTGGCACTGGCGATGACGCTGGGCGGCGTTCTCATGGCCGCGCGAGGGTAGCAAGGCCAGGGCTCTGCCCTGGACCCGCTGGGGCCTTAGGCCCCAGACCCCTTTACTTTCCGCCTTCGGCGGGGAGGGGCCGTCGAGGCGGTGGAGAGACCCGGGCGGCCCCTCCCCGCCGAAGGCGGAAGCTATTGTGGGTCCAGGGACCTCAGGTCCCCAGCGGGGTCGAGGGGCAGAGCCCCTCGCCTTGCTTCCTTCAGGCGGCCGTGCGGATCGCGTCCCACACCTTCTCTGCCGTGGCCGGCATGTCGATGTGGGTGATGCCCAGCGGCGAGAGCGCGTCGATGATGGCGTTGATGACGGCGGGCGGCGAGCCGACGGCGCCGGCTTCGCCGGCGCCCTTCACGCCCAGCGGGTTGGTGCCGCAGGGCACTTCCACCAGTTCCACCTCGATATCCGGCAGGTCGTCGGCGCGGGGCAGGCAGTAGTCCATGAAGCTGCCGGAGAGGAGCTGGCCGCTGGAGGGGTCGAAGGCGGTCTTTTCCAGCACCGCCTGGCCGAAGCCCTGGGCGACGCCGCCGTGCACCTGGCCGCGGACAATCATTGGGTTCACGACCTTGCCGACGTCATCGGTGACGGAGTAGCGGGCGACGGTGACGACGCCGGTTTCGGGGTCGATTTCCACCTCGGCGATGTGGCAGCCGTTGGGGAAGGTGTGGTGGTCGATGTTGGCGATCTCGGCGGCGTCGAGGGTCGTGACATCCTGGCCCTTGGCGGCCTTTTCGCGCTGGACGGTGGCCAGGGTCAGGATGTCCATGCCGCGGTCGGTGCCGACGACGGAGAAGCGGCCCTGTTCGAACTGGATGTCCGGCATTGCGGCTTCCAGGGCTTCGGAGGCGGCGCGGCGGCCCTTTTCGATGACCGTGGTGGCGGTCTTCAGGATCGCCTGGCCTTCGGAGTAGAGCGAGCGGGCGCCGCCGGTGCCGCCGCCGACGGGGATGGTGTCGGTATCGCCCTGGCGGATGCGGACCTTCTCCCCGGGGACGCCGAGCTGGTCGACGGTGAGCTGGACGTAGGCGGTTTCGTGCCCCTGGCCGGTGGACTGGGTGCCGACATAGACATCCACGAAGCCGTCATCGGCGAAGCGGATCTCGGCGCGCTCGGTGGCGTCGCCGCCGGTGGCTTCCAGGTAGTAGGCCATGCCGATGCCGCGGCGCTTGCCCTTTGCGGCACTGGCGGCGCGGCGGGTTTCGAAGCCGGCCCAATCCATGTGCTTCACCGCGTGATCCAGCACGAGGCCGAAATCGCCGCTGTCGTAGGTCTTGCCGACCGGGGTGGTGTGCGGCATCCGCTCCGGCCCGACCATGTTGCGGCGGCGCAGTTCCACGCGGTCGATGCCCAGCTCGCGGGCGGCGGCATCCACCAGGCGCTCGATCAGGTAGTTGGATTCCGGCCGGCCGGCGCCGCGATAGGCATCGACGGGAACGGTGTTGGTGAACACGCCGATGACGTTGCAGTAGATGTTCTTGAAGCCATAGATGCTGGACAGCACGGTGCTGCCGGCCATCGTGGGGATGTAGGGGCCGAAGTTCGAGAGATAGGCGCCCATGCCGGCGACGTTGCGGGTGCGCAGCGCCAGGAACTTTCCGTTCGCGTCGATGGCCAGCTCGCCCAGGGTGATGTTGTCGCGGCCTTGGGTATCCGACAGGAAGGCTTCAGAACGCTCCGAGGCCCACTTGACCGGGGCGCCGAGCTTGCGGGCGGCGTAGCAGACCAGGACGTGCTCGGCGTAGAGGAACAGCTTCATGCCGAAGCCGCCGCCCACGTCGGGGGTGAGGATGCGGAAGGCATCGGCTTCGACGCCGAAGATCATCGGGCCGATCTGGTTCTTGAGCAGCCAGCCGCCCTGGGTGTTGGCACGGAGCGTCCAGCGCTTGGCCTCGGCGTCGTATTCCGCCAGCGCGGCGCGGGCTTCCATGGAGTTCACGACGACGCGGTTGTTGACGACCGTCAGGCGGGTGACATGGGCGGCGGACTTGAACAGAGCCTCGGTTTCGTCCTTCTGGCCGGTTTCCCAATCGAAGGCGACGTTGCCCGGGGCTTCCGGCCAGACCTGGGTGGCGCCGGCATCGAGCGCGGTGGCGAGGTCGGTGATGGAGGGCAGGGTGTCGTATTCCACCATCACGGCTTCGGCGCCGTCGCGGGCGGCGCGGGGGTTCTCGGCGACGATGAAGGCGACGGGGTCGCCGACATGGCGGACGGTGCCATCGGCCAGCACGGGGTGGGGCGGCAGGACGCCCTTGGAGCCGTCTCGGTTATCGAGCTGCACCAGGCAGGGGAGGTTGCCGATCTTGTCGGCCTTGAGGTCGGCGCTGGTGTAGACGGCGCGGACGCCCGGGGTGGCTTTCGCCGCTTCGGTGTCGATGCTGGTGATGCGGGCCGCGGCGTGCGGGCTGCGGAGGACGACGCCGTAGAGGGCGCCGGCGGGGGTGATATCGTCTGTGTAGGCGCCATTGCCTTTCAGCAGGCGGGGATCCTCGACACGGCGGACGGGCTGGGCAACGCCGAACTGGGTCATGGCGGTTTCTCTCCGGACAGCTGGCCGCTGGGCGGCGGTTCCTTTGTTTACAGCATGTACGGTGGCAAGGCGAAAGGCCAAGGGGGAGATGGTCGGGATTTTAGATACGATATCGCAATATTATGGGCGTGGATGGGCGTGGTCAGCCCCGGCCGTATTTTTTGATCGAGTCGCGGGCGGCGCGCAGTTCCCAGTCTCGCCATTTCAGCGTGGGGTCGTTGAGGCTGGGGCGGCGGGGTTTCGGGGGGTTGGGGGCGCGCGGTTTGCGGGGGCGCGGCGGGAGCGTGAGGTACTCCGGCGCGCGGACGCCCAGGGCCGTGCAGAGCGGGCGCAGCAGGCGGCCGGCTTGCGGGGCGGCCTGGAGGAAGGGGCGCAGTTCGGCCGCGCGGTTGACGATGAGGTCTTCGAGGTATCCGGCGGCGGGGGCGGCTTCGGGCAGGCGCTTGTTGGCCCAGCCGAAGGCGCGCGGCAGGCGGAGGGTGGTTCGGGCGGTGGGTTTGCGGGTGGTTTTGGGGCGGATTCGGGGCGTGGGGAGGGTGTTGGCCTGCCAGCGGGCGAAGAGCGCCAGAAAGCGGTGGGCGATGCGGTGGGCGCGGTGCCAGAGCAGTTCGTAGGCCTGTTGGGGGAGGGGCGTGGGGCCGGGCGGGGTGGGGGCGGGGGTGTAGTCGATGGCGAGGCCCATGGTGGGGACGTGCGGGCGCAGGCGTGCCTGGCGGTCCAGGTGGACCCCGATGGCGCGCTTGAGCAGATCGACGAGGAGGGTGAGGTGGTCTGTGATGGACCTCATGGGTTGGTGAATATATATAACTGATGGTCGGGATGCAAGGGTTTTTTTTGGGGGGGTGGGGGGCTTCGGCGACAGGAAGAAAGTGGCCACTAAGACACTAAGACACAAAGGACGTGGGAAGAGGCTTGGGGTGTGGAGAGAGTAAGGAAGAAAGGGGCCACAGAGGCACAGAGACACAGAGGAGCAAGGCAAGGGAGGAGAAAGACGATGGGAGGGGGATGGCGGAACTGCTTCGCGTTCCGCCATAGGCTGGGTGGTGGGGTGCGTGGTTTGAAGGTCTTTTTGCTTCTTTTTCTTCAGAAAAAGAAGGGCTTGCTTTGGTTCAGTGCGCGGTGACGATGTGGGGGATGCTGGTGAGGAGGGCGAGGAGGAAGGCGGCGTTGTAGGCGATGCCGGTGACGTGGAGGCGGCGGAGGTGGGGGATGGCGGCTTGGTTGCCGCTGTCGCGGGCGGCGATGTGGGTGTCGATCCGGTGCAGGAACCAGGGGCGGGCGAGGCTGGCGATGCAGGCGGATGCGGCGAGGGCGGCGGCGACCGGGAGGCGGCCGGCCGCGGCGAAGGCCAGGGCGCCGAGGGTGAAGCCGGCCGTGGCGCCGATCAGGTAGGTGTTGAACAGGCCGCGCAGGACGCGGGTGACGACGGGATCGCGGAAGCTGGCGAGGAAGAAGGTGAGGGAGGAGAGGAAGAAGTAGGCGATCGGCAAGAGCGGGAGGACGACGCCGACGAGGGAGAGTTGGTCTTCGGTCATGTGGGGGCGCCGGCGACGCGGGCGCGGGTGCGCATGGTGACGAATTCCTCGGCCGCGGTGGGGTGGATGCCCACGGTGCGGTCGAAATCCTGCTTGGTGGCGCCCGCGTTGATGGCGATGGAGAGGCCCTGGATGATTTCCGGCGAGTCCTCGCCCAGCATGTGGGCGCCGAGGATCTTCTGGGTGGCCTGGTCGACGATGAGCTTCATCAGGGTCTTGCGGGTGCGCTTGGATAGGGTGTGGCGCATGGGGGTGAATTTTTCGACGTAGATGTCGGTGATGCCGCGGGCGGCGGCCTGTTCCTCGGTGAGCCCAACCGTGGCGATGGGGGGGGAGGAGAAGACGGCGGAGGCGACGGCATCGAGGCGCCAGATGCGCGGGCCCGGCCCGAAGAGGCGGTCGGCGAGGGAGTGGCCCTCGGCGATGGCCACCGGGGTGAGGTTGATGCGGTTGGTGACGTCGCCGATGGCGTAGATGCTGGGGACGGAGGTGGCGGAGGTTTCGTCCACCAGGATGGCGCCGTCGGGCCCGGTTTTGACGCCGGCTTCGGCGAGGCCGAGGGCGTTTGTGTAGGGGGTGCGGCCGAGGGCGGAGAAGACCAGGCCGGTTTCGATGACCTCGCCGTTGTCCAGCGTGACGCGCTTGCCGGTGGCGGTGGGTTCGACCTTGGTGATGGTGCGGCCGGGGTGCTGGATGATGCCCTGGGCTTCGAGCGCTTCGGCCAGGGAGGTGCGGATTTCCTCATCGAAGCCGCGTAGGGGGGCGTGGGCGCGGTAGACGAGCTCGACCTGGGCGCCGAGGCCGCGGAACATGCCGGCGAATTCGACGGCGATGTAGCCGCTGCCGGCGATGACGACGTGGCTGGGCAGGGTGGGCATGTGGAAGGCGTCATCGGAGATGATGGCGTGCTCGGCGCCCTGGAAATCAGGCGCGGTGGGGCGGCCGCCGACGGCGATGACGATGTGCTTGGCGGTGATGGTTTGGCCGGCGACCTCGACGCTATGGGGGCCGGTGAGTTTGGCGCGGGCCTCGAAGGTGGTGCAGTTGGCCATCAGGCGCTTGTAGATGCCGTTGAGGCGGAGGATTTCCGCATCCTTGGCGGCGATCAGCTTCGACCAGTCATGGCGGCCTGGCTGCGTGTCCCAGCCGAAGCCGTGGGAGTCGATGACGGCGTTGCCGTATTCGCTGGCCATGACCATGAGCTTCTTGGGGACGCAGCCGACGTTGACGCAGGTGCCGCCCCAGGCGCCCTCCTCCGCGACGGCGACCTTGGCGCCGTGAGACGCGGCCATGCGGGCGCAGCGGACGCCGCCGGAGCCGCCGCCGATGA
The DNA here is from genome assembly GCA_947460455.1 of Rhodospirillales bacterium. Taxonomy (GTDB): domain Bacteria; phylum Pseudomonadota; class Alphaproteobacteria; order Acetobacterales; family Acetobacteraceae; genus CAMDGX01. Next base: position 9,789 of record CANHKG010000114.1, on the reverse strand, counting down.
CGAAGAGGTCGAAGTCGTAGGTCATTTGGTCGGCTCCTTCAGGAAGGAAGGCGAGGGGCGCCGCCCCTCGACCCCGCTGGGGCCGGCGGCCCCAGACCCCATTACCTAAGATTGCGCGTGATCTCTAGGAAGGTGCGGCTGAACGTCCCGCCCACCACGCTTGGTATTGCCCCTTGGTTGTGTGTCCACATATGTGTACCATGCGTGATGCGGTTCGAGTGGGATGAAGCCAAGCGGCAGAGCAACCTCAGGGACCACGGGGTGGACTTCAAGGATGCCGCGCTGATCTTTGAGGGCATCGCTCTCGAGGCGGAAGACACGCGCAGCGACTATGGCGAGCGTCGCTTCCGCGCCTTGGGTCGTGTCGGCGACGATTGCTTCATGGTCGCCGACACATGGCGGGGCGAGGTTCGCCGGATCATCAGCGCATGGAGAGTGGACGATGACGGCAAGCGACGATACGAGGCAATTCTCGCTCGAAACGCTCAAGGGTGAACGTGCGCGGGGCGAAACCGGCACCCGTGCGGATGCGCCCGCGCGCGCCGTGGAGGATGATTTCTGGCGCGATGCCCGTGTGGTGATGCCGCCGCCGGGCAAGGCATCGGTTCATCTGCGCCTTGATGCCGACGTGCTGGAGTGGTTCCGAGGGCAGGGGAAGGGACATTTGAGCCGCATGAATGCTGTCCTTCGGTCATTCATGGAGGCGCATAAGCGGTAGGCTGATGGGTCGATGCTCGGGGGGCCCTGCCCGTCCAGGGCCGCTTGAGCGGACAGAGGGATCGCCATCAGTCAGGATCGATTTTCGTTCCGTCCCAAAGGCGGAACTCAACCGTTTCATCCGGTTCTCCATGCCTGTGGAGATCGGTGACCACGGTGCGGAGAGTGTGGCCTTCGTGCTCGGGGAGCCAAACGTCCCTGATTCGGTCTCCAATTCGCCAGATTGCGATAACTGCTCGGCTCTCCACGATACCGGATATGAAGCGCTCCACGGCTACTGCTTCATTGCACAGGAAGAGTTCCGCCAAAATGCTGCCGTGCGTATGGGCAGGGCAGTCGGCGAAGCCGATGGTGACGTCTCCGGCCGGCGACGTCACTAGAAGACGCAGCTGCTTGTCCGGGCTTATATATTCCTGCTCTTCCATGCGTCGGATACAGTGCTCGGCGCGGGCGGCTTCATGACTGGGTCCTGATGGCCCAGGGTTCGGCGTTGGGGCTGCGGCGAGATGGATTGCTTCGCTACGCTCGCAATGACGGGGATAGGTGGGGAGGGTCCAGGGGGCTCGGCCCCCTGGCGGGTCGAGGGCGGAGCCCTCGCCTTGCCTCACTGAGCCTTAGGTGCCGATGCCGCCGATGGCGAGGTATTTCACCTCCAGGTATTCGTCGATGCCTTGGTGGGAGCCTTCTCGGCCCAACCCCGACGACTTCACGCCGCCGAAGGGGGCGACTTCGGTGGAGATGATGCCTTCGTTGATGCCGATCATGCCGTATTCGAGGCCTTCGGCGACGCGGAAGATGCGGCCGATGTCTCGGGCGTAGAAGTAGCTGGCGAGGCCGAATTCGGTGTCGTTGGCGAGTTTGATGGCTTCTTCTTCAGTGTGGAAGCGGAAGAGGGGGGCGACGGGGCCGAAGGTTTCCTCGCGGAAGATCAGGGCGTCGTGGGGGACGTCTGCCAGCATGGTGGGTTGGAAGAAGGTGCCGCCGCGTTCGTGGCGTTGGCCGCCGGTGATGATGCGGGCGCCGCGGGCGAGGGCGTCGGCGATGTGTTCCTCGACCTTGGTGACGGCTTCGGCGTTGATGAGGGGGCCCTGGGTGACGCCTTCTTCCATGCCGTTGCCGACCTTCAGCGCCTCGACGGCGGCTTTGAGCTTGGCGGCGAAGGCGTCGTAGACGCCGTCTTGCACCAGGATGCGGTTGGCGCAGACGCAGGTTTGGCCGGTGTTGCGGTATTTGCTGGCCATGGCGCCGAGGACGGCGGCATCCAGATCCGCGTCGTCGAAGACGATAAAGGGGGCGTTGCCGCCGAGTTCCATCGAGGTTTTCTTGATGGTGGGGGCGCACATGGCGAGCAGCTTGGCGCCGACTTCGGTGCTGCCGGTGAAGGTGAGTTTGCGGACCAGGGGGTTGGAGGTGAGTTCCTGGCCGGTGGGGCCGGAGGGGCCGGTGATGACGTTGCAGACGCCGGGCGGCATGCCGGCGCGTTCGGCGAGGACGGCGATGGCGAGGGCGGAGAAGGGGGTTTGGCTGGCGGGGCGGATGACGCCGGTGCAGCCGGCGGCCCAGCCGGGGCCGGTTTTGCGGGTGATCATCGCGGCCGGGAAGTTCCAGGGGGTGATGGCGGCGAAGACGCCGATCGGCTCCTTGGTGACGACGATGCGGCGGCCTTTGGCGTTTTGCGGGATGGTGTCGCCGTAGACGCGTTTTCCTTCCTCGGCGAACCATTCGATGAAGCTGGCGGCGTAGGCGATTTCGCCCTTGGATTCCGCAAGGGGCTTGCCTTGCTCGGCGGTCATGATGACGGCGAGGTCATCGGTGTTGGCGAGCATGAGGTCGAAGAGGCGGCGCAGGATGGCGGCGCGGTCTTTGGCGAGCATGGCGCGCCAGGCGGGTTGGGCGCGGTTTGCGGCTTCGATGGCGCGGCGGGTTTCGACTGCGCCCAGGGCGGGGACGGTGCCGACGACTTCCCCGGTGGCGGGGTTGCGGACGGTGAGGGTGGCGCCGTTGTCGGCTTCGATCCACTTGCCGTCGATGTAGTTGGCCTGGCGGAACAGGGTGGGGTCTTTGAGGGGAAGGGGGGCGACCTGGTTCAGCATGGGGTGGGTTCCTCGCCTGGAGAGGGGATAGAGATAGGGCGGAATGGGGCGGATGTCAGCGTGTGGCCCAGATGTCGGGGGGGGGCGATGCTCGCCGGGTGATAGGCTGGAACGAACCGCCGGCATAGAGTGGGCGGGTAAACCCGTGGGGACCCGCCATGTCCGACCTGCCCACCGCCACGCGCGTGACCGATCCCGGCCTGCGCCGGCTGTATACGCTGGAGAATCGCTGGCAGGCCTGGCTGGATGTGGAGGCGGCGCTGGCGGTGGCGCAGGCGGAGCTGGGGATCATTCCGGCGGCGGCGGCCGAGGCGATTGTGCCGAAGGCGAAGCTTTCGCTGATGGACCGAGCGCGGATCGACGAAGGCTTCGCCCGCACCGGGCACACGCTGGTGCCGCTGGTGTGGGAGCTGGGCCGCATCGTGGGCGAGCCGCATGGCGGCTGGGTGCATTGGGGGGCCACGACGCAGAACATCACGCAGACCGGCGACCTGCTGGTGCTGCGCCAGGCGCATGCGATCTTCCTGCGCCAGATCGGGGAGTGCCTGTCTGCCATGGCCGCGTTGGCCGAGCGGGGGGCGGAGATGCCGATTGCCGGGCGGACGCATGGCCAGCACGCGGTGCCGGCGACCTTCGGCTTCAAGGTGGCGGTGTGGATCGACGAGCTGATGCGCCATGCCCAGCGGCTGCAGCAGGCTGCGCCGCGGCTGTTCGTGGCCATGCTGGGCGGGGCGGCGGGCACCTATGCCTCGCTGGGGGAACAGGGGCCGGCGGTGCAGGCGGGGATCGCGAAGCACCTGGGCATGGGCGACATGGCGGTGCCGGCGCGGTCGATCGGGGACCACCTGGCCGAGAGCGTGATGCTGCTGGGGTTGCTGGCGGCCACCGGGGGCAAGATCGGGCGCGAGATCTATACGCTGATGAAGACCGAGTTCGGCGAGGTGGAAGAGCCGGTGCCGCCGGGGACCGTCGGCAGTTCGACCATGCCGCAGAAGCGCAACCCGAAGCTCTGCCAGGACATCATCGCCGCCGGGGCGGAGGTGCGTTCGCAGGTGCCGCTGGCGCTGGAGGCGATGATGACGGAGCACGAGGCGGACCGGACGAGCACGCTGATGATGGGGGCGGCGGAGCAGCGCGCCTGCATCGCCACCGGCGACATGCTGGCGCGCATCGCGGAGGTGTGCCGGGGGATGAAGCTGGACCCGGCGCGGATGCGGGCGAACCTGGACCTGGGCGGCGGGCTGATCATGGCAGAGGCGGTGATGCTGGACCTCGGCTTGGCGATCGGGCGGCAGCATGCGCATGACGCGGTGTACGATGCGGCCCAGGCGGCGTTTGTGGAGGGGCGGCCGTTTGCCGAAATGCTGGCGGGCGATCCCAGGGTGACGGCGCATATGGATCGCGAGGCGATCGGGCGGTTGCTGGATCCGGCGGCGTACACGGGGTTGTGTGCCAGGATGGCGCGGGAAGCGGCGGGGCGGGCGCGGGGGTGGGTAGACGGCGTGTCGCAATCACGATGAGATCCCAGGTGTCACTCCCCAGGCACGCGTGAGAGACAAGATATACCAGTTAGTCGCGTTCTATTTGAGGTCTCATTTCAAATGCAAACCCCGTTTTCGGCTCGAATCCCATGATCCATTGGCTCCGCAGCGCCGTGCGCCGGATCGTTCATGGCCGTTTAGCCGATGTCGTGGTCGCCATTCTGACGCTTGGCTATGTCAGGCGATGGCGCACGCATCCGAGTTGGCGCCCCCGGGGGGCGCAATCCGGGCAGCGCTGCATCCTGGTCATTGACGACCGGATTCCGTTTCCGTGGCTCGGCGCCGGCTTTCCCCGATCCGCTGAACTGCTTCGGCAACTTGTTGCGGGCGGGTGGCATGTGACGTTTCTTCCTACCATGCATCTTGCCGAGGACTCTGCCGTTATTTTAGAGCACTTTCCAGCCGAGATCGACTTCATCCACAATCCAGCAGATCGCACGTTCGCCAGTTTTTTTGAGGAGATGACTGGCGGTTTCGATGTCGTTCTCATCAGCCGCCCTTACAACATGCAGATGTTTCGCGACGCCTGTGACTATGTGCCCAGGTTTCTGAGAAACATACATGTTGTGTACGATGCTGAGGCTTTCATCACAGAGCGAGAGGCTATTCGTCGGAAGGTCAAGGGCATTCCGTGGACAGATCAGGAGTATCGAACGGCATTGAATGAGGAGCTCAAAGGCATCAAGGGGGTTGACCTCATCTTCACTGTGAACGAGCACGAAAAATCCCTGATTTCGCCCCATACACGGGCACGGGTTCAGGTGCTCTCCCACTCAGCTGCGGCGCATCCGCAACCCGCACGACCGGATTGCAGGAAGAACCTTTTGTTTGTGGGCGGCGCCACCCTCACAAGCGACCTATCGCCCAATACGGACAGCCTTGTGTGGTTCATCAGGGACGTCCTGCCCATTCTCGTTCCTCTCCTGGGCGACGATCTCATCCTCCAGGTCGCGGGCCGCATCGAATCGGAGGAGGTGGCCGCCCTGGCTGGGCCGAATGTTCGGCTCCTTGGCATGGTACCCGACTTGACCGAGCTCTACGGGCAATCACGGCTGTTCATTGCACCCACGCGGTTCGCGGCAGGCATCCCATTGAAGGTGCTGGAGGCATCTGCGCAGGGGTTGCCCGTGGTGGCGACACCGTTGATCGCCCGCCAGCTTGGCCGCACCCCTGGTGTCGACATTCTCGTCGGAGAAACCGCAACGGAATTCGCCGATGCCTGCCGCAGCCTCTGTACCGATGATGCGGCGTGGATCTCTGTTCGCAATGCAGCCCTCACGGCGGTGCAGCGCGAGTGTGATCCCGGGATGTTCTCTACAGCCCTCCTCAGTGCACTTGCAGCGCTGCATCCGCGACGAGTTACACCCCAATGAGTTCCCGCTTTGTGTTCGGCAGTTCTGATGACCAGACCTGCCTGGCACCGTTGCGCGGCGCCATGCCCAAGATTGCAATCCTCGGCGCTGGCCAGAGATGGCAACATGGTGGTAGGTGCGCCGCCAGGATGGATGTTTCTATGCCGGTGCCACAGCTGCTATGCAGCTGAGGCATTTGCCGCACCGAAATTCGACCAATGTGCGTAGATTTTTGAACTTTCCGGAGGATGCTTGGAAATGAAGCAGCTCATTCGAAATTATACTTGGGCGCTCGTCCGGCATGTTTTGGACGAGATGGAGTCGACACCGGGGCTGCCATACCAGGCATTCGCGGCTCGCCAGACCGGAATTCGTCGGCACATCGCGGAATTGAAGTCGCAGTTGGCGCAGGTATCGCCGCAACACCCAGCGCTGCACGGCTTCAAGGTCTATTCGCAGGCCGACGAGGATGGGATCATCGAGTACCTGCTCGGGAGGTTGCCGCCCAACCATTCAACACGCACCTTCATTGAGATTGGCTGTGGTGATGGACTGGAGAACAACTCGCATTATCTGTTGTTGAAGGGCTATCGTGGCGTTTGGGTGGATGGGTCGGCAAAAAATGTCGCGAAGGTCCACTCGCAGCTTGGCGCATCCCTGAACAACAAGCTTCTTGTAGCAAACCATTTCCTCGATCTCGACAACATCGCTGAACTCACCTCAGAATGGATTGCCTTTCTCGGAACGAGCGCCTTGGATTTCCTTTCGATTGATATCGATGGAAATGATGAGTATCTTGCCACCGCCATGTTGCGCCAAACGCAGCCGCATTTACTCTGCATCGAGTACAATGCAAAATTTCCGCCGGCTCTTTCCATTGGCACGCCTTACGACAAGAACCGGATGTGGACTGGCAACGACTATCAGGGCGCTTCTCTCCGTCGCCTTTGCGAAGCCTTGGGGGGGTACTCCCTGGTGGCATGTAATTTGGCCGGAACCAACGCATTTTTCGTTCGAAATGATATGATGCAATACTATCCTCATCATTCCATGGAGGATCTGTACCAGCCATTCCGCAGCGAGCTGTGCCTACTGCAATCGGGACATTCATCATCACTGAAATGGTTGCGGGACGTTCTGCAAGCCGGCTGATTCCAGATAGGCGAAGCATCCGCATGGCAGTGACCGTAGACTTGTTTCGGATGGCTCCCTGTCCCACGCTGCTGCCGGCCCCCCTGCCCACGCGGACGCCCTTGGCGCCACATCAATAGCGCCGTGGCTGCATTCGATTCAGTGGCACCAAACTCCACGAAGACACCGGGCATGAATATTCTTGAACAGCTGTCAACCAACCACGCCCCCGGCCCCCACCACGAGGCACCGGCCCCACTTCCCCCTGGCACCCAGGCGCCGGCGCGGCTGATTGCCTACTACCTGCCGCAATTCCACCCCATCGCGGAGAACGACGCCTGGTGGGGTACCGGCTTCACGGAATGGACCAACGTTACCAAGGCCCTGCCCCGCTTTGCCGGGCACTACCAGCCGCATTTGCCCGCAGAGCTCGGCTTCTACGACCTGCGCCTGCCGCAGGTGTTGCACCGCCAGGCGGAGCTGGCGCGCGCGCACGGGATCGAGGGGTTCTGCTTCCACCACTACTGGTTCGCCGGCCGCACCCTGCTCGATGGCCCGATCCGCCTGCTGCTCGACCACCCCGAGATCGACATCGGCTTCTGCGTCAACTGGGCCAATGAGAACTGGACCCGCCGCTGGGATGGTAACGATTCCGAGATCCTGATGGCGCAGAAGCACTCCGCCGAGGATGACATCGCCTTCGCCATCTCGCTGGAGCCATTGTTCCGCGACCCGCGCTACATCCGCATCGATGGCCGGCCGCTGCTGATGCTCTACCGCCCCCGCCTGCTGCCCGATCCCGCCGCCACCGTGCGGCGCTGGCGCGCGCATTTCCAGGCTGCTGGCCTCGGCAACCCCTACATCGTCATGCCGCGCATCTCCGGCACCGACGACCCGCGCGAATACGGCATGGATGCCGCCGCCGGCTTCCCCCCCCACGGCAACGGCTTCAACGCCACCCCGGTGCAGGACACACAGGAAATGCTCAGCCCGGGCTACCAGGGCACGGTGGTGCGCTACGACGAGATGGTGGAGTTGGCCCTGGCGGACGACCCGGACCGGTTCACCTATTTCCCCGGCGTCTGCCCCGCCTGGGACAACGAGGCGCGCAAGCCCAACCGCGGCTTCAGCATCATCGGTTCCAGCCCCGCCGCCTATGGCGCCTGGCTTGATGCCACCTGCCGCCGCGCGATGCGCGCGCCCAACCCGCAGGAACACATCGTCTTCATCAATGCCTGGAACGAGTGGGCCGAGGGCGCACACCTGGAGCCCGACCGCCACCACGGCTACGCCTATCTGAACGAAACCGCCCGCGTGGTGGCGCGCCTCGGCGGGCTGGCGCCCGAGGCCCTGCGGCAGGCGGTGGCGGCCGAAGCCCCGCCGCCCCGCCCGCGCCGCCGGGTGGCCGACCTGCCCGGGCTGGTGGCCAAGAACCTCGCCTACCATGGCGCCAACGCGGCGGAGCGGCTGGCCAAGGCTTTGCGCCGCCTGGTGTAGTTGCGGCGCGCGCTGGCGCTGCTAGCCTGCGGCCACGAACGCCAGAGGAAACGACGATGCGCGCGAACCAACTCCGCGAGAAGCTCAAGGCCAACCAACCCACGCTCGGCACCCACATCCTGTCGGTGTGGCCCACGCTGGTGGAGCTGGTGGGGCATAGCGGCCAGTACGACTACATCGAGTTCACCGCCGAATACGCCCCCTTCACCATGCACGACCTGGACAACCTGGGCCGCGCCTTCGAGCTCTCGGGCGTGGGCGGCATGATCAAGATCGAGCAGGGCGAGTACACCCACCAGGCCATGCGCGCGATCGGCAGCGGCTTCCAGGCCGTGCTGATGGCCGATATCCGCACGGTGGACGATGCCCGCAACGCGGTGCAGGCGGTGCGCGCCGAATCGCCGGGCCGCCGTGGCCTGATGGGCGTGGGCATGCGCCGCGATGTCGGGATGAATCGTGAGGTCGGCAGCCCCGCCTACATCAACGCGCTGGACGAGGTGGTGGTGGCCATCATGATCGAGAAGCGCCAGGCGGTGGAGGACCTGGAGAACATCCTCTCCGTGCCGGGCCTGGACATGATCCAGTTCGGCGCCGCCGACTACGCCATGTCCATCGGGCAGCCGCACAACCGCGGGCATGCCGACGTGAAGGCCGCCGAGCGCAAGACGATCGAGATGGCGCTGAAGAAGGGCCTGCACCCGCGCATCGAACTGGCCGATATCTCGATGGCCGCGCCCTACCTGGAAATGGGCGTGAAGCATTTCTGCATCGGGTGGGACGTGACGATCCTGTCCAACTGGTGGCGGGACAACGGGACCGCGATGCGCAAGACCCTGGGGGAGAAGTTTCCGGGGTAAGGAAGCGGTTCTTTTTTGAAAAAAAGAACCAAAAAACTTTTGTATGTTTGATGCGGAGAGTGCCACACTCTCCGCATCAAAAGAATGAAGTCTTTTTTGCTTCTTTTTTCTTCAGAAAAAAGAAGAGCCTTTCTTACTCAGCCGCGGTGCCGTAGGGCACGTTGCGCCCGCCGTAGCGTCGCACGCGCACATTGGCTTGCTCCGCGTGGCCGACGAAGCCTTCCAGCATGCACAGGCGCGAGCAGTATTCACCCATCATGGCGCTGGCGGCATCGGTCAGCACGCGCTGATAGGTGACGGTTTTCAGGAACTTGCCGACCCAGAGGCCGCCGGTGTAGCGGGCGGCGCCGAGCGTGGGCAGGGTGTGGTTGGTGCCGATCACCTTGTCGCCGTAGCTCACGTTGGTGCGTGGGCCGAGGAACAGGGCGCCGTAGTTGGTCATGCGGGACAGGAAAATCTCCGGATCGCGGGTCATCACCTGCACGTGCTCGCTGGCGATGCGGTCGGCTTCGGCGATCAGTTCATCGGTCGTGTCGCACAGGATCACCTGGCCGAAATCGGCCCAGGCCTGGCGGGCGATGGGCGCGGTGGGGAGGATGGT
>CANHKG010000113.1 GCA_947460455.1 Rhodospirillales bacterium | reverse complement strand
GGGGCGTGGTCACCGCGGCCTTATAGCCGCCTGGGGCGGGGCCAGCCTAGTTGCGCGGTGGCAGGGCGGCGATGAAGCCGGCGGCATCGTCCAGCGCCGGGGAGGCGCTGCGGGTGGCGCGGGCGAAGCCGAGCACGATGCCGACATGGCCGACGCCCTCATACAGCCGCAGCGTGGCGGGCACGCCGGCCTCGCTGAGCCGTGCGGCGAGGGATTGGCTGTTGCGCGGCAGCACGGTGGTATCCGCCGTGCCGTGCAGCAGCAGGGCGGGCGGGGCGTGGCCGTCGGCGAAGGTGATCGGCTGGGTATCGCGCAGGTCGGACGCTGGGGCGAAGACGCGGATGATGTCTGGGCGATCGAGGGGCAGGAAATCATAGGGGCCGGCGAGGCCGACCAGGCCGGCGATGCGGCGGCGGTCTTCACCGGCTTCGGCGAGCCAGCGCGGGTCCAGCGCCAGCATGGCGGCGATATGGGCGCCGGCGGAATGGCCCATCAGCACCAGGCGGGTGGGGTCGCCGCCATGGCTGGGGGCGAGGCGGCGGGCGGCGGCGATGGCGGCGGCGGCATCCTGCAGGAAGGCGGGGTAGGGGGCCTGGGGGGCGACGCGGTAATCCGGCACCACCACCAGGTGGCCGCGCCGGGCGAGGCCGGCGGCGACGAAGGCGTAGTCTTGCCGGGCACCTTCCTGCCAGGCGCCGCCGTAGAAGAACACCACCACCGGGAGCGGGGCGGCGGCGTCGGCCGGGCGCCAGATGTCCAGTGCCTGGCGCGTTTCCGGGCCGTAGGCGATGGCGCGTTCCACCGTGAGGCCGCGCTGGCTGACGGTGGCGTTCAGCAGATCCACCGGCGCGCAGCCGGGCAGGCTGGCGAGCAGGGCGAGGGCGGGGCCGGCGGCGCGGTTCAGCAGCTTGCGGAGGGGCATGGCTCCGCTACGTGGGGGCGGGGGCGATGGATGCCAGGGGCCTACAATCTTTGGCCGAAATCGATGTAGGTCTGGCGGCCGAAGCGGGTGCGGTGCAGGCGCTGGCGGTAGGGGCCGTCGGCGGGTTCCCAGGTTTCCGGGGCGGGGGCGGCTTCGGGGCGCATGGTCTCGTCCAGCGCTTCCTGCAGCACGCGGCCATCCATGTCCGCCCCGCCGGGCAGGCCGAGCAGGGAGAGCGCGGTGGGGGCGATGTCTGCCAGGCCGGAGGGCCATTCGCTGAGATGGCCGCGCCGGGTGCGGGCGCCGGCCAGGATCATCACGATCGACATCTCGGCCGCCGTGAGCCCGCCATGGGTGCCGCCGCCAATCGGCAGCGCGCCGTCGTTGAGGGTGACGCCGGGCAGGCCGGAGGGGGCGCGCTCCCCGCCGGCACGCAGGGTGAACAGCACCTCGGCGGTGCGCGGATGGTCCACCAGCACGGCGCTGCGCGGCAGCACGCCGGGGGGCAGGTCGGCGCCGTCGGCGGCGAAGACGTGGCCGACCCAGTCCTGCCGGGTGAGCCAGGCCGAGACCTCGGCGATCAGCCCGGCATCCCCGCCCGGCACGACGATGCCGCCGCTGGCGCCGGGGATGAGGCGGCAGGGGGCGAAGCGCTGTTCCTCGATGAAGCGCGGGGTGGCGTGGACGGTGCCGGTGATGGTGGCGTGGCCGTGGTCGGAGGCGGCCATGATGTGAAGCTGCTCGGCCATCGGGCCGGCCTGCCAATCGTCCAGGATGCGGCCGAAGGCGGCGTCGGCGCGCTTGAGGGCGGCGAGATTGGCCTCGCTGCCCAGGCCCAGATAGTGGCCGGAGGTATCGGGCTCGCACAGCCACAGGATGGTGGCCGCCGGCGGGTTGGGCAGGAACTGGGTGCGGAAGACCTCGGCGATCCATTCGGCGCGGCCGACGGGGTCCTTCGGCGGGGGTTCCAGCGTGGCGAGCAGGGCGGCGCCCCGGGGCGAGCAGGCCTCGGCGCCATGGGCGGAGAGGGTGAGCTGGCCGAGGGCGGCGGCGGTGGGGTTCAAAACGTGGCTCTGGCCGGTTGTGCCGCTGGAGAGCACCACCAGCTCCTGCCCGGCGGTGGCCAGCAGGGCGCCGAGGGTGGGGCGCTGCAGCAACGGGGCGCCGAGATCCTGCTCCAGCTCCAGCAGGGCCTTCATCTGGCCGGTATCGACGGTGCGGCCGGCGGGGCCGGGGCGGGCGGAATCCTGCGGGTGGGCCAAACGGTTGGCGACCAGGCCGTGCCGCCGCGGCATGCAGCCGGTGGCCACGGTGGCGGAGCAGACGCGGGTTTCGGAGGGGAACACCGAGCGCGCCTTGGCGAAGCGCGTGCCCATGGCGGCCAGGCGCAGCAGGTTGGGGGTGGTATCGGGGCGGACGAGGTCCGGGCGCAGCCCGTCGAACACCACCAGAAGGAACCGTTCGCCCATCGCCGCCCTCGCCGCATCGCCGGGGCTGCTTTAGCGGCTGCGCGGCGTGGCGTCATCCCATGCGGTGCGGATGGGCCGGGCTGCTTCCGGCGCGGGGGCGGGTTCCTGTAGGGTCGGCCCGTGTCGCATGACCTGATCCCGGAGGACCGCCGATGAGCGCCCCGGCCGGCCACGCCGTTCTGATGGCGCTGGCGGCTTGTGGGGTGGCGTTGCTGACGCTTGCGCTGGCGGCGGGGGTGGTGCGCGCGCGCCTGCTGCGCGGGGTGGCGATCGGGTTGGTGGTGGCCGCCGCGCTGGCGGCGCTGGGGTATCTGGCGCTGGGGGCGCCGGGGGCGCGGCTGGCGGTGCCGGTGAATCTCGCCGGGGTGGCGCCGGGGCTGGCGCTGGATGGGTTGGCGGCTTTCGTGTTGCTGGTGCTGCTGCCCGGCGTGGCCGGATGGCTGGCGGTGGCGCCACGCCCGGCGTTGCCGCTGGCGGTGGCCGGGGCCTCGGTGCTGGCGGTGCTGGCGGCCGATGCGGGCACGCTGGGGCTGGCGCTGCTGGTGGTGGGGCTGGGCGCGGCGGTGATCGGCGGGCGCGGCGTGGCCTGGGCGGCCGGTGGGGCTGTGGCCGCGCTGGCCGTGGCGCTGGCGTTGGCGGCGGGGGATGGGCGGTTCGCCTCGGCCCGGGCGCATCCGGCCGAGGGTACGGCGCTGTGGCTGATGGTCTTGCTTGTAATGGGGGCTGGGGTGTGGCTCGCCGCGCGGGCCGAATGGGGGCAGGGGCGCGAGGGCGGGCCGGCCGGGTCCGTGCTGGCGACGCTGGGGCTGTATCTGCTGGTGCGGCTGGGGCTGGATGTCGCGGGGCCGGTGGCCGGGGTTTGGGCAGGCGTGCTGGTGCTGGCGGGCGCGGCCGGGGTGGGGCTGGGTGGCGTGGCGGCGGTGCGGGCAGAGGCGCTGGGCGGCGTGGCCGCGGCGATTGGCGGGGTGCGCAGCGGGCTGGTGATGCTGGGGCTTGGCATCGCGGTGGCGGCGCGGGCCGGGGATGACGGGCCGGCGACGGCGATGACGCTGGGCGCCGCGCTGGTGCTGCTGGCGGTGCTGGGCTGGGCGCAGGCGCTGTGGGGGCTGGTGGCGCATGGGCTGGTGGGCGGCGCCGGCACAGAGGCGTTGGGCCGCCTGGGCGGGCTCGGGCGGCGGATGCGGATCACGCTGGTGGGTGCGCTGGCGGCCGGCTGGGCGGTGGCGCTGCTGCCGCCGGGCGGCGGGTTTGTCGGGCTGTGGCTGATGCTGCGCGCGGCGGTGACGCTGCCGCGCGGCGGCGGGGCGGCGGAATGGGCGATGGCCGGGCTGGTGGCGCTGGCGCTGGGCGCCGCGGCGGCGCTGCTGGGCTTCGCGATGCTGCGGGTGCTGGGCGTGGCCTTCCTCGGCCGGCCGCGCGGGCCGCGGGCCGCGGCGGCGGAGGAGGTGGCGCCACGGCTACGCTGGGCGATGCTGGGCCTCGCGCTGCTGCTGGGGTTGGCCGGGCTGCTGCCCGGGCTGGTGCTGCGCCTGGCCGCGCCGGCGGTGGTGCCGCTGGCCGGGGCGGCGCCGCCGGGCGGCATCCTGGGCGTGATGGGCTATGCGCCGCTGGGGCTCGTGCTGCTGCTGGCGCTGGCCGCGGTGGCGGTGGCGCTGCTGGTGAAGGCGGCGGGCCCGGCCGGGCATCGCGCGGCCGCGAACTGGGATGGCGGTGCGCCGCCGCCGCCCTGGCTGCCGTTCGGCGATCCCTCGACGCAGGTGGGGGCCGCCGGGTTCGCGGCGGCGCTGTGGCGGCACATGCCGAACGCTGGGCTGGGCTGGCGCGTGGGACGAATTGCGGGGATGGCGCGCTGGCTGGGGGCCGTGCCGCGCCGCGTGGCGCCGGTGGCCGGCTTGGCGTTGCTGGGGGCGATGCTGTTGCTGCACGGGGTGGGGCTGTGGTGAGCTCCCTGCTCTCGGGCCTGGCGCAACTGCTGCACATGGCGCTGGTGCTGGCCGCGGCCCCGCTGCTGGCGGGCGTGCTGGCGTGGCTGGAGGCGCGAATGCAGGGCCGGGCCGGGCCTTCGCCGTTGCAGCCCTGGCGCGACATGCGCCGGGCGCTGGGGCAGATGCCGGTGGTGGGCGAGGGTGCCTCCTGGATGATGCGCGCCGCGCCGGGCCTGCGGGTGGTGGTGCTGGTGGTGGCGGCTTTTCTGGTGCCCGGGTTCACGCTGCACATGGCGCTGGCGCCGGCGGCGGACCTGCTGGTGGTGCTGGGGCTGCTGGGGCTGGCGCAGGCGCTGGGCGTGCTGGGCGCGCTGGACGAAGGGGCCGCCGTGCCGGGCCAGGCCGCGCTGGGGGCGGCGGTGCGGTCGGCGCTGGGGCTGCCGGCGCTGCTGGCCGTGGTGGCGGCGCTGGCACTGGCGGCCGGGGACACCGCGCTGCCCGCCATCCTGGAATTGCCATACGACGAGGCGCCGGGGCTGCTGCCGGCGCTGCTGCCGCTGGGGCTGGCGCTGATGCTGGTGGCGGCGGGCCAGGGGGGCGTGCCGGTCGGCGGGCTCTCTGGCCGGTATCTGGCGCTGCACGAGGCGGCGGAGGCCTTGCGGATGGTGGTGTGGCTGGGGCTGGTGGCGGTGCTGGTGCTGCCGCCCGGCCTGCCCGCCGCGCGCAACGACCCCGCGGCGACGGTGGGCGACTGGCTGGTGTTCCTGCCGGTCTGGCTGGCGAAGCTGGGGGGTCTGGCGGTGGCGGTGGCGGCGCTGCGGGTGCTGCTGCCGGCGCGGACGGCACGACAGGCGGCGGCGCTGGCGGGGCTCGCCTGCCTGTTGGCCCTGCTGGGTCTGGCGCTGCTGCTGGCCGGGCAGGGCGTGCGGGCGGAGTGGGCGCGATGACGGGGGTGCTCGACAGCGCCGTGCTGGCGAACTCGGCCTCGGTGCTGGGCGCGGCGGCGCTGCTGGTGCTGGCGCTGGCGGTGCCGCTGGTGCGGCGGGCCGCTTCGGCCGGCGTGCTGGTGGCGGGGCAGGCGGCGTGCCTGGTGCTGGTGCTGCTGGCGCAGGCGTGGTTGCAGGGCAGTTGGCAGTGGCTGGCGCTGGCCGCGGCGACGGTGGCGGTGAAGCTGGTGGCGTTGCCGCGTGGGTTGCGCAGCCTGGCCCCGGCCTTGGGCGAAGGCGCCGCGCCGGCCTGGCTGGTGGTGGCGGGTGCGGCGCTGGCCGTGCCGGTGGTGGCGCTGGCCGCCCCGGCCGCGGGGCTGGGCATGGCCGCGGCGCTGGCCGTGGTGCTGCTGGGTGCGCTCTGGGCGGCGCTGCGGCGGGACGCGACCGGGCAGGTGGCAGGGGTGCTGACGCTGGAGAACGGGCTGGTGCTCGCCCTGGCCGGGCTGCCGTTGGTGCCGGGTGCCGCGCTGCTGGCGCTGGCGACGCTGGCGCTGCCGGCGGCGGTGGGCGTGGCGCTGCTGCGCCGGGTGCTGCCGGAGGAACGGGCGTGAGCGCGCTGGGCTGGGTGGCGGCCGGGGTGCCGCTGGCGGGAGCCGCGGCGGTTGTGCTGCTGCGGCAGCGGCCGGCGGCGCCGCTCGTGGCGCTGGCCGCGGCGGCGGTTTCTCTTGTGGTGGCGATGGCGCTGCCCTGGCAGGGCGGTGCCGGGGCGATGCTGCAGGTGGATGCGCTGGCGGCGCACATGGCGATGGCGGTTGGGCTGTGCGGGCTGCTGGCGCTGTGGCTCGGGCGCGCGCCGCCGGCCGTGGCCGCGCAGGGGCTGGCGATGCAGGCCGGGCTGCTGCTGGCGGTGATGGCGGAGGGGCCGGTGCTGGCCTGGGTGGGGCTGGAGGGTGCGGTGCTGGCGCTGCTGCTCGCCCCGGCGCGTGGCGGCGAGGCGTCGTGGCGGGCGGCGGTGGCGCTGGTGCCGGCGCTCGGCCTGGCCTTGCTGGGCGGGCTGGTGCTGTGGCTGGCGGCCGGGGGGGCGGGATCCTGGGTCGGGCTGGTGACGGCGTCGCCGGGCCTGTCGCCTGGGCTGCTCAGCCTCGCGTGGATGCTGCTGCTGGCGGGGCTGGCGACCGTGGCCGGCTTGGCGCCCCTGCATGGCTGGATGCGCGCGGCGTGGCGCGGCGGGGTGGCTTCGTGGCTGCCGGCGCTGGGCGCGGTGGCGCTGCTGCTGCTGTTGCGGGCGCGCGAGGTGGTGATCGCGCAGGATGACGCGGTGGAGCCCGGCCCGCCGCTGCTGGCGCTGGGGCTGGCGAGCCTGACCTGGGCAGTGCTGGGGCTGTGGCGCGAGGATCGGGTGGCGCGCGATGCGGCGCTGTTCGTGGCCGGGCTGGCGGCGGTGGCGTTCGGGCTGGGCGGCGATGCCGTGCCGGCCGGGCTGGTGCTGCTGACGGCCGGCGTGGTGCTGGGGCCGCTGGTGGCGTTTGGGCTGGGCCGGGCGCGCGCGGTGGCCCTGGCGGCATTGGCGCTGCTGCCGCCCTTCCCAACCTTCGGCGCCGCGCTGGCGCTGCTGGGCGAGGCGGCGGATGCGATGCCGTTCCTGGCCGTGCCGCTGGCGGCGCTGATGGTGGCCGGCGCGGGCGGGCTGGCGCGCGCGGCGCTGGCTTCATGGCGGGCGCCGGTGGCGATGCCGCCCCGCGACCTGTTGCCGGCCGGGCTGGTGCTGGCGGGGTTGGTCGTGGCGGGCATGGTGCCCGCGGCGGCGCGCTGGTTCGAATTTGTGGCGGAGGGGCTGCGATGACCCTGGCAGCCACGTTGCGGGCGCAGCCCGGGCTGCCCTGCCGGCCCTGGGGGCGGCATGCCGTCTCCCCGGAGCAGTGGGTGGCGTTGGGGCAGGACCCGTCCCTGGCCTTCGTGGCGCTGTGGGGCGATGCGCTGGTGGCCCATGCGCTGTGGCGCGATGCGGCGGGGATGCTCGCGGTGTCGGTGCCGGTGGCGGATGGGCGCTACCCCGCGCTGTCACCCTGGCGGCCGGGGGCGGTGCTGTTCGAGCGCGCGCTGCGCGAGCTGTGGGGCCATGCGGCGCAGGGCGGCGATGCCGGTGGGTGGCTGGACCACGGCGCCTGGGATGTCTCTGCGCCGATGCTGGCGCGCCCGCCGGCGCGGGAGGCCGCGGCGCCATCGGGGCCGGAGGACGGCGAGACGCCGGAACAGATGGCGTTCGGGCCGCTGGCGGGCGGTATCGCGGAGGCCGGGCAGTTCCGGCTGTTCCTGCATGAGGGCGTGGTGGCACGGGCGGAGGCGCGGCTGGGCTGGCTGCACAAGGGCATCCCGGCGCTGATGCGCGGCAAGTCTCCGCGCGCGGCCAGCCGGTTCGCCGCCCGGCTGGCGGGCGATGCCCCGGTGGCGCACGGCATCGCCTTCGCGCGCGCCGCCGAGATCGCCTCCGACGTGGCGCCGCCTATGCGCGCGCTGGCGCTGCGGGCGGCGATGGCGGAGGCGGAGCGGATGGCGAGCCATCTGGCCGATATCGAGGTGCTGGCGCTGGCGGCCGGCGTGCCGTTGGTGGCCGCGCTGTGCCAGCGCCATGTGGAGGCGTTGCGGCGCGCGGCGCTGCGGGCCTTCGGGCACCGGCTGATGATGGATGTGGTGGTGCCCGGCGGGCTGGCGGTGGATGCCTCGGCCGAAGGGGAGGAGGCGCTGCGCATGGCGGCGGCGGCGCTGGGGCGCGAGCTGGCCGCGCTCGGCCGGCTGTGCGAACCGCTGCTGCGCGGGATCGAGGGCGTGGCCGTGGTGCCCCCAGCGCTTGCCGCCGCGCTGGCGCCGGGCGGGCCGGCCGGGCGGGCCTGCGGGCGCGATGCCGATGTGCGGCGCGCCCCGGGCTACCGGCCCTATCACGACCTGGTGGTGGCGCCGGTGTGCGAGGCGGGCGCCGACGCGGCGGCACGGCTGCTGGTGCTGCTGGCGGAGCTGCGCGATTCCGCGCGCATGCTGCGCACCGTGCTGGCCGACCTGCCGGCGGGCGAGATCATGGTGCCGCTGCCGATGGTGTCTGGCGAGGGGTTCGGCTGGGCGGAAGGGCCGCGCGGCGATGTCTGGACCTGGCTGCGGCTGGAGGGCGGGCAGATCGCCGGTGCCTTCCAGCGCGACCCCGGCTGGCTGCACCTGCCGATGCTGGAAGCGGCGGCGGTGGGGGCGGAGCCGGCGGAATGGCCGGTGATCCGGGCCTCCTTCGGCCTGTCGCATGCGGGGATGGATCTGTGAGCGAAGAGGCACCCTCGCCGCTGCGGCGTCTGTGGCGGAACCTGCGTGGGCGACCGGGCGCGGTGCCGCTGGCGCCGCTCGATACGGCGGCGGTGGAGGATCTGGCGGCGCGGTTGCAGGCGGCGGGGATCCGCAGGCTCGGCCGTGGGCTTTCCCTGCACGCGATCGACCCCGGCAGCTGCGGTGGCTGCGAGCTGGAGCTGCGGGCGCTGCGCGGCGTGGTGTACGAGCTGGAGCGCTTCGGCCTGCGCTTCGTGGACAGCCCGCGCCAGGCGGAGGTGCTGCTGGTGACCGGGCCGGTGACCCGCGCGTTGCAAGCGCCGCTGGTGGCGGCGTGGGAGGCGACGCCCGACCCCAAATTCGTGATCGCGATCGGCGACTGCGCGATCGATGGCGGCGTGTTCAAGGGCAGCTACGCGGTGGCCGGCGGGGTGGACAGCACGCTGCACGTGGATTTCGTGGTGCGCGGCTGCCCTCCGGCGCCGGAGGAGATCCTGGAAGGGCTGCTGCTGCTGCTGGAGGCCGGCGCCGCCTGAAACTAGACGAGCTGCTTGAACCAATCCGCCGCGACGGGGCCGGTGATGCCGGCGAGCAGGATGGTGAGGTCGGCGGTGCCGTCCCCGTTCACGTCGCCCTGGATCAGGGTCTGGCCGGGCTGGCTGGTGAAGCGCAGCTGGCCCGCGGTGTTGGAGAAGGCAGCGGCACCGATGAAGGCGAAGGGATTGGTGCCGGCCAGCACCGTGTTCGCGTCGATCGCCGTAAGATTCAGCTGCTCGCCCGCGGCGCGGTCGAAATCGGTGATGGTGGTGGAGTGCGCCGCGGCCGGGCCGAGCGAGGCGGGGGTGAAAAAGAAGCGATCGACCCCGGCACCGCCGGTGAACGTATCTGCGCCGCCGCCGCCGGTGAAGCTATCGATGCCGGCGCCGCCGGAGAGCACGTTGGCGAGCGTGTCACCGGTGACGATGTCGTTGCCGGTGCCGCCAATGATGTTCTCGATGTTGCGCAGCGTGTCCTCGGCGATGCCGCCGACGCTGACCGTGGCGGCGGTGGCGCCGTTGAGGGTCACGACCACGGGCAGGGTCTTCTCGCTGTAGTCCGCCGTGTCGATCCCGGCGCCGCCATCCAGCGTGTCGGTGCCGGCGCGGCCGGCGAACAGGTTGGCCTGGGCATCGCCGGTCAGGCTGTCGTTGCCGCTGCCGCCGATGATGTTCTCCACATTGCGCAGCATGTCCTCGGCCAGGCCGCCGACGCGCACCAGCACGAGCGAGGCGCCGTTGAGGATGACGGAGACCGCCAGTGTTTTCTCGCTGAACACCGCGGTGTCGCTGCCGGTGCCGCCATCCAGCGTGTCGGACCCGGCGAGGCCGGCCAGCGTGTCGTTCCCTGCGCCGCCGGTCAGCCCGTTGCCGGCGGCGTCGCCGGTGAGCGTGTCGTTGCCGGTGCCGCCGATGATGTTCTCGATGGCGACGACGAAATTGTTGGCCACGCCGCCGACGGTGGCCTGCGCCGGGGTGGCGCCGGCCAGGGCGAGCACCACGGGCGAGGTGGCGCTGGCGAAGGTGGCGGTATCCGAGCCGGCGCCGCCGTCCAGCGTGTCGATCCCGCCGCCGCCGGAAAGGGTGTCGTCGCCCAGCCCGCCGGAGAGGAGGTTCACCGCGCTGTCACCGGTGAGGATGTCGTTGCCGCTGCCACCGATGATGTTCTCGATGTTGCGCAGCGTGTCCTCGGCCACGCCGCCGATGGTGACGATGGCATTGGTGGCGCCGTTGAGCGTGACGACGACCGCGGCCGTTCTGTCGCCGTACTCCGCGGTGTCGGTGCCCGCGCCGCCATCCAGCACGTCGGTGCCGGCGCCGCCGGAGAAGCGGTTGGCCAGCGTGTCGCCGGTCAGCGTGTCGTTGCCGCTGCCGCCGATGATGTTCTCGATGTTGCGCAGCGTGTCCTCGGCCGCGCCGCCCACGGTGGCGGTGGCAGCGGTGGCGCCGTTGAGCGTGACGACGACGGATGCGGTCTTTTCGGCGAAGGAGGCGGTGTCGGTGCCGGTGCCGCCATCCAGCGTGTCGTTGCCGATGCCGCCGGTGAGCAGGTCGTCGCCGCCGGCGCCGTTCAGCACGTCGTTGCCGCCCTGGCCATCGAGCTGGTTGGCCAGGCCGTCGCCGGTGAGCGTGTCGGCCGCGCTGCCGCCGGCGATGCCCTCGATATTGGTGAGCGTGTCTTCGGCCACGCCGCCGACGCTGACCGTGGCGGCGGTGGCGCCGTTCAGCGTGGCAACCACGGCCAGGGTCTTGTCGGTGTAGTCGGCGGTGTCGATGCCGGTGCCGCCCTCCAGGATGTCGTTGCCGCCACCGCCGCGCAGCCGGTCGTTGCCGCCGCCGCCGTTGAGGGTTTCCACGGCGGCGCTGCCGGCCAGCATGTCGTTGCCGCTGCCGCCGATCGCGGCCTCCACGTTGCGCACCATGTCGTCGGCGATGCCACCCACACTGGCCTGGGCGAAGCTGGCGCCGGCCAGGGTGAGCACGACGGGATCGGCCATGTCGGAGAAATCCACCGTATCCGTGCCGGTGCCGCCATCCAGCACGTCGGCCCCCACGCCGCCGCGCAACGTGTCGTTGCCGCCGCCGCCCTCGATCCGGTTGACCAGCGAATCGCCGGCCAGGATGTCGTTGCCGGTGCCGCCGAGGATGTTCTCCACATCGCGTACCGAACCCTGCGCGATGCCGCCAATGGTGATCGCGGCCGGGATGTAGCGCTTGAGCGTGAGCACAACGGCGTTGGTGGCGGTGGCGAAGCTGATCGTGTCTGTGCCCGTGCCGCCTTCGATCTGGTCGAGCCCGCCGCCGCCGGAGAGCGTGTCGTCGCCTGCGCCGCCGACGATCCCGTTGGCCTGGGCGTCGCCGGTGAGCGTGTCGTTGCCGCTGCCGCCCTGGATGTTCTCGATATTGCGCAGCGTGTCCTCCGCCACGCCGCCCACGGTGACGGTGGCGGCGGTGGCGCCGTTCAGGGTGACGACAACGGGCGTGGTCTTCTCGGCGTAGCTGGCCAGGTCCTGGATGCCGGCGCCGCCATCCAGCGTGTCGTTGCCGGCGCCGCCGATCAGCGTGTCCAGGCCGTCGCCGCCGGACAGCGTGTCGTTGCCGGCACCGCCCTCCAGCGTGTTGGCGAAGGCATTGCCGGTGAGCGTGTCGGCGCCGGAGCCGCCGACGACACCCTCGATGCTGATCAGCGTGTCCTCGTCCACGCCGCCGACCTTCACGATGGTGGGGAGCGAATCGCTCAGCGTGACCGAGACCGCCAGGGTCTTGTCGGAATAGTCGGCGATGTCGAACTGCAGTCCGCCATCCAGCGTGTCGTTGCCGCCGCCGCCGCGCAGCCGGTTGGCACGCATATCGCCGGTGAGCGTGTCGTTGGCGCTGCCGCCGATCAGGTTCTCGATATTGGTCAGCGTGTCCTCGGCGATGCCCCCCACGGTGACGGTGGCGGCGGTGCCGAGATTGAGCGTGACGACAACGGCGGTCGTCTTTTCGGCATAGGAGGCGGTGTCGATGCCCGCACCACCATCCAGCACGTCGGCGCCGGCATTGCCCTGCAGCAGGTCGTTGCCGGCGCCGCCGGAGAGCGCGTTGGCGTTGGCATCGCCGGTGATGCTGTCGTCGGTTTCGCCGCCGACGACATTCTCGATGCCGCGCAGGATGTCCTCGGCCACGCCGCCGATGCTGGCCGTGCCATCCAGGGCGGCGCGCAGCACCACCGTCACGGGCAACTGGGTGCCGGTGAAATCGGCGGTGTCGATGCCTGTGCCACCATCCAGCGTATCGGCACCCAGGCTGCCCCTCAGCCGGTCGTTGCCGGCACCGCCGAGCAGGGCGTTGGCGCCGGCATCGCCGGTCAGCGTGTCGTTGCCGCTGCCGCCGGTGATGTTCTCGATGCCGCGCAGCGTGTCCTCGACGATGCCGTTGATGCTGGCCGTGGTGTCCGCGCCGTCGCGCAGGGTGACCACCACGGCCAGGGTGCGCTCGGCGTAGGAGGCGGTGTCGCTGCCGGCGCCGCCATCGAGCACGTCCTTGCCGCCGAGGCCGATGAGCACATCGTTGCCCAGGCCACCGGCCAGCAGGTTGTCCAGCCCGTCGCCGGTCAGGCTGTCGTTGCCGCTGCCGCCGATGATGTTCTCGATGTTGCGCAGCGTGTCCTCGGCCACGCCGCCGATAATGACGCTGGCCGCGGTGGCGCCGTTGAGGGTGACGGCGACGGCGGTGGTCTTCTCGCTGTAGTCGGCGGTGTCGATCCCGGCGCCGCCATCCAGCACGTCGTTGCCGGCGCGGCCGGAGAAGAAATTGGCCAGGGCATCGCCGGTGAGGCTGTCGGCGCCGGTGCCGCCGATGATGTTCTCGATGTTGCGCAGCGTGTCCTCGGCCAGGCCGCCGACGGTGACGGTGGCGGCGGTGGCGCCGTTGAGGGCGACAGCGACGGCGGCGGTCTTCTCGCTGTAGTCGGCGGTGTCGATCCCGGCGCCGCCATCGATCGTGTCGGCGCCCGCGCGCCCGGCGAAGCGGTTGGCCTGGGTGTCGCCGGTGAGCGTATCGGCGCCGCTGCCGCCAATGAGGTTCTCGATATTGCGCAGCGTGTCTTCGGCCACGCCGCCGACGGTGACGATGGCGCTGGCGGCGCCGTTCAGGGTCACGACAACGGCGGTGGTCTTCTCGGCGTAGCTTGCCGTGTCGATCCCTTGGCCGCCATCCAGCGTGTCCGCTCCGGCCAGGCCGGCCAGCACGTCGTCGCCCGCCCCGCCTTCCAGCGTGTTGGCCGCGGCGTCGCCGGTGAGGCTGTCGTTGCCGGTGCCGCCGCGCAGGTTCTCGATGCCGGCCACGCTGTCCTCGGCGATGCCGCCGACGAACACGGTGGCGGGGGTGTCGCCCGCCAGCACCACGGAGACCGCGGCAATCTTGTCGGCATAGTCGGCGGTGTCGATGCCGGCGCCACCCTGCAGCGTGTCGGCACCCTCGCCGCCGCGCAGCGTATCGTGGCCCAGCCCGCCGGACAGGGTGTTGGCGAAGGCGTCGCCGAACAGCGTGTCGTTGCCGCTGCCGCCGATCACGTTCTCGATGTTGCGCAGCGTGTCCTGCACGATGCCCTGGATGGTCACGACGGCGTCTGCCGCCCCGTTCAGGGTGACGGCGACGGCCCCGGTGACCTCGGCGAAGCTGGCGGTGTCGATGCCGGCGCCGCCGTCGATGGTGTCCTTGCCGGCAAAACCGGCCAATACGTCGGCGAAGGCAGAGCCGGTGATCGTGTCCGCACCGGCCAGCAGGGCGGCCCAGGCGGTGGCGGCGGGCCCGGCCGCCAGCGCCTGGGCCGCCGGCAGCGCCAGGTTGAGCCCGGACAGGAAGCGCACCGGCGTGCCGGCCGCGTTGATGCGCAGGGCGGTGATGGTGCCGGCGCTCGGCAGCCCGGCGGTAGCGGTGAAGCTGCCGAACAGGTCCAGCGAGCGGTTGTCCGGCAACGTGATCCGGAACCCGTCCGGCAGGGTGGAGAATGTGGCCAGCGACAGCAGGGCGAGCCCGGCGAGCGGGTTCTCGGTGGTGACGTTGAACGACGTCGCGGCAGAGAAACTGGCCATATCGAAATGCAACCGTCAGGTAACTGAGCGGCGCTTATCCGAAACATAGCGTTTCAAACCTGCTACAGCCCGGCGGATTGCCCCGCCGGGCCGGGAGCGATCAGGCCGCCACGCGCTCCCCGCTTTGCGGTTGCACCACGCCGCCGCGGACGGCACCGGGGGCGGTGGTGCCCCAGAGGGTCTCGAACCCGTCCGGCAGGCGGCGGCTGTTGGGGGTGGCGAGCCAGAGGCGCAGCAGCAGGCGGTCGCGGCCGGAGGGGGCGTCATCCGCATAGGCGGTGCGGCCGTGGTAGATGACGTGGTTGTTGAGCAGCTGGATGTCGCCATCCTCGAAGGCCGAGTGCAGGCACAGCGCCTCGGCGGTGGCGGCGAGCATGTCCAGCGCCTCGTTCTGCGCGGCGGAGAGCTTCGGCACGCCCGGCACTTCCTGGGCCTGCTCCACATAGGTGCGGGAATACTGGCTGGTGATGCGGCCATCGGCGAAGCCGAACACGGGCTGGGCATAGACGTTGCCGCCGGAGAGCCCATCCTCGTCGGCGGGGCGGGAGCGCCAGTAATCCTGGCACAGCAGCTCCAGCAGATCCGGCCGGCGTTCCAGCATGGCGTTGTGGATCGCCGGGATGGAGACGAGCTTGGAAATGCCGCCTTCCATGGCGTTGCGGGCGCAGAGCAGGGCAATCACGTCGCAGCGGTCGGTGTGCCAGCGCAGCGGGCCGGTGGAGCGGGAACGGGCGCGGGCGGAGGCAACGCGGCCTTCCTGCGTGGGGTCGAAGCTTTTGTCCTCGCGCCTGGTTTCGTCGCGCACCTCGCCCATGGCCTCGCCACGGGCATTCTGGAACACGGCGGTGCCAAGGTGGCGGCCGATGCCCCAGAAGATGCGGCGCAGGTCGTTGGGTTCGTAGCGGGCCACGGGCAGGCCGCGCAGGCGAACTGCGCCGCGGCCATGCTCCAGCTCGTTGGAAACGTCCGCGAGCAAGGCGGCGGTGCGCGGCAGGGGGAAGGCATCCTGGGGGAAGCCGAGCACGGGGCCGAGGCGCTTGATGTTGGCCAGCGCGCCCTCGATCTCGGCGATGTGGGTGTCGTCGAAGCTGCGGATCCAGTCGCCGCTGGCAGCCAGTTCGGCGCCGGTCCAGACGCTGGGGCCGGTGAGGGCGGTGCGGGTCATGGAGGTCTCCCTGGCGTTCCCGCCAGGGGAGCGTGGCGGCGGGGCCAAGTCAACGGCCCCGCGGCGGCGCGCAAAGCAAAGGTTCACACCGGCCGGGGTCCACATCAGAGCGGCCCGGTCTGAGGCGGATCTCGGCCTTCACGGTGGTGTCCTGCCCCAACACGCGCATGCCCCGCCAGATGATGTACGTCCTGGGGTCTTCACGATATGTCTTGAACAGTGATGTTCCAGGAGTGTGCCATCTTGCCAATCTGGCTGACAGCTCCCACCGCGACGTGAACTGGTTTGCCACAGCCCAGATCTTGAACGCCGCGTCGTATGCCGCGCAGGGTGCCGTCGTGGGCTGCGTGGAAACAACTTCAATACAGTTCTCCACCAAGCGGACGCAGTTTAAGCTCGATTTTGGCGATCTCGGCTTCATGCTCCGCCGCTGCGGCCAAATCACCACTGCGCGTTGCTGTTACTCGGTTGTTCCAGGCCTGCGCGAGATCGCCACGCAACCTACGTATCAAAAACTCACGACGCTGGTCAGGAGCCGTGCGCTCGAGAACAGCAGCACGAGCATGTTCCTCTTTTTCGTCGGTCGCATTGAGATCTTAGAGCCCGTTTGAAAATACTCACCCATGAAGCCTGCGAAGCAGAATGCTTCCCATGGCCACGTAGATCATGGCCTTCGAGACGTCGATGCGCTGCTCGAAGTCGCGCACGAGGCGGCGGAAGCGGGTCATCCAACCGAAGGTCCGCTCCACCACCCAAGGCCTCGGCAAGACTTTGAAGCCGGGTTCGTCCTTGAGTTTACGCACGATCTCGATGGTGGAGTCCCGGAAGGCCGCCTTGTCCATCAATTGAGCCTTGTCATAGGCGGCATCGGCGAAGAGGTGCTTGAGCCAGGGCCATCGTTTGCGGATCGCGTCCAGGATCATCTGTGCGCCTGCGCTGTCCGAAACATCCGCCGGGGTGAGGTTGACCATCAGCAGTCGCCCGTCCGTGTCCACCGCGATGTGGCGGTTACGCCCGATCAGCTTCTTGCCGCCGTCGTAGCCGCGCTGGGCTGCCGCAGGCCCCTTCAACGACTGGCTGTCCACAATGCCTCCGCTCGGGCTGGCCTCGCGCCCAGCCTCCTCGCGGTCGAGCATCAGCTCCACATCGTGGATCGTCTGGAACATCAGCCGGCGCACGAAGCGGCGGAACTACCAGCAGACCGTCTGCCAGGGTGGGAAGTCCTTCGGTAGCATCCGCCACCCCACGCCGCCGCGCACCAGATAGCGGATCGCGTTCAGGACCTCCCGCAGATCAACGAACGGTTTCGGCCAGTCCTGGACACGCACGGAAGAACCGGCTCGATTGCCAGCCATTTCGCCTCCGTCAAGTCACTTGGATAGCGTTTGGTCTGCTTCTCGGTGGCGGACAGTCGCTGGCGGTGTGAGTGCTTCCACATTCACCAGCGTCTGCCATCCAGTTGCAAGACGTATAAGAGCCCATCCGGAAAGAAGTTGAATCGCCTGAATCGGATGTGATTCCCTGCCCGTTGGGACGATTCGTGGGGGCGAGGGATGGCATGGACAGCGGAACATCGACGCGCGGCGGATCGGCGTGGGCTGCGCTACCCGTCTGACCTGACG
>CANHKG010000112.1 GCA_947460455.1 Rhodospirillales bacterium | reverse complement strand
GATCCTCGGCGCCGTGATGAGCATGCTGGTGTCGTTCAACGTGCTCGATACGCGCAACCGCTTCGTGTGGATGGTGGGGGATTTCCTCTACCGCATCACAGAGCCGGCGCTGCGCCCGATCCGCCGGGTTATCCCCACCTTCGGCACCATCGACCTGAGCCCGGTGGCGCTGATCTTCCTGATCTACATTGCGCAGATGCTGCTGGCCCGGATCTATGCGGCGATCGTGTACGGAAACGTCTCGGGCCTGTTCCTGTAGGCGTGGCGTTCTGGCGCGCAGCCGAGGGCGGGGTGCGGGTGGCGGTGAAGGTGCAGCCTAAGTCTCGCCGGCCCGGTGTGGGCGGACGCGCCCCGGACAAAGGGACCGGGCGGGCGCCGGATGTGGAGGGCGAGCGGCTGCGCATCGGCGTGGCGGAAGCGGCGGAGGATGGCCGCGCCAACCGGGCCGCCTGCGCGGCGCTGGCCACCGCGCTGGGCGTGCGGCAGGGCGATGTGTCGGTGGCCCTGGGGGCCACAAGCCGCGACAAGACCTTGTTCGTTGCGGGCGATGCGGGCGTGCTCGCGGCCCGGCTGGAGGCGCTGTGACCATGACCCCCAATACGGCCCGGATCATCGATGGCAAGGCGGTGGCGGCCGCTCTGCGGGCGGAAACGACCGCGCGGGTGGCGGGCCTGCCGTTCCGGCCCGGCCTCGCCGTGGTGCTGGTGGGCGAAGACCCGGCCAGCCAGGTCTATGTGCGCAGCAAGGAGCGGGCCGCGGCGGCGATGGGCCTGGCGGCGCAAACCATCCGGCTGCCGGCGGAAACCGCCGAGGCCGAGTTGCTGGCGGTGGTGCGCCGGCTGAACGACGATGCGGCAGTGGACGGTATCCTGGTGCAGCTGCCCCTGCCGCAGCACATCTCCACCGAGGCGGTGCTGGATGCGATCGACCCGGCGAAGGATGTGGATGGCCTCACGCCCACCAATGCCGGGCTGCTGGCCGCCGGGCGGCGCGGGTTGGTGCCGTGCACCCCGCTGGGGGTGATGAAGCTGCTGGCGGTGGCGGATGTGAATCTGGCCGGCGCGCGGGCGCTGGTGCTGGGGCGTTCCGTGCTGGTGGGCCGGCCGATGGCGGCGTTGCTGACCGGGGCGAGTGCCACCGTGACGCTGGCGCATTCGCGCACGCGCGACCTGGCGGCGGAGTGCCGGCGGGCGGAGGTCCTTGTCGCCGCGGTCGGGCGGCCGGAGATGGTGCGCGGGGATTGGGTGGCGCGCGAGGCGGTAGTGATCGACGTTGGGATCAACCGCACGGCGGCAGGCACGCTGGTGGGCGACGTGGCCTATGGCGAGGTGGTGGGCCATGCCGGCGCCATCACCCCGGTGCCGGGCGGGGTTGGGCCAATGACGATTGCCTGTCTGCTGGAGAATACCGTTACGGCAGCGCTGCGGCGCCGGGGATTCAATCCCGCTTAACCCATGCCCGCCATCCTGCGCTGCCGAGCGGCAAGGGGTGGGTGATGGCGTATGCGAATGTGGACCAGACGGATGCAGGATCGGCGGAGGTCGCGCAGGTAGAAATCCTGGGCGGCAAGATCGACGATCTGCGCCGCTTCGTGGACCGTCGCTTTGCCGAGCTGAGTGCCGAGATCCATGCCTCCGTGCAGCTGATCGACTTCAGTGAGACGAATATTTCCGAGCAGCTTTCCAGCGTGAAGACCCAACTGGCCGAGGTGCTGGCGGTGCCGCAGGCCGCTTCGCGCAATTCCGGCACCGAGCTGGAGGCGGTGGTGCAAACCACGGAGGCGGCGGCCAACCGCATCATGGAGGCGGCGGAGGCGATTTCGGACTGGCTGCAGGAATTGCGGTCGGAGCCGGAGCTGTATGAGCGGATCAGCGAGAAGGTGAACACGATCTTCGAAGCGTGCTCGTTCCAGGACCTGACCAGCCAGCGCATCCGCCGCGCGATCGACCATCTGCATCATGTGGAATCGGTGCTGAACAATATCGGCACGAACGAGCCTGCGGAGATCGTGCCGCTGCCGGTGCCCACGGCGCCGGCGGGCACCGCGGACCTTGCGCAGGAGGAGATTGACCGGCTTTTGGCCGGTTAGGCCTTCAGCGCGCGCCAGCCGATATCCTGGCGGCAGAACCCTTCCGGCCAATCAACCGCCGCGACGGCGGCATAAGCGGCGTCGCGCGCTTCCTGCAGGCTCGGCGCGGTACCCACCAGCGTCAGCACGCGGCCACCGGCGCTGACCAGCTGGCCATCCCGCACATCCGTGCCGGCGTGGAACACGGTCACGCCCGGCAGCGCGGCGGCGCGGTCCAGGCCGCCGATGGGCGTATGCTTGGCGTAGCTGCCGGGATAGCCGCGCGCGGCCATCACCACACCGAGGGCGGCGACCGGCCGGAAGCGCAGGGAGATAGTGCGCAACTCGCCATCGCACACCGCCATCAGCGCCGGCAGCAGGTCGTCCATCAGCCGGGCCAGGATCACCTGGCACTCCGGATCGCCGAAGCGGACGTTGAATTCGATCAGCTTGGGGCCGTCGGCGGTCAGCATCAGCCCGGCGAACAGGATGCCGCGGAAGGGCGTGCCCTGGCGGGCCATCTCGTCCAGCGCCGGCTGGATCACGCGGTGCATCACCGCCTGTTCCAGCGCGGGCGAGAGGGCCGGCGGCGGGGAATAGGCGCCCATGCCGCCGGTGTTGGGGCCGGTATCGCCGTCGCCCACCCGCTTGTGGTCCTGCGCGCTGCCCAGCGAAATGGCGGTGGTGCCGTCGCACAGTGCGAAGACACTCACTTCCTCACCCATCAGGCATTCCTCGATCACCAGGGTGTGGCCGGATTCGCCCAGGGTGCCCTGTTCCATGAACTCCGTGATGGCGGCTTCGGCTTCCTCCACGCTGGCGGCCACCACCACGCCCTTGCCGGCGGCCAGGCCATCGGCCTTCACCACAATCGGCGCGCCGCGCCGGCGGACGAAATCGCGGGCGGCGGCGGCGTCGGTGAAGCGTTCCCACAGCGCGGTCGGGATACCGGCGGCGTCGGCCACCTCCTTGGTGAAGGTCTTGCTGCCTTCCAGCCGCGCGGCGGCGGCGGAGGGGCCGCAGCAGGCGATGCCCGCCAGGCCCATGGCATCGGCCAGGCCCGCCACCAGCGGCGCCTCCGGGCCGGGCACCACGAGATCAACGGCGTTGTCCTGCGCGAAGCGGACGAGGTCGGCGATGTCGAGCACGCCGATCGGCACGTTCTCGGCGTGCTCGGCGGTGCCGGGGTTGCCAGGGGCGCACCACAGCTTGGTCAGCAGCGGCGAGGCCGCGAGCTTCCAGCACAATGCGTGCTCACGCCCGCCGGAACCGATCACCAGAACGCGCATTGGCCGCGACTCCTTCAATGCGCGCGCCGTCTAGCATAGGGTGGGCGGATGGACGAACAGGCCGCACCCCCCACCACCTCAAACGTTCCCGAGTACAGCGTCTCGGAGATCTCCGGCGCGGTGAAACGCACGCTGGAAGGGGCGTTCGGGCGCATCCGCGTGCGCGGCGAGATCACGGAGCTGAAGCGCTATCCCAGCGGGCATATCTACTTCTCGCTGAAGGACGAGGGCGGCAAGATCGCCGGCGTGGTGTGGAAATTCTCCGTCCCGCGCCTGGGCCTGGTGCCGGAGAACGGGGTGGAAGTGATTGCCCAGGGCAAGATCAGCTCCTATGGCGAACGCTCCTCCTACCAGCTCATCGTCGACCGCATGGAATACGCCGGCGCCGGCGCCCTGCTCGCCCGCATCGAGGCGCTGCGCCTGCGCCTGGCCGAGGAAGGCCTGTTCGACGCCGCCCGCAAGCGCCCCCTGCCGCTGCTGCCCACCGTGATCGGCGTCATCACCTCGGCCCAGGGCGCGGTGATCCAGGACATCAAGACCACCCTGGCCCGCCGCTTCCCGCGCCACCTCATCCTCTGGCCCGTGCCAGTTCAGGGTGATGGCGCCGCCCAGCGCATCGCCGAAGCCATCGAAGGCTTCTCCCGCCTCAAGCCCGGCGGCCCCGTTCCGCGGCCAGACGTGATCATCGTCGCGCGCGGCGGCGGCAGCCTCGAAGACCTGATGGCCTTCAACGACGAAGCCGTGGTGCGCGCGGCGGCGGCCAGCACCATCCCGCTGATCTCCGCCGTCGGCCACGAAACCGACACCACCCTGATCGACTTCGCCTCCGATCGCCGCGCCCCCACCCCCACCGCTGCCGCCGAGCTCGCCGTGCCGAGTCGCGTCGAAATCGCCGCCGACCTGCAGCAGAAGGGGGCCCGGCTCTCCGGCGCGCTGAACCGCGTGATGCAGGAACGCCGCCTGCGCCTGCAACGCGCCGAACGCGGCCTGCCGGACCTGCCCAGCCTGCTGGGCACAGCGCGCCAGCGGCTGGACGACCGCCACCAACGCCTCGTCCTCGCGCTGCCCAACCTGCTGGCCGCCCGCCGCGCCGCCCTGGCGCGGGCGGAACGCGGCATGCCCGACCTGCCCGGGCTGCTGGCCCGGGCGCGGCAAACGCTGCAAGACCGCGGCGGCCGGCTGCGTCAGGCACTGCCTGGCCTCCTCTTGCAACGCCGTTCCGCACTGCTCTTGTCTGGCGAGAAACTGCGGGCGGCCATCCGCCATGCCGTCGCCGGGCGCGCCGCGGCCGCCGGGCGGGTGCTGCCCCGCCTGTCCGACGCACCGATCCGCGCTGGGTTGCGCGAGGCCCGGGCGCGCCTAGCCGGGGCCTCGGCGGGGTTGGAAGCGCTGTCCTACACAAGGGTGCTGGAACGCGGCTTCGCGTTGGTGAGCGATGCGGCAGGGCACCCGATCACTGCCGCCAGCGCGATCAAGCCCGGTGACCGGCTGCGGCTGCGGCTTGCGGATGGGGAAGTGCGGGCGACGGCGGATGGGGGGAAGAGCAGCACCCGACAGGGGTCTCTGCCGCTGTAAGGAAGCGTCTTCTTTTTTCTGAAGAAAAAAGAAGCAAAAAAGACTTCATAAATTTGCGCTGGGGCTAGTCCCGACGCAAGGTGAGAAAAGTTTTTTGGTTCTTTTTTTCAAAAAAGAACCGCTTGCTTGACTGCATCAGGCAGCTCCGACGCATGATCCAGCACCACGGTCGCCCCGCACCGTTCCAGTTCCTCACGCCCACCATATCCCCAGCCGGCGCCGATGGCGGGGATATGGTTGGCGTGGGCGGCCTCGATATCGTGCAGGCGGTCACCGGCCAGGGCGGCGCGGGTGAGGGAATTGGCTTCGATGATCCAGCGCGCCAGCACGGCCTTGTCGTCGAACCGGCCGTCGTCTTCCGTGCCGTGGATGCCGCGGAAGAGCGGGGCCAGGCCCAGGTTCTCCAGGATCGGCACGGCGAAGCGGGTGCGCTTGGCGGTGCACAGGAACAGGTCGTGGGTGTCGGCCAGGCTGCGCACGGCGTCCTCGATGCCGGGGTACATGGCGTTCCCGGTCAGGCCAAGGCGGGTGTAGTTGGCGCGGTAGCGATCCACGGCGAGCTGGGTGCGGTTGTCGTTCCAGCGGGCCAGCACGCCGCCGATCACCTGCTCCATCGGCGGCCCGATCATCCAGGTGAAGTCTTCGGCGGGGTCGGGCGTGTGGCCGAGGTCGACCAGGGCGGCACGGATGCTGGCCACGATGCCCGGGCGGGAATCGATCAGCGTGCCGTCGAGATCGAGGAGAAGGGCAGGTCGGGTCATGCGAGGCGATCCAGCAAGGGGTCGGGCGCGTCCAGCCATTCAAGGCGGACGCCGACCGGGGTGATGCGCGGGCGCAGGGCGGGCGGAATACGAACCATGTCCTTCGGCGTGGTCACCAGTGTGGCGCCGCCGGCGGAGTCGAGCAGCGGGAGCAACTCGGCTTCCGTGTAGGGATGGTGGTCTGGAAACGGGATGAGGCGGGTGACATCCCCGCCGGCGGCTTCCAGCGTCTCGCGAAACTTCTCCGGCCGGCCGATGCCGGCGAAGGCGAGCAGGGGGCCAAGTGGCGGGGCCTCAGAGACCAATCGCGCGCGCAGAACGGGCAGGCCGGGCGGAAGCTGGGCCAGGGCACCGGTGGCGTCCGGCCCGATCAGCACGGCGGCGGCACAGCGCGCGGCGGCGGCGGCCACCGGCTCCCGCAGCGGGCCGGCAGGGATCACGCGGCCATTGCCGAAGCCGGCGGCGCCGTCGATCAGCAGCAGGGAGAGGGTCTTTGCAAGCGTTGGGTTCTGCAGCCCGTCATCCATCAACAGCACATCGGCACCGGCCTGCAGCGCGAGCCGGGCGGTCAGGGCGCGGTTGGCGCCGAGAAAGGTGGGCGCGAGGGCGGCGAGCAGCAGCGCCTCGTCCCCCGCCTCGGCGGCGGTGTGGCGGGCGGGATCGACCTGGACGGGGTCGCGCAGCGTGCCGCCATAGCCGCGGGTCAGGAAGGCCACGTGCTTGCCGCGTGCACGAAGCCGGGCAGCGAGATCGAGTGCCACGGTGGTCTTGCCGGTGCCGCCGGCGCCGGGGTTGCCGATGCACAGCACCGACACGGGTGCCTGCCAGCCAGCGCGCGCAACACGCCGGGCCGTGGCGGCGGCGTAGAGCGCGCCGAGGGGAGAAAGCAGCCGGGGCAACCACCCGTCGTGCTGCCAGAACTCAGGCGCGCGCATCGGCCAACCCCAGCAGCAGGCGGGCGGTGCGGGCGGGCAGTGATTCGAAGCCGCCCATGGCCGCCTGCCCGGCTTCGCCCATCGCCCGCGCCTTCGCGGGATCGGCGATCATGCCGGAAACCCAGGTTTCCAGCGCAGCGGCATCCGGCAGGCGAACGAGCCCGCCGGCCTGTTCCAGCACCTCCACCGCTTCGGGGAAGTTGAAGACATGCGGGCCCACGGCCACCGCGCAGCCGAGCAGGGCCGGCTCGATCGGGTTCTGACCCCCCAGCTTCACCAGGGAGCGGCCGACGAAGGCATGGCCCACCAGGCGGTAGAACAGCCCAAGCTCCCCCAGCGTATCCGCCAGCCAGAGACCGGCCTCCGCGGGCGGGTCCTCGCCCTGGGAGCGCCGGGCGACGGGGCGGGGGGCCACGAGTGCGGCGATCTCCGGCGCCCGCTCCGGATGGCGCGGCACGATGATGGTCAGCAGGCCGGGGAAGCGCGCCGCCAGCGCATCATGCACCGGCAGCAGCAGCGCCTCCTCCCCGGCATTGGTGCTGGCGGCGAGCCAGACCGGGCGGCCGGCCAGCAGGGAGCGCAGGCGCGCCAGCTCCGCGTCGTCGCAGGGCAGGGGCGGGGCGGCGAATTTCAGGTTGCCCTGGTCCAGCACCACAGGGGCGCCGAGGGCGCGCAGGCGCTCCGCCACCGCCGGTGACTGCGCCTGGGCCAGCGCGAAGCCGCCGAACAGGTCGCGCGCCAGTGCCGGGCGGCGCACCCAGCGGGCGAAGCTGCGCGGCGAGATGCGGGCATTCACCAGCATCACCGGAATATCCCGCGCGCGGCAGGCGGCGAGCAGGTTGGGCCAGACCTCGCTTTCCACGAAGCCGGCCACGTCGGGCTTCCAGTGGTCCAGGAACCGGGCCGCCCAGCGCGGCACGTCCAGCGGGGCGAAGCGGTGCCGCACGCGGTCCTGCAGGCCGAGCTCCGGCAGGCGTCGGGCCATCAGCGCGGCGGAGGTCACGGTCCCGGTGGTCAACAACACCTGCACCCCGGGCGGCAGGGCGACGAGCACCGGCAGGATGGAGACGGATTCGCCAACGCTGGCCGCATGCAGCCACACCAGCGTTCCCGGCGGGCGCGGCGTGGCATCGATCCCCTCCCGCTCCGGCAGGCGCGCGGCGATTTCCTTGCCACGCCGGGCGCGCCGGCGCAGCCACGGGCGCAGCGCGGGGGCCGCGAGCGTGGCCAGCGCGGCATAGAGGCGCCAGATCGGGTGGCGGGACATGCGCGGGCGGTAGCATGGTGCAGCCTGTTCATCCAGGGCCGGCGCATGATAGCCAACCGGCGGCAACAGGAGCCCCGCCATGGCCGGCCCGCCCACCTTCGCCACCCCGCCTGGTTTCCTGGGCGTCACCCGCGCGCATCGCGATGCCGCCTTCACCGTGGCGGGCATTCCGCTGGACATCGGCACCACCAACCGCGCCGGCACGCGCGACGGCCCGGCCGCGATCCGCCGCGCCAGCCGGATGTTGGTGGACGGCGCCCACCCGCACAGCTGGGTGGAGCCTGCGGCACTCGACCTGTCCGACCTCGGCGACTTCGCCATCGCGCTGGGCGACATCCCCGCCTCCCTGGCCGCGATCGAGGCGCAGGCGGCGGGGCTGCGGCACCTGATTGCACTCGGCGGCGAACACGGCATCACCCTGCCATTGCTGCGCGCGTTGCGGGCCCGGCTGGGCCACCCGGTCGGGCTGGTGCATTTCGATGCGCATGTGGACACCTGGGAAGACAATTTCGGCCAGGCCTTCGGCCACGGCTCCGTGTTCTGGCACGCGATCCGCGAAGGGCTGGTGGACCCCGCCCGGATGATCCAGCTGGGCATCCGCTCCCCGGTGCAGCGCGAGGTCTGGGACTGGACGGTGGGGCAGGGGGTGACGATCCTGACCGGGCAGGATGTCCAGGAGCTCGGCCCCGTGGAAGTGGCCGCCCGTATCCGCGCCGTGGTGGGTGCTGCGCCCTGCTATCTCAGCTTCGATATCGACGCGCTTGATCCCGCCCACGCGCCCGGCACCGGCACGCCGGAGATCGGCGGCCTCGCTTCCTGGCAGGCGCAGGCGACCCTGCGGCGGCTCGGCGGGTTGGGCTTCGTCGGCATGGACATCGTGGAAGTGGCGCCAGCCTACGACGTGGCGGAGATCACCGCGCTGGCGGGGGCAACGATGGTGTGGGAGTACCTGGCGTTGGTGGGGAAGGCGTGAACCTTTCCCACAGGTAACCATGCAGCGGGGGCCTGCCTCAGGTCCCATAATCGCACTGCATCTTCGGGTCCCCATCGCATAGAAAGCGCCTCCCGCTGCGGCCCCCCCCTGAAGGGTGCCACGGCGGATCGCCGACGCACCCGCACGTGCCGCGAGCCCGCCTGGGAGGAATTCCTCCAGGGCACAGCAACGACGAACGCGTCCTTTTCGTCCGAACCGGCCAATCGTGGGCCGGGGTCGCAAGGGAAGTGCCGAATGTCTGTTGAAGGGTCGCTGGCCATGCGAAGACCGCGCATCGCCTGAGCCTGCCGCCGGTGCCACATGGGTTGTCCCTGTGGGCGCCGCGACGAGCCTGTTCCATTCCCCATGGTCCCGCCTGTGCATCGCCGATGCGCTGGCGCACTGTCGCGAGGATTGTTGCGATGTCGAGCTTGCGTGCCCGTTCCGCCGTCTCCCCTCTCCGCCGCCCGGTACTGCCGGCCACGTTTCCCGAAGCGCTGCCCACCGTGGCCGAGCTGGTGGCCGCGCTGCGCCCGGAGGAGCCGCTGCACTGCCTGCGCCCGGCCGTGCTTTCCGCCACCGCCGAGACCTTCGTGCAGGCCTTCCCTGGCGACGTGCTCTATGCCGTGAAGTGCAACCCGGACCCGGCGGTGCTGCGCGCCCTGTGGGAAGGCGGCGTGCGCCATTTCGACTGCGCCTCGCCGGCCGAAGTGGCGCTGGTGCGCACCATGTTCGCCGAGGCCGAGATCCACTTCATGCACCCGGTAAAGGCGCGCGGCGCAATCCGCGAGGCCTGGGCGCGGCATGGCGTGCGCGACTTCGTGCTCGATTCCCGCGACGAGCTGGCAAAGATCCTGCACGAGACCGCGGCCACTGGGGTTGAGGGCGCGCTGGGCCTGGTGGTGCGCCTCGCCCTGCCGAAGGGCGGCGCGGTGCTGGACCTTTCGGGCAAGTTCGGCGCGGAGCACGAGGAAGCCGTGGCGCTGCTGCGCGCGGCCCGCCCGGTGGCGTCCCGCCTCGGCATCGCTTTCCATGTCGGCTCGCAATGCCTGGACCCCGTGGCGTGGTGGCAGGCGATGGTGCTGGCCGGCGCGGCGATCGCCGAGGCGGGCGTGGCGGTGGACATCGTGGATGTCGGCGGCGGTTTCCCCGTGGTCTATCCCGATGTCGAGCTGCCGCCGCTGGGCGCCTTCATGGCCGAGATCGAGGCGGCGTTCGACGCGCTGGGCCTGCCGCAGGCACGGCTGTGGGCCGAGCCCGGCCGCGCCCTGGTGGCCGGCGGCGCCTCCGTGGTGGTGCAGGTGCAGGCGCGCCGCGGCGATGCGCTCTACGTGAACGATGGCGTCTATGGCAGCCTCGCGGATGCCGGCGCGCTGGGCTTCCGCTACCCCGTG
This sequence comes from Rhodospirillales bacterium, assembly GCA_947460455.1. GTDB lineage: Bacteria > Pseudomonadota > Alphaproteobacteria > Acetobacterales > Acetobacteraceae > CAMDGX01. Next base: position 6,949 of record CANHKG010000112.1, on the reverse strand, counting down.
CGCTGCCTGCGCCCCACCGGCGCGGCGCCCACCGACGTGCTGCGCGGGTTCAGCTTCTTCGGCCCCACCTGCGACAGCGCGGACGTGATGCGCGGCCCGTTCTGGCTGCCCGAGGACATTGCCGAGGGCGACTGGATCGAGATCGGCCAGCTCGGTGCCTACGGCGCCTGCCTGCGCACCGGCTTCAACGGGTTCGACCGGGCGCGCGTGGCGGAGGTGTCGGACGCCTAGAGCAATATCCGATCTGGCGGAAACGCCGGATCGGAAGATTTGCGTTCCAAATCAAGAAACGAGAGCGGTATCCGACCTTCTTTCAGGTCGGATACCGCTCTCGGCGCTACCGCGCGAGCATCGGGCCCAGGCCGCGCCCGGCGAACAGGTGCACATGCAGATGCGGCACCTCCTGCCCGGCGTGCTCGCCGATATTGGCCAGAAGGCGGTAGCCCGGCTCCTCCAGCCCCAGGTCGCGGGCCACCTGGCCCACGGCGCGCACGAACCCGGCAATCTCCGCCTCCCCCGCGCGGGCGGAGAAATCGGCCCAGGAAATGTAGCGGGCCTTGGGGATCACCAGCACATGGGTGGGCGCCTGCGGGTTGATATCGTGGAAGGCGAGCGACCACTGGTCCTCGTGCACCTTCCGGCACGGGATCTCGCCGCGCAGGATTCGCGCGAAGATGTTGGTGTCGTCGTACTCGCCTGTGCCCTTCACCGGCATGGTCGTGTCTCCTGGAGGGGGATCAGGGAATCTTGGTGGTGCCCAGGCCGAGTTCCAGCGGCAGGGCGCGGGCGCGGGAGGCCTTTTCGGCCACGCCGGAGACACCCTCGCGCCGCTGCAGCTCGGCCCAGACCTCCTCTGGGCGGACGTCGGCGTTCACCCACATAACGATGAGGTGGTAGAGCACATCGGCACTTTCGGCGATCAGGGCATCGCGGTTGCCGCTGACGGCCTCGATCAGGCATTCCACCGCTTCCTCGCCGAATTTCTGCGCCACCTTGGCGGTGCCGCGGCGCAGCAGGCGCGCGGAGTGGGAGATTTCCGGGTCGGCGGTGCGGCGGTCGTTGACCACGGCCCAAAGCCTGTCCAGCACGGCGGCGGAGGCGCCGACGGCCATCGGGGGGGCGAGGCTGGTGGCCGGGGAGGCGAGGGCGGCGCGCTTGCGGGCGGCCTTCTTCTTGGGGCCGGGCTTCTTGGCGCCCACCTTCTTCACACCCGCCTTCTTCACGTCCGCCTTTTTCACGGCGGCGTTCTTGACGCCAGCCTTCTTCGTAGCGGCCTTCTTCGTGGCAGCCTTTTTCGCGGCGGCCTTCTTGGCGCCGGCCTTCTTCGCCGCGGCCTTCCTGGCCACTGGCAGTCCGGCGGCGGGCGAGGCTTGATCCTCGGCGGGCGGGGCGGCGGGGGTTTTCTTGGTGGATTTGGGCATGGCGGCTCTGCTTCCCCTAGGCGGCGTCGCGCGGCAGGCGCACGGGCAGCCCGGCCCGGTGCAGCGTGTCCTTCACCTGCGCGATGGTGAAGGTGCCGAAATGGAACACGCTGGCGGCCAGCAATCCGGTGGCGCCGGCCCGCGCACCCTCCACGAAATGATCGAGCGTGCCCACGCCGCCGGAGGCCACCACCGGCACCCGCACCGCGCCGCACACCTCGCGCAGCAATTCCAGGTCGAAGCCCCGCCCGGTGCCGTCGCGGTCCATGCTGGTCAGCAGGATCTCCCCCGCGCCCAGCGCCACCACGCGCTTGCACCATTCCACCGCATCCATCCCGGTGTCACGGCGCCCGCCATGGGTGAACACGTGCCAGCCGCTTTCGGTGCGCTTGGCATCCACCGCCACCACCACGCACTGGCTGCCGAACTTGGTCGCCGCCTCCGCCACCAGCTCCGGCCGCGCCACGGCGGCGGAATTGATGCTGCACTTGTCCGCCCCGGCCAGCAGCAGCCGGCGCATGTCCTCCACCGCGCGAATGCCGCCGCCGACGGTGAGCGGCAGGAACACGCGCGCTGCGGTGCGGCTCACCACATCCAGGATCGTGTCGCGGTTCTCGTGGCTGGCGGTGATGTCGAGGAAGGTGAGTTCATCCGCCCCCGCCGCGTCGTACAGCGCGGCCTGCTCCACCGGGTCGCCGGCGTCGCGCAGCGAGACGAAGTTCACGCCCTTCACGACGCGACCGTCCTTGACGTCCAGGCAGGGGATGACGCGCAGCTTCAGCACCGGAACACCTCTAGACAAGTGTGTTTGCGCGCGGCGCCGCGCCGGCGCAAGGGCGCAATGGTATCAGGCCAGGGCGTGCAGGGCCTCGGCCGGATCCACCCGGCCATCATACAGGGCGCGGCCGACGATCACGCCATCGATCGTTCCCGGCGCACCGGCGGCCCGATCGCGCAGCGCCACGATATCGGCCAGCGAGCCAACGCCGCCGGAGGCGATCACCGGGGTGGAGATACGCGCCGCCAGGCCCAGCGTCTGGTCCAGGTTGAGGCCCGTCAGCATGCCGTCGCGGCCGATATCGGTGAAGATGATGGCCGATACGCCGGCATCCTCGAACTTCAGGGCAAGATCGACGGCGGGCAGGGTGGAGGTTTCGGCCCAGCCCTCCGTGGCGACAAACCCGTCGCGCGCATCGATGCCAACGGCGATGCGGCCGGGGAAGGCGGCGCAGGCCTCGCGCACCAAAGCCGGGTTCTTGGCCGCGGCGCTGCCCAGGATCACGCGGCTGATGCCCGCCTCCAGCCACGCCGCAATGCCCGCCAGATCGCGGATGCCGCCACCGAGCTGCACCGGAACGGTCACGTTCGCCAGGATGGCCCGCACCGCATCGCCGTTCATCGAACGCCCGGCGAAGGCACCGTTGAGGTCCACCACATGCAGCCAGGCGCAGCCGGAGGCCTGCCAGGCCCGCGCCTGGGCACCGGGATCGGCGGAATAGACGGTGGCATCGTCCATCTCGCCGCGGCGCAGCCGCACGCAGGCGCCGTCCTTGAGGTCGATGGCGGGGTAGAGCGTGAGGGCCATCAGGCGATCCGCCCGCCGGCCTGCAGCACCTTGTAGTAGAAGTAGCCGGGCACGGTCTGGCCGTTCACCCGGGCATAGATCGGATGCTCGCCCCAGCGCGAGTAGCCCATGCTCTCATACAGCGCGATCGCCACCGCCTGGGTGGCGCGCACGTCCAGGTTCAGCACATGGTAGCCGAGCGCCCGCGCGCCTTCCTCCACCCGCTGCATCAGCAGGCGCGCCACGCCGTGGCCGCGGGCATAGGGGGCGACGAAGCCGTGCATCACCTGGGCGGCGAAGGCCTGTGCCTCGTTGTTGCGCGGCGGGCGCACCAGCTGGGCGGAGCCGACCAGCAGCCCATCCATGCGCGCGCCATACAATTCGCGCTCCGGCACCAGCATCAGGCCGCGGAAATAGCGCTCCATCGCCTGCCGGCCGGGCGGATGCACCCAGCCGAACCCACCGCCCTCGATGATGGCGGCATCGGCGGCCTCGCACAGGGCGGAGAGGTCGTCTTCCGTCAGTTCGGTCACGCGTTCCACCGTGATCACGGCGTCGCGTTCCCCGGGATCGCTCAAACTCATCAGCCAGGACTCCAGCGCAGGAAATTGGCCAGGATGCGCAGCCCGACCTCCTGGCTTTTCTCAACGTGGAACTGCGTGCCGGCACGGTTGCCGCGCGCCACCATGGCCACCACGGGGTCGGGATAGTCGGTGGTGGCGATGCACTCGGCGGGGTCGCCGCCAGCGAGCGCGTAGCTGTGCACGAAATAGGCGTGGTCCCCGGGCCGAAGGCCTTCGAGCAGCGGGTGGGCACCGGGCGTGAAGGCCAACTCGTTCCAGCCCATCTGCGGCAGGCGTAGCGGCTGCGGCACCTGCATCGCGGCAATCTCGCCGCGGATCCAGCCGAAGCCCGGCGTTACCTCATGCTCCAGCCCACGCTCGGCCATCAGCTGCATGCCCACGCAGATGCCCAGGAACGGCGTGCCGGCGTCGGTCGCCCGCTCCACCGCCGCGCGCAAGCCGTCGATGCCGGCAAGGCCGCGGGCGCAATCGGCGAAGGCGCCCTGGCCCGGCAGCACAATCCGGTCCGCCGCCGCCACCGCTGCCGGGTCGGCCGTGATCGTCACCTCCGCGGCCAGCCCAAGGCGGGATGCGGCGAGCTGCAACCCGCGCGAGGCGGAGGCGAGGTTGCCGCTGTTGTAATCGACCACCGCGACCTTCATGCGGCACTCCGCTTCAGATCGCCCACGCCGAGGGAGGGGTGGAAGCGCAGCAGGCGTTCCAGCGCGTCCTCCTCGCTGCGTGCCACCACCACATGCGGCGCCCGCCAGCCGCGCCGGGCGAGTGACCAGCGCCGCAGGTCCCGCCCGCACAGCCCGGTGAACCAGGCCAAGCCGATGGCCACCGGCACCAGCATCGCCTCGGGTACCAGCATCACGGCGGCGGCCCAGGCGCAGGCGAGCAGGATGGCCGGGATCCAGGCGCCGACGAACAGCAGCCACACCGGCCCCAGCAGCAGCGCGCCCAGGCTGAACCGCTCCGGCACCAGCAGCACCGGCGCGCCGTCCTTCACATGGACGGTCCAGCTCGTCACAGCGATCCCTTGGTGGAGGGAATGGCATCCCCCGCGCGCGGATCGGGTTCCACCGCCATGCGCAGCGCCCGGGCAAGCGCCTTGAAGCAGCCTTCGGCGATGTGGTGGGCGTTGGTGCCGGCTTTCTGCGTCACGTGCAGGGTGATCAGCGCGTTCATGGCGAAGGCGCGGAAGAACTCCTCGAACAGCTCCGTGTCCATCTCGCCCACCTTGTCGCGCGTGAACGTGACGGACCAAGCCAGGAAAGGGCGGCCGGAAATGTCGATCGCCGCCTCGGCCAGCGCCTCGTCCATCGGCACCACCGCATGGCCGAAGCGGCGGATGCCGCGCTTGTCGCCCAGCGCCTGATGGAGCGCCTTGCCCAGCACGATGCCCACATCCTCGGCGGTGTGGTGGAAATCGATGTGCAGGTCGCCCTTGGCCGCCACCGTCAGGTCGAACAGCGCGTGGCGGGCCAGTGCGGTCAGCATATGGTCCAGGAAGCCGATGCCGGTGGCCACCTGCGCCCGGCCAGACCCATCCAGGTCCAGGCTCAGGGAGATGTCGGTTTCCGAGGTGGTGCGGGTGAGGCTGGCGGTGCGCGGCATGGCGCGCTCACTACCCGAAAAGCCGCCCCAGCCGCAAACTTCAACGTTGCGAAATGGGCACGGCGCCAGCGTTCCTGCCGTGCCTGGCTCCGCCGGAGGGCCGCATGACTGGAAGCGGCCTGGAAAACGGCGCAGGCCAAGCCGCCCAAAAGGCCCCGCAAGCGGGCCTGACCTGAAGCGGGCACAGTGCAGCCGCCTTGCCGCGCCGCCCTCGCTGGCCCATCTAGCGCGACTATGCAGCATCCTTCTTCCGCCCCCCACGACCCCGTGGGCTGGCACGGCACCACCATCCTGTGCATCCGCCGCGACGGACACGTGGCCATGGCCGGCGACGGCCAGGTGAGCCTCGGCAACACCGTCATCAAGGGCAACGCCCGCAAGGTGCGCCGCATCGGCGGCGGCGCCGTGCTGGCGGGCTTCGCCGGCGCCACCGCCGATGCCTTCACCCTGCTGGAACGGCTGGAGGCGAAGCTGGAGCGCTTCCCGAACCAGCTCGAACGCGCCTGCGTGGAGCTGGCCAAGGATTGGCGCACGGATCGCTACCTGCGCCGCCTGGAAGCCATGATGGCGGTGGCCGACAAGGACCGCCAGTTCACCCTCACCGGCAATGGCGACGTACTGGAGCCCGAGGACGGCGTGATCGCCATCGGCTCCGGCGGCAATTTCGCGCTCGCCGCCGCCCGCGCGCTGATGGAAATGCCCGGCCTCTCCGCCGAGGAGGTCGCCCGCAAGGCGATGAAGATCGCCGGTGACATCTGCGTGTACACGAACCACTCGCTGACCGTGGAAACCCTGTGATGGACGTTCCGACCTACTCCCCGCGTGAGATCGTCTCCGAGCTAGACCGCTTCATCGTCGGCCAGGGCGATGCCAAGCGCGCCGTGGCCATCGCGCTGCGCAACCGCTGGCGCCGCCAGCGCCTGCCGGAGGGGCTGCGCGAGGAGGTGGTGCCGAAGAACATCCTGATGATCGGCCCCACTGGCTGCGGCAAGACCGAGATCGCCCGCCGGCTGGCCAAGCTGGCGCAGGCCCCGTTCCTGAAGGTGGAAGCCACCAAGTTCACCGAGGTGGGCTATGTCGGCCGCGATGTGGAAAGCATTGTGCGCGACCTGGTGGAAGCCAGCATCACCATGCTGCGCGACAGCCGCCGCAAGGACGTGCAGGCCAAGGCCGAGCTGGCCGCGGAGGACCGCATCATCACCGCGCTGTGCGGCGAGCAGGCGAGTGCAGACACCCGCTCCAAGTTCCGCCGCATGCTCCGCAACGGCGATTTCGAGGACAAGGAGATCGAGATCAGCCTGACGGAAGCCGGCCCCAGCCCGATCGGCCAGTTCGACATGCCGGGCATGCCGCCGGGCCAGATGATCAATCTCGGCGACATGATGAAGGGCATGTTCGGCGGCCGCCCCACCGCCCGCAAGCTGCGCGTGGATGCCGCCCGCGAGGCCCTGCAGCGCGAGGAAGCCGACAAGCTGCTCGACAACGAGCGCCTCACCCGCGATGCCGTCGCCCATGCCGAGGCCAACGGCATCGTGTTCCTCGACGAGATCGACAAGATCGCCCGCAGCAGCGAAGGCGGCGTGCGCGGCGGCGATGTCTCCCGCGAAGGCGTGCAGCGCGACCTGCTGCCGCTGATCGAGGGCACCACCGTCTCCACCAAGCACGGCCCGGTGAAGACCGACCACATCCTGTTCATCGCCAGCGGCGCCTTCCACCTCTCCAAGCCCGCCGACCTGCTGCCGGAACTGCAGGGCCGCCTGCCGATCCGCGTGGAGCTGCAG
>CANHKG010000111.1 GCA_947460455.1 Rhodospirillales bacterium | reverse complement strand
GCCACGCCGTAGCGCTGGGCGAAATCCAGCTGCATCGCCGCGATCACCCGCCGGCTGTCATCGCGCAGCGCCCGTTCCGCATCCAGCTCCGCATCGAAGCCGGCGGCGATCATGCCATCCTCCACCCGCAGCGGCGCGGGTTCGGCCAGGGCGGCGGCCAGACGGCCCTGCATCTCCCGGCCGACATCGCAGGCCGCCACCACACCGGCCAGCAGCGCCGGCAGCGGGCCTTCCAGCAGCGCCACCGCGTGGTGCGCGGCGCCCAGCCCATGCGCTATGGCGGCAAGGTCGCGCGGCCCGCCACGCCCCACGGAAAGCCGGCCCAGGGCGCGCGCCATGTCCGGCGCCCCCTTCAGCACCGCGCGCAGCTCGGCGGCCACATCGGCATGCGCCACCAGCCACACCCAGCCATCCTGGCGCGCCGCAATCGCCGCCATCTCCGTCAGCGGTGCGCTCAACCACTCCGCCAGCAGCCGCGCCCCCGCCGCCGTGCCCGTCCGCCGGATCGCCGAGAGCAGCGTGTGCCCCTCCCCACCCTCGCGGGATCGCGTTACCTCCAGGCTGGCCCGCGTCGCCGCATCCATCTCCAGCCGGCCAGACACGCCCAGCGGCGCCGGTGGGGCCAGCCGCGGCATCGTGCCGGCCTGCGTGGTGCGCACATATTCGAGCGCCAGCAGCGCCGCCCCCGCCTCGGCATCGCCAAAGGTGCCGAACGCCGCCACATCGGCCACCCCGAACGCCTCGGCCAGCTTGCGCCGCGCCACGGCCACGGAAGGCACCGCCTGCTCCGGCCCGCGCCTGGTGCCCCAATCCCCCAGGTCGATCCCGCCGGCGACCAATATTTCCGCCGGATCCAGCCGCCCCAGCACCGCCGGCAAGGCGCCTGGCGCCACCATCTGCGTCTCGAACAACCCGGTGGAGACATCCAGCCACGCCGCGCCGACCTCCCGCCCCATCTCGCACAGGGCCAGCAGCAGGTTGGCGCGGGCGGATTCCAGCAGCGCCTCCTCGGTGAGCGTGCCGGGCGTGATCAGCCGCACCACCGCGCGCTTGATGGGCCCCTTGCCCACCCGCGTCTTGGGGTCTTCCATCTGCTCGCCCACCGCCACCCGGAACCCCCGCCGGATCAGCCGCGCCAGATACGCCTCCGCCGCATGCACCGGCACGCCGCACATCGGGATCGGCTTGTCTTCATGCGTGCCGCGATGCGTCAGCGCGATATCCAACGCGCCCGCCGCGGCCTGCGCGTCGTCGAAGAACATCTCGTAGAAATCGCCCATCCGGAAAAACAGCAGCGCATCCGGGTTCAACGCCTTCAGCGCGAACCACTGCGCCATGGCGGGGGTGGCATCCTTGGGGACTGGGCTCATGGGGAAGGTCTAGCAGCCCAAAGCAAAGAAAGGCGAGGGCGCCGCCCTCGACCCGGCAGGGGGCCGAGCCCCCTGCACCCTCACTCATCCGCGCTGCTCTTGCGCGTTCGTACTTTCGGTGGAGAATGCAAAGCGCAACGACCGTGGAAAGCCCGCCCGGTGCACTCTCCGCGATGGCCGTACTTGCTTCTGGGCTTGGCGGCCGCTGCCTCTCTACAGGGCAGCGCGGCATTCACCCGGCCTGCGTTCGCACAGGTACCGTCAGTATCCAGTCCGGCTCCGGCCGCCCCGGACACCGAACGATTGGTCGCCCACGCCCGATCAGTGAGGGACAAGTTTCGCGCCGAAGCACAGCAAATGGCTTCGGCCACATGTGCCAACGCCGGCCGCTACGAAGATGATCTTCTGATCCTGCAGTTTGGCCGTCTGGTGGAGGTGTTCCGCGACAGGTTCGAAGTCGACCAGCGCCAGTTCAGCTGGGAGTCCACCTCTCATGTTCTGGAAGGCTGCAATGACGAACTCGGCATCTCCGTCGTGCGGCTCATGCGGTACGGCGAAGGAGATGTCGCCGGAGTCGGCCTGTGGAAGCACCTTTGGATCGAGACCATCCTGGTGCACCAAACCCGATGGGGCAGGCTTCAACTGCGATGGCTTGGCACGCCTCTCGCATCTCCGGACCAACAAGCCATCGCCTCTTGCGAGATCGGCCAACCATTCCGTGCCTATCACGGTATCCACATCGCTGTTCGCGACGAGAAGCGAGGGTGGAGCAAGCTTTGGCAGCACCTGCCAAGCGACCTGGCCGACTGTGAATTCATCCGCTGGGAGGGTCCCAGCCGCTTCCGTGTTCTGATGTACGACAACCACCGTGTCGTTGGTGGCGGCAACCGATGGGAATCCGTCATCGAATTCACCCCCACCACCCTCACCCGCACCGACGGCCCCAAGACTCCTACCAAACACACTCCCGAGCCCACGCCCTAATGGATGGGGATCTGGAGCCTCGGGCCCCAGCGGATCCCGTGGCGCGGCGTCGCGCCGCGACGGCAGAGCCCTCGCCTTCCTTCCCTTCCCCCGCCCCCTAGCCCCGACGCGCCGCGCCCGTCATGATGCCCCAAATTCGCCTTAATCTGGGGACCTCCACCAATGGCCGACGGCAGCACCGATACCCGCACCGCCCGCATCACCGGCGAAGACGCCCTGGCCATGCACGCCGCCCATCCCCCGGGCAAGCTGGCCACCCGCCTCACCAAGCCGCTGACCACCGCCCGCGACCTCAGCCTGGCCTATTCCCCCGGCGTGGCCGAGCCCTGCCTGCACATCGCCCGCGACCCCAGCCTGGCCTACGACTACACCAGCAAGGGCAACATGGTCGCCGTCATCTCCAACGGCACCGCCGTGCTGGGCCTGGGCAACCTCGGCGCCCTCGCCGGCAAGCCCGTCATGGAAGGCAAGGTCGCCCTCTTCAAGCGCTTCGCCGACGTGGACGGCATCGACCTCTGCATCGACACCGAAGACGTGGACCAGTTCATCAACGCCGTCCGCTACCTCGGCCCCAGCTTCGGCGGCATCAACCTCGAAGACATCAAGGCGCCCGAGTGCTTCGTCATCGAGCAGCGCCTGCGCGAGCTGATGGACATCCCCATCTTCCACGACGACCAGCACGGCACCGCCATCGTCGCCGCCGCCGGCCTCATCAACGCCTGCCACCTCACCGGCCGAGACCTGCGCACCACCAAGCTCGTGGTGAACGGCGCGGGTGCGGCCTCCATCGCCTGCGTCGAGCTGCTCAAGGCCATGGGCATGCACCCGCAGAACATCACCCTGGCCGACACCAAGGGCGTGGTCTACCAGGGCCGCACCGAGGGCATGAACCAGTGGAAATCCGCCCACGCGGTCGCCACCTCCGCCCGCACCCTGCGTGAAGCCATCGAGGGGGCAGACGTCTTCTTCGGCCTCTCCGTGAAAGGCGCCCTGACGCAAGACATGGTCCGCGCCATGGCCCCCAACCCCATCATCTTCGCCATGGCCAACCCAGACCCCGAAATCACCCCGGAGGAAGCCCGCGCCGCCTCCCCCACCGCCATCATCGCCACCGGACGGTCGGACTACCCCAACCAGGTCAACAACGTCCTCGGCTTCCCCTACATCTTCCGCGGCGCGCTCGATGTCCGCGCCTCCACCATCAACGAACCCATGAAGATCGCCGCCGCCGAGGCCCTGGCCCTGCTGGCCCGCGAAGACGTGCCGGATGAGGTGAACGCCGCCGGCGGTGGCTCCCGCCTGCAATTCGGCGCCGAATACATCATCCCCAACGCCTTCGACCCGCGCCTGATCTCCCGCCTCCCCCCCGCCGTCGCCAAGGCCGCCATGGACTCAGGCGTCGCCCGCAAACCCATCAGCGACCTGCGCCGCTACACCCGCGAACTCTCCGGCCGGCTCGACCCCACCGCCAACGCGCTCGACGGCATCAGCGAAGCCGTCCGCGCCCACCCCGGCCGCGTGGTCTTCGCAGAGGGAGAAGAAGAAAAGATCGTCCGCGCCGCCGTCGCCTTCCGCAACGCCGGCTACGGCACCCCCGTGCTGATCGGCCGCGAAGACCGCGTGCGCGCCACCATGGCCGCCCTCGGCCTCGGCGACACCGACGGCATCGAAATCCACAACGCCCGCCTCTCCGGCCGCAACGCCAAATACGCCGAATTCCTCTACGCCCGCCTCCAGCGCCAAGGCTACCTGGCCCGAGACTGCCAGCGCATGGTCAACCAAGACCGCAACGTGTTTGCCGCCTGCATGGTCGCCACCGGCGACGCCGATGCGATGGTGACGGGCCTCACCCGCTCCGCCGCCGTCTGCCTCACCGATATCGGCCACGTCATCGATACCGCCCCCGGCGCCATCTCCTTCGGCCTGACCCTCATGCTGGGGGACCGCGGCCACGCCATCTTCATCGCCGACACGCTGATGCACTTCCGCCCCAACCCCCAGGAACTGGCGGACATCTGCATCGGCGCCGCCGCCGCCGCCCGCCGCCTGGGCCACGAACCCCGCGTGGCCCTGCTCAGCTACAGCACCTTCGGCAACCAACACTCCGCCCTGGGCGACACCATGCGCGAAGCCGTGAAGATCCTGGACAGCCGAGGCGTGGACTTCGAATACGACGGCGAAATGTCGCCCGACGTGGCGCTGGATGATGGCTACCGCGCCCTCTACCCCTTCTGCCGCCTCACCGGCCCCGCCAACATCCTGGTCATGCCCGGCCTCCACAGCGCCCACATCACCAGCCGACTGGCCCCGAGGCTCGGCGGCGGCGGAACCATCGGCCCCCTGATGATCGGCCTCACCCACGCCGTGCAGCTGGTGGCGATGGACAGCAGCGTGAGCCAGATCGTGGACATCGCCACCATCGCGGCGCACCAGGCCATCAAGGCCTGAAGCCACCGCCCAACACAGTGCCTTACTTCTCTCCCCTCGCACTTGGGCGGGGGGATTGAGCCGCAACGCGGATCAATGAGGGGGGCTCTCCGTCCCGCACCTCCAAAGCCAAAAGCAAGCGCGGGGCTTCGCCCCACACCCCACCAGGGGCCGAGCCCCTGGACCTCATTGATCGATGAGACGCCTTGGGCGGCACTGTAAGCCAGGGACACCGTAAGGACCCGCGCCTGCGGAAGCCCCGTGTAGCTACTGACTTAAGGCAAGCAAATAGGATTGCACACCCTCGCGATTGATGCCAAATTGCCACAAATGAATAACCCGAGGTATCAATGGCAACCTCTAACACGTATGATGCATACATCGAAAAGCATGCGTCTGCCATACGAGAGATGCTCAAAGCCTTTCAATGCCAGCCAGTTATACTGGTCGGATCCGGACTCACAAAACGATATGCTGGCGGACCAAGCTGGCTTGAGTTGCTTCAGGATATTGCGCATCTAATTGGACTAGATGCGGAGCAATTCAATTTTCTATCCCAGAGAGCTGATAATAAGCCAGCCCGCATTGGAACGGAGTTGATTGATCCAGTACACAAGTGGGCCTGGAGCGTCGGTAAAAACAGCTTCCCTAAAGCATATTTTCAAGCTGGAGTCGAAAGATCCGCTTTCCTCAAGTATCTTGTGGCGGACCGTCTTAAAAAATTGAATCCCCCCCAAGTAAGGGGCCATTAGCTGCAGAGCTTAAATTATTGAAAAATATCTCGCCACACGCAATAATAACGACGAATTTCGATGAATTTCTTGAAGGAATATTTCCTAACTTTGAGGTTATAGTTGGAGAAAAAGTTATTCCTATGTCAATGAATATCACAGGAGAATTATATAAAATACATGGTACAATGAATGACCCAACCAGTATCGTTCTCACGCAAGATGATTACGATAGATTTGGAAAAAAAAGAAAGTATATAAGCTCTAAAATGATGACCTATTTCGCCGAGTACCCGGTTTTTATTTTAGGGTATGGCTTGGGAGATGAAAATGTTACAAATATAATATCTGACCTTGGAGAAGCCATGCGCGATAAGGGCGGTTTTCTGGAGAACGTATATTATATTTGTTGGAATCCAAGTGCCTCCATGACGCCTGATTTGCCGAATGAGCATACTGTGGCAGTAGAGGGTGGCAAGTTGCCGCCTTTGAGGGTCAAGGCCGTCTACACTGATAGCCTAGCTTGGCTTTTAGAAGTCTTAGGTGATATGGCGTCGCCTGTACCAGTAAATCCAAAAATCCTCAGACACCTTGCGGCCCGTGTAGTAGATTTAGTCCGAACCGATATTCCACGGAACAATGTTGATATTAATTACGAACATATAGAAAGTATATCGAAAGACCCAAGTGAACTTGCTCTCATATTGGGAATTAACAATGTCACTAATCCAAATATTGACTACCCTTTTACGATATCAATGGTTGCAGAAACACTTGGCTATCCTAGCTGGCAAAAGATGAACCCTCTAATTCTCAAAGCCAATGAACATGTTGGGTTCAACATACGAGAACATGATAACAAATATCATACAAAAATTAAGACCGGAAAGAGCAAAAACAGCGAAACTCGAAAATTTTCTAAATCTTTTGTGCAATTACTACAGTCATTGCAGTGAATGAATGTAGCATCCCGCGCCTACAGTACTGCACCACGACACGAAAAAGCCCGCCATGGCAAACGACGGCAATATCAAGCGCTACACCGCTGAGGAAACCCAGCCCCTCGGGGCCCAAAGCGGCAGCGAGACCTATTACACCGGCACGACACCGTGACCAAAACCGAACTCGAAGCCGCCGCCACCTTCAATTTTGACGGATCGGTCCACGCCCAGGGCCCAGGCTACCAAACCCGCATGACCGCTCGCGACTCACAATTCGTCGCTTGACAGGCATTGCATTGTAACCCGACATTGCATTCACGTTTAATCCGCTTTTGTTGCAGGATTGCGAAACCGCAGAGTGCAGTGCTCCGGCACTGCACCACCTACCACACCCCCCCCCGCCTTGAGCCAAACACCACACCGGCGCACCATGCGCCCATGAACACGCCCTACGACTTCCGCATCGGCATCGACCTCGGCGGCACGAAAACCGAGATCGCCGCCCTCGCCCCCGATGGCAGCCTTCTCCACCGCCACCGTGTCCCCACCCCCGCGGGCTACGAGGCCTCCGTGCGCGGCATGGCCGATATGGTGCTGGGGATCGAGCAGCAGATGGCCCAAAGCCACGGCCTGCGCCGCGCCTCCGTCGGCTTCGGCATTCCCGGCGTCATCTCCCCCGTCACCGGCATGGTCAAGAACGCCAACACCATCGCGCTGAACGGCCACCCGTTCGACAAGGACATCGCCGCCCTCCTCGGCCGAGACGTCCGGGTGGAGAACGATGCCAACTGCTTCGCCCTCTCCGAAGCCTCCGATGGCGCCGGCGCCGGGCAGGGCGTGGTCTTCGGCGTCATCCTCGGCACTGGCTGCGGCGGCGGCATCGTGGTGGATGGCAAGGTCATTCGCGGCCGCAACCGCGTCACCGGCGAATGGGGCCACACCCCCCTGCCCTGGCCGAAACCGGAGGAGCTGCCCGGCACCCTCTGCTGGTGCGGCCACCGCAACTGCCTGGAAACCCTCATCGCCGGCCCCGGCCTGGCCATGGATTGCGACGGGCCGGATGCCCGCGATGGCCACGCCGTGGTCGAACGCGCCAAATCCGGCGACGCCAAGGCCCAGGCCGCCATGGATCGCCACGCCGATCGCCTGGCCCGCGGCCTCGCCGTCATCGTCAACATCCTCGATCCCGATGTCATCGTCCTCGGCGGCGGCCTCTCCAACCTCGATCACCTCTACGAACAGGTGCCCACGCTGATGGCCCCGCACGTCTTCAGCGACTTCGTCCACACCCCCATCGTCAAGAACATGCACGGGGATAGCTCCGGCGTCCGCGGCGCCGCCTGGCTCTGGCCGCCGCCGAACTAACATTTTTCACCGATCCGCGTAAAAATTCCTTGCATCACTAACACCGGTGAGCTACATTCACCGGATGCAGAACATCCCCTCCCCCCAGGCCGCCGCGCGCGCCCACCAGAGCCATAGTGCCCTGGCAGGGGAACTGCGCCTGCTCGCCACGCTGGAGGCGTTCATCCTCGCCCTGCTCGCGGCCGTCCTCGGCCGCCGCCGCACCGCGGCCAACTGGCACCCCCTTTCCCCGCTGGACTACGTGAACGACGACGAAGACCTCCCCTACGAAGTCCTCTTCCCCTCCCACGCCCTCAATGCGTCCAGCGCCCCGCGCGAGTACCGCCTGCCCTGCCACACCCATCAG
The DNA here is from genome assembly GCA_947460455.1 of Rhodospirillales bacterium. Lineage (GTDB taxonomy): Bacteria > Pseudomonadota > Alphaproteobacteria > Acetobacterales > Acetobacteraceae > CAMDGX01. The sequence goes on along the minus strand of CANHKG010000111.1, from coordinate 9,156 downwards.
GGAATCGAGCACCCCATCCTCTGGGTCCTCGGCCCCGGCCCCAACCGCGGCATGCGCCCCCACAAGCGCCCCCTCCCCCACATCCAAATCACTACCGCCCGCGCGCCCCCGCCCACCGCGCCGCCCCCAAACACCCCTCCAGCAGCAACCGCCGACTCACGCCCATTTCATTACGTTATCAAAACTTAATCCCGCTTGACCCCAACCCGCCCCGCGCCCGTACAACCTCCCATGCCACCCCCCTTCCCCTCCGGGACCCCCTCCCTCTGCCGAGATTGCGGCGCCGATCCCGGTGATGCCCCCGTCTGCCCCGCCTGCACCCACCGCCGCATCGTCCGCCACCCGGAACTGAACACCCTCACCATCGCCCACGTCGATTGCGATGCCTTCTACGCCAGCGTGGAAAAGCGCGACCGGCCAGAGCTTCTCTCCCGCCCCGTCATCGTCGGCGGCGGCGTCCGCGGCGTGGTTTCCGCCGCCTGCTACATCGCCCGCATCTACGGCGTCCGCTCTGCCATGCCCATGTTCAAGGCCCTGAAGGCCTGCCCCGACGCCGTCGTCATCCGCCCGGATTTCAGCAAATACACCGCCGCCGCCCGCCAGATCCGCGCGCTGATGGAATCCCTCACCCCCCTCGTCCAACCCCTCTCCATCGACGAAGCCGTGCTGGATCTCGCCGGCACCCAGGCCCTCCACAACGCCACCCCAGCCGCCGTCCTCGCCCGCTTCGCGCTCGATGTCGAAAAGCAGGTCGGCGTCACCATCTCCATCGGCCTCGCCCGCAACCGCCTCATGGCCAAGATCGCCGCCGGGCGAGACAAGCCGCGCGGCTTCTGCATCATCGGTCAGGAAGCCCCCGCCCTCCTCGCCCCGGAACCCGTCCGCCTCCTCCCCGGCATCGGCCCCGCCTTCGCCAAAAAACTGGAATCCCTGGGGATCACCAAGCTCGCCCATCTCCAAGCCATGGACGAACAAACCGCCCGCCGCCGCCTCGGCGAAGACGGCCCCGCCCTAATCCAACGCGCCCGCGGGGAAGACAGCCGCCTCGTCCACCCAGACCGGGACACCAAGTCGATCAGCGCCGAAACCACCTTCAACACCGACCTCGCCGGCCAGGCCGAGCTGGAACGCGAACTCTGGCGCCTCTCCGAAAAACTCGCCAACCGCCTCCGCGCATCGGAATACGCCGCCGCCGGCGTGGTCCTGAAACTCAAAACCGCCGCCTTCGCCAACCGCACCCGCACCCAGCGCCTGCCCCACCCCACCCGCCTGCCAGACCTGCTCTTCCAAACCGCCCGCACCATGCTGGCCCGCGAAGTCGATGGCACCGCCTACCGCCTTATCGGCATCGGCGCCCAACCCCTCGCCCCCGCCACCCAAGCCGACCCGCCAGACCTCGCCGACCCCGGCCAACCCCGCCGCGCCGCCGCCCAAGGCGCCATCGATGCCCTGCGCGCCAAGTTCGGAGCGAACGCGGTGGTGAAGGGAAGGGGATTTAAGTAAGGCCCTTCTTTTTCTGAAGAAAAAGAAGCAAAAAGACTTTTGTGAGAACGATGCGGATAGGCCCGCCTTCATTTATAAAAGTTTTTTGGTTCTTTTTTTCAAAAAAGAACATTCTTACTTGAGCGCCGGCACACGCCCCACCAAAGCCGCCTGCAACGCTTCCCGCCGCTCCCACAACGACCGGTACCAGGCCGTCCGCGCCCGCATCTGGAACGCCAGCATCCGCTCCCGTGCCACGCCCGCCCGTGCCTGGTCGCCAATGCCCTGCGCCTTGTCCGGATTGTTCGCCAGCCACATCAGCCGCGCGAACAGCCCTTGCGGGTCCTCGAAGATCAGCCCGTTCTCCCCGTCGCGGATACTGGCGGTGTAAACGGTGGGGGAGGCCAGGGCCACTGCCCGGTGCCCGGCCGCCTCCAGGAACTTCAGGTCGGATTTGCACCGGTTGAACAGCGTATCCCGCAGCGGCATGAACGAAACCTCGCAGCGCGACAGCAGGCCCAGATAGGTCTCGTAGTCGCACAGCGGCGTGAAGCGCTTGTGCGGTGTGTCCAACGCCTCGAAAAACGCCTGGTCCGCCACCACCTCAAACCGCAGCCGCCCGGCGGCCTGGCGCGCCGCGGCATTGATCGCCTCGATCTGCCCGGGCCAGTCCTCCTCCCGGTTCAGCGCCGCGAACAGCACGGTCAGCTGCTCCGGGTTGGTGAAGTTGGCCGGCTCCGGCAGTTGGGCCAGCGCGTTGGGGAACACCGCCACCTCTGGGTTCTCCCGCCGGAACACCTCGGCCAGCGCGGGGGTGGAGGTCTGGATGGCGTGCACCCCGGAAAAATTCACCACGTCGGAGCGGTGCAGCACGCTGATCTGGCTGGGATGGTCATCGAACTCGCACACCACCACCCAGCCGCGCCGGCTCAGGATGCGGATGATCTCCAGGCCAGAAGCACCGGTCAGCGCCGGCCGATGCAGAATGAACACGCCGGGCGCCCCGGCAAGGTCGGGCACGGTTTCCAGCGGCCCCGAGATCCCCGCCGCGATCCTGGGCTCCCGCATCAGCGCCGCCATCGGCTCCACCACCCGCACCTGGCTCACGCCCCCCACATGCGGCAGCATGCTGGACAGCACCCGCAGCATCCGCCGCTCCGGGCCCAGGCGCCACACCAGCAAGGGCGGCATCTCCGCCGCATCCAGCGCATGCAGCCCGGCGCCGACGATCATCGAATGCTGCGCCTGCACGTCGCCCTGCGGCAGGCACAGCACCAGCACGCCGTCGTCGGACAGCATCCGCCCGAGTTCGGCCAGCAACCCCTGGCTGGTGCAGGCGCCGGGAGAGATCAGGATGCAATCCAGCTTCGGCAGCGCCGGCAGCAAATCGCGCTCGGGGGAAAGGCAATACGCCCGGTCCAGCACTGCCGCGGCCCGCGCCGCCAGGGCCGGGTCCGGCTCGATGCCGATCAGCCGGCAGGTGGGGTTGCGCCGGCGCAGGCTTGCGGCCACGGCCCCGTCGCCGCAGCCGAGATGCAACACCACGGCGGCGGAAAGCGGCACTTTCTCCGCCAGGAACCCGTAGCCTTCAGCTTGGGCGTGCAACAGGCTCTCCGTTCGATCGCGCGACCCTACCCTGCGGCCGGTGCCGGCGGTAGGGTCGCCGGTATTGCTTGCACTGATGTGAAGGAGGCCGAGGATGCAGATCCGCCCCGCCGATGCCGCGGACCTTCCCGCGGTGCAGCGCATCGTGAACAACGCCTACACCAAATACATCGCCCGCATCGGCAAGCCGCCCGGCCCGATGAACGACGACTACGCCGTCCTGATCCGCGCCCACCAAGTGTGGGTGATGGGCACCCCCATTATGGGCGCCATCGTGCTGCTGCCGGAAGACGACCATCTGCTGCTGGACAATGTCGCCGTCGATCCCGCCGCCCAGGGCCAGGGCGTCGGCCGCGCCCTGATCGAATTCGCCGAGACCGAGGCGCGCCGCCGCGGCTTCGGCGAACTGCGCCTCTACACCCACGAGACGATGGTGGAGAACATCGCCCTCTACGCCCGCACCGGCTGGGCGGAAACCGGCCGCGCCGAGCAGAACGGCTTCGCCCGCGTGTTCTTCCGGAAACCCGTTTCTACCTGACGTAGCGCCAATCGAACCGGTCGCCATCCGCCTTGATCCGCCCCACGGTGGGCGTGGGGAAGTGGATCGGCAGGATCAGCGTGTCGGTCTCCGCCACCGAGGCGAGGAACCCGCGGCGGGAGGCGGCGGCCTGCTTGGCGTCGATATCGAAGATGGTGGACCACTCCGGCTCCCGGCATTGCAGGGCATGGTGCATCATGTCCCCGGTCACCACGGCGCGCTGACCCTTGGAGAAGATGTTCACGCAGCAATGGCACGGCGAATGGCCGGGCGTGGGCGTGAGGGTGATGGTGTCATCCAGCGCGTAGTCGTCATCCACCAGCAGCGCCTGGCCGGCTTCCACGATGGGCAGGCAGTTCATGTTCCACACCTGGCCGGGCGGGTTGTCGCCGCGCTTGGTGGCCGCTTCCCAGTAGTCGTATTCGCGCTTGTGGAAGACGTATTTGGCGTTCGGGAAGGTCGGCACCCAGCGCCCGTCGCGCAGCACGGTGTTCCAGCCGCAATGGTCGATGTGCAGGTGGGTGCAGAACACGTAGTCGATCTTGTCGAACGACAGGCCGGCGGCCTTGAAGCCGGCAAGCCACGGCGTCTTGTCGAAATCCATCGGCGCCGGGTAGCCCTTGTCCTCCCCGGTGCAGGTATCCACCAGGATGGTGTGCTTGGGCGTGCGGACGACGAAGGTTTGGTAGGTGATCACCATCCGGCCAGACTCGGGGTCGAACACCTCCGGCTCCATGGTGCGCAGGTGCTCCGCCGCCACCGCCGCGTCATAGGCCGGGAACATCGATTCCGGCTTCCGCCACGGCCCATCGCGCTCGATGATGCTCGTGATCTCCACATCGCCAATCCGTAGCGTGCGCATCCCGTCTCTCCCCCATATGCGGCGGAAGCGTAGCGGGGGTGCGCCGGGGTGGGAAGCCGGGGGCGGCTACTTGCGCTGCCAGCGATCCCCAGGCGCCAGCACCGTGGCGGGGCCTGACCCGTCGAGCCAAGCCTGGGCGGGCGCGCTGGCCTTGAGGGTGCTGTCCCAGAAGGCGGTGCTCAGCGCCATGATGGCACGGTGATGGGCCGGATCGCGCGGGCGGCGGTCGCCGGGCAGGGCGATGTCGCCGAAGGCGGAATGCTCCGCTCCATCCAGCACCAGCTCATACTTCCGGCCCGGCGGCAGGGCGGGGAAAACCAAGAGCCGGTCCGTGGCGGGGCCGACGAGGCTGGCATCGTGGGTGCCGGTCATCAGCATCCACGGGATCGCCACCTCGCCGAAGGCTTCCTCCGGCGGGAGGCGCACCGGCGCGCCGGGGCTCAGGAGCAGGGCGGCCTTGATGCGCGGGTCGGGCCAGGTGCCGGGAAGCTGGGCCGGCAGGCGTTGGCCGGCCACGGCCTGGGTGGTGTAGGCGCCGAAGGAGTGCCCGGCGAGGCCGATGCGCGTGAGGTCCATGCGTTCATCGAGCGGGCGGTGCTCGCCGGCGGCTTGCCAGGCGGCCAGGGTGGTGAGCACGGCGGCGACATCGAGCATGCGCTGCACCAGCTGGGCCTGGGTGCCAGCTGCGCGCAGGGCGGCCATCCGTTCCTCCGGCGGCAGATCGCGCCAGATGGCGTCGTCGGAGCCGGGATGCTGGAGAAAGACGGTGACATAGCCGCGGGCGCGCCAGCGGCGTTCGAGATAGGCGTAGCCACGCCGGCTGCCGCCGAGACCGTGGCTGAACAGGATCACCGGCATGCGCAGGCGGCGTGCCGAATGGGTGATGCGCAGGGGGATGATGCGGTCGCGCGCCGGGTCTGGGACCGTAAGGTCGTAGATGTGGTCGGCGGCAGCGGATTGCGGGCCCGGCACGGTGGGGTCGTAGCCCTGGGCGTACGCAGAACGGGCGGCCAGCAAGGCTGGGCCGCCCGACATCAGGCTTCTGCGAAGAAGGTGCGCCGCCATTCGTGCCGGCGGCGCGGGGATCAGACCGGGGTGACCGTGTCGGCCAGCACGGTCACGCGGGTGGGCGTGACCTCTGCGAAGCCGCCGGAGACCTTCAGGCTTTCGGTGACGCGATTGCCTTCATAGAGGCGGATCACGCCTTCCTGCAGCAGGACGATCATGGGCGCGTGCTGCGGCAGCACGCCCATTTCGCCCTCGGCGGCGGGGATCACGACCATGTCCACCGGCCGCGACAGCAGCAGCTTCTCGGGGCTGACGATTTCGAGATCGACGGGCATGGACCGTTTATCCTGTGATCAGGCGTTGGTCTTCATCGATTCGGCCTTCTTCACGGCCTCCTCGATGGTGCCGACCATGTAGAAGGCGGCTTCCGGCAGGTAGTCGTATTCGCCGGCCACGATCGCCTTGAAGCTGCGCACGGTGTCGGCGATCGGCACGAACACGCCCGGGAACCCGGTGAACACCTCGGCCACATGGAAGGGCTGGCTGAGGAAGCGCTGGATCTTGCGGGCGCGGGCCACGACGAGCTTGTCCTCTTCCGAGAGCTCATCCATGCCCAGGATCGCGATGATGTCCTGCAGCGACTTGTAGGTCTGCAGCACGCGCTGCACTTCGCGGGCGGTGGTGTAGTGCTCTTCGCCGACGATGCGCGGGTCGAGCGAGCGCGAAGTGGAGTCCAGCGGATCCACGGCCGGGTAGATGCCGAGCTCGGCGATCGAGCGGGACAGCACGGTCGTGGCGTCAAGGTGGGCGAAGGAGGTGGCAGGCGCGGGGTCGGTCAAGTCGTCGGCCGGCACGTAGATGGCCTGCACCGAGGTGATCGAGCCCTTGTTGGTGGAGGTGATGCGCTCCTGCAGGGCGCCCATGTCGGTGGCCAGCGTCGGCTGGTAGCCCACCGCGGAGGGGATGCGGCCCAGCAGCGCGGACACTTCGGCGCCGGCCTGGGTGAAGCGGAAGATGTTGTCCACGAAGAACAGCACGTCCTGGCCTTCTTCGTCGCGGAAGTATTCCGCCAGCGTCAGGCCCGACAGCGCCACGCGGGCACGGGCACCCGGCGGCTCGTTCATCTGGCCATAGACCAGCGCCACCTTGGAGCCGTCGGTGTTGCCGTCGCCCAGCTTGATCACGCCGGCGTCGCACATCTCGTGGTAAAGGTCGTTGCCCTCGCGGGTGCGCTCACCCACGCCGGCGAACACGGACACGCCGCCATGCGCCTTGGCGATGTTGTTGATCAGCTCCTGGATGAGCACGGTCTTGCCCACGCCGGCGCCGCCGAACAGGCCGACCTTGCCACCCTTCAGGTACGGGGCCAGCAGATCCACCACCTTGATGCCGGTGACGAGGATCTCGGCCGAGGCGGCCTGTTCCTCGAAGGTCGGCGCGCTGCGGTGGATCGGCATGCGGGTGGCGGTGACCACCGGGCCACGCTCGTCGATCGGCTCGCCGATCACGTTCAGGATGCGGCCCAGCGTGCCCGGGCCGACCGGCACCGAGATCGGCGCGCCGGTGTCGACCACTTCCTGGCCGCGCACCATGCCGTCGGTGCTGTCCATGGCGATGCAGCGCACGGTGCGCTCGCCGAGTTCCTGGGCCACTTCGAGCACCGTGGTGGTGTCGGCGGATTTGGTGATCAGCGCGCTCATGATGAACGGCAGCTCGCCGTCGAACTGCACGTCGACGACGGCGCCCAGGACCTGCGTGATACGCCCGACCTTGTTGCTGGCCATGTTGAGAATGACTCCTGCTTGCTGACGATCGGGGATCAGACGGCTTCGGCGCCGGAGATGATCTCGATCAGCTCCTTGGTGATGTTCGCCTGACGGGCGCGGTTGTAGTTCAGCGTCAGACGCTTGATCATGTCGCCCGCATTGCGCGTGGCGTTGTCCATCGAGGTCATCTGCGCGCCGTAGAAGCCGGCGGAATTCTCCAGCAGGGCGCGATAGATCTGGATGGCGAGGTTCTGCGGCAGCAGCTTCGCCAGGATCACTTCCTGGTCGGGCTCGTCCGGGTCGCCGGCCTCGTATTCGTAGATGGCGCCACCGGCGGAGGCAGAGCCTTCCGCGGGCAGCGGCGCCGGGATCAGCCGCATTTCGGTCGGGATCTGGGAGATGACCGACTGGAAGCGGTTATAGACCACGGTGCAGACATCGAACGCGCCATCATCCAGCAGCTGGGTGATGCGGGTGGCGATTTCCTGCGCCTCGGCGAAGCCGATGGTCTTCTTGCCGGCAAACGAGATGTCGCCGATCAGGCGGCTGCCGATTTCGCGGCGCAGATAGTCGCGCCCCTTGCGGCCGACCGCCAGGATCTTGACGGTCTTGCCTTCCGACTCAAGCTTGCGCGCCAGGTTGCGGGTGAGGCGGCCGACGTTGCTGTTGAACGCGCCGGCCAGGCCACGCTCGCCGGTGACGGGCACCAGGAGGTGAACCTTGTCCCCGCCGGTGCCGGCCAGGAGCTTGGGCGCCGTGGGCGAACCCGCCACCGACGCACCCAGGGAAGCGAGCATCCGCTCCATGCGCTGGGCATAGGGGCGGGCCGCTTCGGCCTGGGTCTGTGCACGGCGCAGCTTGGACGCCGCGACCATCTTCATGGCCGAGGTGATCTTCTGCGTCGACTTCACGCTGGTGATGCGGACCCGCAGGTCCTTCAAGGTCGCCATGGCGCGATGCTACCGGATCAGGCGAACGACTTGGTGAAGCCGTCCAGGAACGCGATGAGCTTCTTCTCGGTGTCCGGCTTGATCTCACGATCAGCGCGGATCGAGTCGATGATGGCCGGCTCGCGCGACTTGAGGTCGGAGAGCAGCTGGCTCTCGAAGCGGCCCACCTTGCCCACGTCGATCTTGTCGAGGTAGCCGCGCACGCCGGCGAACAGGCCCACCACCTGCTCCTCAACCGGCACCGGCTTGAACTGGGGCTGCTTCAGCAGCTCCGTCAGGCGGGCGCCACGGGCCAGCAGCTGCTGGGTGGAGGCATCGAGGTCGGAAGCGAACTGGGCGAAGGCGGCCATCTCGCGATACTGCGCGAGTTCCAGCTTGATGCGCCCGGCGACCTGCTTCATGGCCTTGATCTGCGCCGCGGAGCCCACGCGGGACACCGAGATGCCGACGTTCACGGCCGGGCGGATGCCCTTGAAGAACAGTTCGGTCTCCAGGAAGATCTGGCCGTCGGTGATCGAAATCACGTTGGTCGGGATGTAGGCCGAGACGTCGCCGGCCTGCGTCTCGATGACCGGCAGCGCGGTGAGCGAACCGGCGCCCAGGCTGTCGTTCATCTTCGCGGCGCGTTCCAGCAGGCGCGAGTGCAGGTAGAACACGTCGCCCGGGTACGCCTCGCGGCCCGGCGGGCGGCGCAGCAGCAAGGACATCTGGCGGTAGGCGACGGCCTGCTTGGACAGATCGTCGTAGAAGATGACCGCGTGCATGGCGTTGTCGCGGAAATACTCGCCCATGGTGCAGCCGGTGTAGGGCGCCAGGAACTGCATCGGCGCCGGGTCGGACGCGGTGGCGGCGACCACGATGGAGTATTCCATCGCGCCGTTCTCTTCCAGGGTGCGGACGAGCTGGGCGACGGTGGAGCGCTTCTGGCCGATGGCAACGTAGATG
>CANHKG010000110.1 GCA_947460455.1 Rhodospirillales bacterium | reverse complement strand
CGGCGAAGCGCGTCCATTTTCCGGCGCCCCTCCTCAACCTCCTCCTCGCCCTGCTGGCGTTCCTCACGGGGAACAAGGCGGTCATGGCCCAACTCACCCTGGCCACCACCTCCGCGCGCACCTGGCGCACCCCGCAGCGGGATTGGCACTTCTCCCCCACCGGCGAAACCATCGACGACCTCGCACCCGTACTCCACCCGCGCGCCCTGCGCCGTTTGCGCCGTCAACGCGCCTGGATCGGCTGGATCCTCCGCGGCCGCCCCGGCCGCGGCATGCGCCGTTCGGGCAAGCGCGCGTCCGCACCCCGTCCCCTTCGTATCGCGCGCGCGCCGCCGTAGGCGACGCGCGCCCGATTTCATCACGAATCCGTCTTTCGGCCCCCGCCTAGCGCGACGAAGACTCATGCCCAAGGTAAAGGGGTCTGGGGCCTAAGGCCCCAGCGGGTCCAGGGCAGAGCCCTGGCCTTAACCCTTCCTGCCTTCCGCCGCCTTCGAAATGGCCTCGGTCATTTCCTTCCGCGCCCCCACCCCTTGGCTGAACGGCCGGCCAGAGATCGCCCCGCCATCCACCACGATATCCGCCCCGTTCACGAAGCTCGCCCCGTCGGAGGCCAGGAACACCGCCGCCCGCGCGATATCGTCGGGCACGCCGGCCCGCGGGATAGGCTGGGCCTTGGTGAAGCGCGCTTCCAGCGTCGCCAACTCCTGGTCGGCCACGTTCGGGTCGAGCCCGATGCCCTTGCCGAAAATCCCGGTCACGATCGCCCCGGGCGAGATCGAGTTCACCCGGATCCCGTCCTCGCCGAGTTCGGCGGCCACGGAGCGCGTCAGGTGCAGCACCGCCGCCTTGGCCGTGGAGTAGGCGTGGCTGGACCCACCGGCGCGGTACCCGGCCACGGAGGCGGTGGTGATGATGCTGCCCGATTTCTGCTTTTGCATGATGGGCGCCACGTATTTCATCGCGATCACCACCCCGCGCACATGCACCGACATCATGGTGTCCCAGGTGGCGATATCGGCCTCGGCGATGCGGAAGGGTGGCAGCCCGTGCCCGGCATTGTTGAACAGCACGTCGATCCGCCCGAAGCGCTGCGCCGTGCTTTCGATCAACGCCTTGATATCGGCTTCGTCGCCCACATCCGCCTGCACGAAGGAGGCGTTCTGGCCAAGCCGTGCCGCGATCGCCTCGCCCAGCTCCGCCCGCCGCCCGGCCAGCACCACGGTGGCCCCTTCCTCGATGAACAGCTCGGCGGAGCGTTCGCCGATCCCGCTCGTCGCCCCGGTGATGATGGCGATCTTCCCGTCCAGCATGCCCATATCGATTTCCTCCGTTTGCCTGCCCACTCTGCCAACTGGCGCAGCCTTCGGGAATGGGCCAGCATCCCGGCCACATCAGCCGCGGGAAGCGCCATGTCCGTCCAGTCCCAGATTGAAGCCGTATTTGCCCCCCTGGGCATCGAGGTCGGCTTCTCCGCCACCCATTTGCCCACCGGCGAGACCGTCGCGATCAACCCGCACGAGCTGTTCCCCACCGCCAGCACCTACAAGATCCCGGTGATGGTGGAGGTGTATCGCCAGGCCGACGAGGGTCGCTTCAAGATGTCCGATCGCATCGAGATGACGGAGGCTCAGCGCATCGTCGGCTCCGGCGTGATCCAGAAGCTGGATGCCGGCCTCAAGCCCACCATCCGCGACCTCACGATGCTGATGATCATCATCAGCGACAACACCGCCACCCACATGCTGCAGGAGCTGGTGGGCAACGCGAACATCAACGCCACCATGCGCCGCCTCGGCCTGCAGAACATCCATTTGGCCCTGTCGATGCCGGAACTCTTCGCCCACGGCTACGCCCTGCCCCCGGTGCCGCCCCCCAGCTACGCCCAGATGCAGGAAGCCGGCCGCAGCGGCGACATGGACTACAGCGGCCTCGCCTTCCACCGCACGCCGCAGAACACCACCTCGTCCGCCGCCGACATGGCCGCCCTCTCCGCCATGATCCTGCAAGGCAAGGCCGGCAGCGCGGCCGCCTGTGCCGACATGATGACCATCCTGCGCGCCCAGCAACTGCGCGACCGCGTGCCCCGCTACCTGCCCGACGGCGCCGTGGGCAACAAGACCGGCAGCTTCCGCAAGATCCGCAACGACGCCGGCGTCATCCTGCGCAGCGAGACGGATGCGATCAGCTTCGGCGTCTACACCTTCGACCCCACCCCGATCCCCCGCGGCAACTCCCGCCTGCTCGCCGAACGCAACGCCCTGGTCAACGGCGCCATGGCCGAAGTCGGCATGATCCTGTGGGACAGCTTCGGCCGCTGATCGCCACCCGCCCCCTACGGCAACCTCTTCGGCGCGGGAGGCTTGCCGCAGGGTAGGCAGGGAGGCAGGCGATGGAGACCTATCGCACCGAGACAGACAGCATGGGCGAGATCCAGGTGCCCGCCGCCCGGCTATGGGGCGCACAGACCCAGCGCTCCCTGCACTACTTTTCCATCGGCCGCGAACGCATGCCGCCCGAACTCATCTCGGCCTACGCCGTGCTGAAGAAAGCCGCCGCACTTGCCAACCGCGACCTCGGCCATCTGGACCCGGCCCTGGCCACGATGATCACCACCGCCTGCGACGAAATCCTCGCCGGCCATCACGACACGGAATTCCCGCTGCACGTCTGGATGACCGGCAGCGGCACGCAGTTCAACATGAACATCAACGAGGTGATCGCCAACCGCTGCTGCCAACTGGCCGGCACCCCGCTCGGCAGCAAGCGGCCGGTGCATCCGAACGACCACGTCAACATGTCCCAATCCTCCAACGACACCTTCCCCGCCGCCATGCACATCGCGGCCCTGGTCGCGGTCCATCAGCGCCTGGTGCCGGCCGTCTCGGCCCTGCGCGATGCGCTGGGGGCAAAGGCCGAGGCCTGGCAGGACATCGTGAAGATCGGCCGCACCCACCTGCAGGACGCAACGCCGCTCACGCTGGGCCAGGAATTCTCCGGCTACACCGCGATGCTCTCCGCCGGCCTGCGCCGCGTGGTGGCAGTGGAGGAAGAACTGCGCTTCCTCGCCCTCGGCGGCACCGCAGTAGGCACCGGCCTCAACGCCCCGTCGGGCTTCGCGTCCGCCGCCACAGCCCATATCGCGGCGCTTACCACCCTGCCGTTCGAAACCGCGCCCAATCTCTTCGCCGCAATGGGCGCGCACGATGCCCTGGTGGCCCTGTCCTCCGCCCTGCGCGGGCTCGCGGTCTCCCTGTTCAAGATCGCCAGCGACATCCGCCTGCTGGCCTCCGGCCCCCGAGCGGGTCTGGGGGAGCTGCTGCTGCCAGAGAACGAGCCCGGCTCCTCCATCATGCCCGGCAAGGTGAACCCAACCCAGACCGAGGCGATGACGATGCTCGCCGCCCAGGTGATGGCCAACGACGTGGCGGTGGGCCTCGGCGGCGCCGGCGGGCAGCTGGAGATGAACGTCTACAAGCCGCTGATCCTGCACAACGCCATGCAGTCCATCACCCTGCTGGCCGACGGGTGCACCAACTTCCGCCGCTTCCTGGTGGAAGGCATGGAGCCAAACCGGCCACGCATCGCCGAACACGTGGAACGCTCGCTGATGCTGGTAACGGCACTGGCGCCGGTGATCGGCTACGACCGGGCAGCCGAGGTGGCGCACCATGCGATGGCGCACGGGACCACCCTGCGGGAGGCAGCCCTGGGGATGGGGGTGGTCTCGGCAGAGCAGTTCGACGAGCTTGTGGATCCCAGGAAGATGGTTCGCCCTTGAAAACAGACCCAGGAAACGCCGCTCCCCTTGATGCGGATGGGCCCGTTCCCGTCCCCGCGCATCCGGCCTAGGCTGCGCCGACCGGGAGGAACGGCGCGATGCGGGGCAACAGGTTGCGGGCAGGGGTGGCGCGCGGGGAGGTGCAGATCGGCACCTGGGTGAACATGATCCGCACCCCGGCGGTGCTGACGCTGCTGCAGGCGGCGGGGCTGGATTTCGCCCGGGTGGACATGGAACACACCGGCATCTCGATCGAGACGGTGGCAGACATGGCGGTGGTGGCCCGCGCGCTCGATTTCCCGCTGGTGGTGCGCCCGCCGAAGGCGAACCGGGAATGGATCACGCGGCTGCTGGATGTCGGCGTGTGGAACCTGCACTGCCCGCAGGTGGAAAACGCCGCCCATGCGCGGGAGATCGCCGCGGCATCCCGCTATGCCCCGCGCGGGCTGCGCGGCAATGCGGGCCACAGCCCTGGCACCGACTATGACCTGTCGATGAGCGTGGCCGAGCGGCGGGCCTTCGCGGACAGCCAGGTGTTCGTGACCGTGATGTTCGAGACCGGCGCGGCGCTGGAAGACCTGGATGCGATCGCGGCGATGGACGGGATCGATGGGCTGACTCTGGGGCCCAGCGACCTCGCGCAGGACCTCGGCATTGCCGGGCATCCGGAGATGGCGAAGCTGCTGGACGAAAAGCGCGACCTGGTGCTGGCGGCGGCGCGCAAGCATGGCAAGGCGTGTGCGATGCTGTGCGCCACGGAGGCGCAGGCGCGGCAATGGGTGCAGGCGGGGGTGGAAATCATCGCCTATTCCAGCGACAGCGAGGTGCTGGCGCGTGCCTATGCCGGTTCGATGAAGGTGATTCGGGGTTGAGACGATGAGCGAAGCAAAGGGCCCGCTGACGGGCTTCCGTATCCTGGACCTGACCACGGTGCTGTTCGGCCCGTTCGGCGCGCAGACGCTGGGCGACTGGGGGGCCGAGGTGATCAAGGTGGAGGGGCTGGGGGGCGACATGTGGCGCAACTCCGGCATCTTCCGCAACCGGGGCATGAGCGGGCAGTTCATGGCCGCCAACCGCAACAAGCGCAGCATCGCCATCGACCTGAAGAGCGAAGGCGGCAAGGAAGTGCTGCGCCGGTTGATCCCGACGGTGGATGCGCTGGTGAGCAACGTGCGCCCGGCCGGGCTGGCGCGGCTGGGCTTCAGCTACGAGACCTGCCGGGCGTTGAACCCGCGCATGGTGTACGCGGTGGCCACGGGCTTCGGGCAGGACGGGCCCTGGGCGGCGCGGCCGGCCTTCGACGAGGTGATCCAGGCGGCGTCTGGCTTCGCTTCCGCCATGGGCACCGATGAGGAGCCGGCCTTCGTGCCCAGCCTGATCGGCGACAAGATCTGTGGCATGGCGCTTTCCGGCGCGGTGACGGCGGCGCTGCTGCACCGGGAGCGCACCGGCGAAGGGCAGATGGTGGAAGTGCCGATGCTGGAGACGCTGGCTTCGTTCAACAGCATCGAGATGTTCGGCGGCAAGGCCTTCGTGCCGCCGATCGGGCCCACCGGCTACAAGCGCATGAAGGCACGCAAGCCGGTGAAGACGAAAGACGGCTGGCTGACCATGCTGCCCTATTCCGGCGAGAACTGGGAGGCGTTCTTCCAGGCGGTGGGGCACCCGGAGTGCATCGAGGCATTCGCGGTGCTGGACCCCGTGGCCCGCGCCCGCAACATCGACCGCATCTACGACACCATGCGCGAGATCGCCGTCACGCGCACCACGGCGGAGTGGGAGGAACTGCTGCTGCGCATCGACGTGCCGCACACGGCATTCGCGAAACTCGCCGATGTGGAGACGCAGGAGCACCTGGCGGCCGTGGGGTTGTTCCAGGAAGTGGAGCACCCGAGCGAGGGCAAGCTGCTGCAGGCCCGGCCACCGGCCCGGTTCTCGAAAAGCCCGGCCTCCGTGCGGCGGTTGGCACCGCGGCTGGGGGAACACACGCGCGAGGTGATGGCGGAGGCCGGGTATTCCACGGCCGAGATCGATGCCCTGCTGGCGGCAAAGGCGGTGGCATGAGCGGGTTTCGCGCGGCCGGGTTCGCCTGGCGGCTGTGGTGCGGCGCGGGGGTGATCGAGGCACATCTGGCTGAGGCCGTCGCGCGGGCCGGGGCAAAGCGGGCCTTCGTGGTGTGCTCGCCCTCCGTGAACCGGCGGACGGATACGGTGGTGCGGATCGCGGCCGCGCTGGGGGACCGGTTCGCGGGTGTGTTCGACGGGATCGAGAAGGATTCGACCTTCGCCTCCGTCTGCGGGGCGCGCGATGCGGCGCGGGCGGCGGGGGCGGATCTGTTGATCGCGGTGGGCGGCGGCAGCGTGATCGTGGCGGTGCGGGCGGTGGCGATCTTCCTGGGCGAGGCGGGTGATCCGTTCGCGCTGATGACGCAGTATCCCGAAGGCCGGGCCGCCTATAGCCCGCGCCTGAATGCACCGAAGCTGCCGATCGTGAACATCCCGACCACACCGACCAGCGCCATGAACCGCGCCGGCACGGGGCTGGCCAACCCGGACTTCGACCACCGGATGGAGTATTTCGATCCCAAGACGAGGCCACAGGCGATCCTGCTGGACGAAGGCACGCTGGCGGCCACGCCGGATGCGGTGATGCGATCCACCGCCACCACCGTGTTCGCCTCGGCGCTGGCGGCGATGGAGCAGGTGGCGATCAACCCGCTGGCGGAGGCGGACCGGGACCATGCGTTCCGCCTCGCGCACCGGGCCTATCTCCGGCTGATCGACGCGCCAGGCGATGCCGCCGCACGGATGGAACTGGCGGTGGCGGCGTTCCTGCAGAACCGGGCGGAAGACGATGGCGCCGCACGCTTCCGCGGCGGGGTGTTCGCCGGCAACTATGCGGTCTCCACCGCGCTGCATGTGCGCTACCCGCATGTGGGCCAGGGCGAGAGCACCTGCGTGGTGCACGCCCCACGCATCCGCCTGGCGGACGCGGTGGAAGCGGCGGCGGCGCGGCAGGTGGCCGGGGCGCTGGGCGTGTTCCGCGAGGGGATGGACGGGCGCACGGCGGCGCTGGCAGTCGCCGATGCGCTGGAGGCGCTCTACGTGCGGGCCGGGATGCCGGTGCGGCTGCGCGACCTCGGCATTCCGCGCGAGGAACTGGCGGCGGTGGCGCGGGAGACGGTGAAGAACTTCAATGCCAATGCGGGGGCACGGTCGCCCGAGGCGCAGGTGGGTGAGGCTTTGGCGCTGCTGGAGGCGGCTTACTAGGAAGCATGTTCTTTTTTGAAAAACAGAACCAAAAAACTTTTGTGACCTTGCGCTTTGACTGATCCTCCGGCGATCCTTGGGGGGCCACGGCAGCAAGTGCAGGAGCAGGAACATGGGCGGACTCACGCGGCGCGGCTTGGCGGCAGGGGCCGCAACCCTGGCGATGCCGGCGATCGTGCGGGCGCAGGCGCCGGTGCTGAAGGTGGGGCTGCTGCTGCCCAAGTCCGGCTACCTGGCGCAGGCCGGGCAGAGCTGCCATCGCGGGGCCATGGTGGCGCCGAAGGTGCTGGCGGATTTCGGCATGCGCATCGAGATCATGGACGTGGATTTCGAATCCAACGTGGACATGGCGCGCACCCAGGCGGAACGCGTGATCAACGCTGGCGCGCATTGCATTGTGGGCCCGTTCGAATCCGGCGCCGCGTTGGCGATCGCGCAGGTGACGGAGCAGCGCAAGATTCCGTTCGTGATCAATATCGGCGCGGCGCCGCAGATCACCGAGCAGGGCTACCAGTACCTGGTGCGCAACTTCCCCACCGGCGGGCAACTGGTGACCAACGGGTTGGCGCTGATCAAGGATTTGCTGGCGGCCACCGGCGCGCAGCCCAAGACCGCGGTGTTCGTGCACGCCAACGACACCTTCGGCACCGCGCAGCGCGGCGCGATGGATGCGCTGTATCCGCGTGCCGGCCTGCCGATCGAGCTGCTGGACAAGATCGCCTACGACCCCAAGGCGCAGGACCTCTCGGTGGAGGTGACCAAGATCCGCGCGCTGAACCCCGACGTGCTGCTGGTGGTCACGCGCTCCGCCGACGCGATCAAGCTGTTCCGCGACATGGTGCGGCAGCGCTACACGCCCAAGGCGATCATCTCCCCGGGTTCGCCCGGCATGTACGACGAGGAGTTCTACCAGGGGCTTGGGCCGTTGGCGGACTACGCCATCACCAACCTGCCCTGGGCGAACTTCAACGCGCCGATGGCCAAGGCGCTGGAGGCGGCCTACACCCCGGCCAGCCCGCGCTACCGCTTCGCGGCGGAATGCTTCAACGCCGGCTTCACCTTCGAGGCGCTGCTGGTGGCGGCCGATGCGCATAAGCGGGCGGGCACCACGGATGGCGAGGCGCTGATGAAGGCGGTGCGGGCGACGAACCTGGCCGAGCATGTGATGACGGGCGGGCCGATCACCTTCGATGCCAAGGGGCAGAACCCGAACATCGTCTCTGCCTGCGTGCAGAACCGGAATCGGACACCGACCGTGGTGCTGCCGGTGGCGGCGGCGACGGAGAAGCCGGTGCTGCCGATGCCGGGGTGGCAGGGGCGTAGCTAAGGGCTTAGGAAGATTCTTCTTTTTCTGAAGAAAAAGAAGCAAAAAGACTTTTCCGACTTTGCGCCCGTTTTCCCCGGCGCAAGGTCGGAAAAGTTTTTTGGTTCTTTTTTTCAAAAAAGAACGTCTTGCTTTGGGTGCCGCCCATGACGGCAGGGTTGCTGCTGGGCGTTGTGGTCCAGGGCGTGATGACGGGCCTGGTATATGGCCTGATGGCGCTTGGGCTTTCGGTGATCTTTGGCGTGATCCGGGTGGTGAACTTCGCGCATGGCGAGTTCGCGGTGCTGGCGATGTATGCGGCCTGGGTGGCGTTCACCTGGTGGGGGGTGGACCCGATCGTGGCGGCGTTGCCGATCGCGGCGGGGTGCTTCGTGCTGGGGTTTGGGTTGCAGCGCTGGCTGGTGAGCCCGTTCGTGGGGCGGGCGGAGCATGAGCAGTTCATCCTGCTCGCCGGCGTGGCGATGGTGCTGGTGAACCTGCTGCTGATGGGGTTCGGGCCGGATGCGCGGCCGGTGAACCTGCCCTATGCGCTGGACAGCTACGAGATTGGGCCGGTGATCCTGGACAAGGCGCGGCTGGTGGCGGCGGCGGTGGCGTTCGTGCTGACCGGGGGGGTGATCGGGTTCTTCCGGTTCACGCGCACGGGCACGGCCATTCGGGCGTGTGCCGATAACCTGCTGGGCGCGGCGGTGGTGGGGCTGGATGTGAAGCGGCTCTATGCGCTGACCTTCGGCATCGGGCTGGCGTGTGTCGGCGCTGCGGGGGCGATGCTGGTGACGATATCGGATGCGTCGCCGGTGCTGGCGCATGGGTTCACGCTGCAGGGCTTCATCATCGTGATCATCGGTGGGTTGGGCTCGCTGGCCGGCGCGTTGCTGGGGGGCGTGCTGATCGGGGTGTGCGAGGCGCTGGCGGGGTTCCTGTGGCAGCCTTCGATGAAGAGCCTGTTTTCGTTTCTGCTGCTGGTGGCGGTGCTGGCGTTGCGGCCGCAGGGGTTGCTGGGGAAGCGGCCGTGAGGTGGGGGCTTGGGGCGCTGCTGGCGGTGGCATTGCTGGCGGTGCCGGCGGTGGCGGGGCGGTATGAGCTTTCGGTGTTGATCCTGGTGTTCCAGTTCGTGCTGATGGGCCAGGCCTGGAATGTGATGATGGGGTATGCCGGGCAGCTTTCGCTGGGGCATGCGCTGTATGTCGGGCTCGGTGCCTATGTGCCGGCGCTGCTGTGGCTGCATCTCGGGGTTTCGCCGCTGATTGGCGTGTTCGCGGGCATGGCGGCGGCGATGCTGGCAGCGGGCGTGATCGGCTGGCTCGGGCTGCGGTTCGGGATCGAGGGGGTGTATTTCGCGCTGCTGACCATCGCCTTCGCGGAGATCGCGCGGGTGGCGTTCGACCATCTGGCGATCACCGGCGGCGCGGGCGGGCTGTTCCTGCCGGTAACGCAGGAGGGGCGGGCTGCGTGGTGGATGCTCGATGGCGGGCCGGTGTTCTTCTACTACCTCACGCTGGGGCTGGCGGCGGGTGCCACGGGGGTGGTGGCGTGGCTGGCGCGCAGCCGGTTCGGGTTCCTGTGGCGGGCGGTGCGGGATGACCCGGTGGCGGCGGAGGCGCTGGGGGTGAACCTGTTCCGGGCGCGGATGCAGGCGATTTTGGTCTCGGCGGCCATGGCCTCCGTGGCCGGGGTGGTGGTGGCGTTCTACTACCGCAACCTGTTCCCCGGGCAGGTGTTCGACATGAGCCGGTCCTTGGAGCTGATCCTGGCGCCGATCATCGGCGGGCTGGGCACGGTGCTGGGGCCGGTGGTGGGCGCGGCACTGCTGACGCCGGCGGGCGAGGGGCTGGCCGCGCTGGTGCAGGAGCTCGGCCTGGATGCGCCGGGGGTGAAGGCGGTGGCCTATGGGTTACTGCTGATCGCGGTGATCTGGGTGCGGCCGAGCGGCATCTGGCCCTGGCTGGCCAAGCGGCTGGGGGTTTCGTGAGCGCGCTGCTGGCGGTGGAAGCGGTGTCGCGCCGGTTCCGCGGGCTGCTGGCGGTGGACGGGGTGAGCTTCGATGTGGCGGCCGGCGAGATCTTCGCGGTGATCGGGCCGAACGGGGCGGGCAAGACCACGCTGTTCAACCTGATCGCCGGCGCGCTGGCGCCGAGTGCCGGGGCGATCCGGCTGGCGGGGGAGCGGATCGACGGGATGCGGCCCGATGCGATCGCGGCGCGCGGGGTGGGGCGAACCTTCCAGATCGTGCGGCCCTTCCCGGCGATGACGGTGCGGGAGAACATCATGGTGGGCAGCCTGATGCGCACGCCCCATGCGCGCGAGGCCCGGGTGAAGGCGGAGGCGGTGATGGAGCGGATGGGCTTTGCCGCCCTGGCCGACCGGCCGGCAGGTGCCCTGACCCTGCCCGATCGCAAGCGGCTGGAGGTGGCGCGCGCCCTGGCCACCGAGCCCCGGCTGCTGCTGCTGGACGAGGTGATGGCCGGGCTGCGGCCCACCGAGGTGGACGGGATGGTGGGGGTGCTGCGCGAGATCAACCGCGAGCATGGCACCACCATCGTGCTGATTGAGCACGTGATGCGCGCGGTGATGGCGCTGGCCGGGCGGGTGCTGGTGCTGCACCACGGGGCGCGCATCGCGCTCGGCACGCCGGCGGAGGTGGTGGCGGAGCCGGAGGTGGTGCGGAGCTATCTCGGCACGGGGCCGGTGCACTGATGCTCGAAGTGCAGGAACTCTCGGCGGGCTATGGCGATGCGGTGGCGCTGGAGGATGTTTCCCTCACGGTGCCGGACAAGCGGATCGTGGCGATCGTGGGGGCGAACGGGGCGGGCAAGACCACGCTGATCCGCACCATCGCCGGGATCATTCGCCCGTGGCGCGGGCGCATCCTTTGGCATGGGCGGGATATCGCGGGGTTGCCCTCCCACATCGTGTGCAATCTGGGGATCGGCCAGGTGGCGGAGGGGCGGCAGGTGTTTCCCAGCCTTTCCGTGGCGGAGAACCTGGACCTCGGCGCCATGATCCCGCGGGCGCGGGACAGCCGGGCGGCGACGTTCCGGCGGGTGCTGGAGATGTTTCCGCGCCTGGCGGAGCGGCGGGGCCAGGCGGCGGGCACGCTTTCGGGCGGGGAGCAGCAGATGCTGGCGATCGGGCGCTGCCTGATGGGGCGGCCGGAGCTGATCCTGTTCGACGAGCCCTCCCTGGGCCTGGCGCCTGCGGTGGTGCAGCAGGTGCTGGAGACGGTGCGCACGCTGAACGCGGAGGGGATGACCTGCGTGCTGGTGGAGCAGAACGTGGCGGCCTCGCTGGCGCTGAGCGAGGTGGGCTACGTGCTGGAGACCGGGCGGGTGACGCTTTCGGGCTCCGGCGCGGATTTGCTGGCGGATGACCGGGTGCGGCAGGCGTATTTGGGGTTATAAGGAAGGCCTTCTTTTTCTGAAGAAAAAGAAGCAAAAAGACTTCATTCGTTTGATACGAAAGAACGGCATCCTCCGCATCAAACGAATGAAAGTTTTTTGGTTCTTTTTTTCAAAAAAGAACGCGCTTACTTGATCGCTTCAGCCACCTCGGCATCCGACGGAAACGCGCCAGATTTGCGTTTGGAGTATTTCAGCTCTCCATCCACGGTAATTTCGAACACGCCGCCGCCGGATTTGCGGAGCGTGACCTGGGCCTGCGGGTTACGCGAGGCGATGAGGGTGCGGGCCGCACGGGCGCGCGCCTCATAGCCTCACATGCCGCAGTATTCGATTTCGACCTGCATGTGTTCACTCCTGTTTGATCGGGCGTGGGCGAAAGTGGGCCCCGTTCGGTGTCGTATCAAGCCCCGGTTGCTGGACATTGCGGCGCCGGGCGACCTAGAACGCCGCATAGCCCCGTCAGGATGCCATTTCATGTCTGATGCCAGCCCGATTGTTCCCGTTATCCTTTCCGGTGGGTCTGGCACCCGCTTGTGGCCGGTGTCGCGGGAGAGCTTTCCCAAGCAGTTCTGGCCGCTCGTCTCAGAGCTTTCGATGATCCAGGAGACGGCGAGCCGGGCGCAGCGGCCGGGCTTCGGCGCGCCGATCGTGGTGTGCAACCAGGAGCATCGCTTCGTGGTGGCGGAGCAGATGCGGGAGCTGGGGGTGGAGGGTGCGCGCATCCTGCTGGAGCCGGTGGGGCGCAATTCGGCGCCGGCGATCCTGGCCGCGGCCCTGGTGGTGGCGGAGACGGACCCGAACGCGGTGCTGTGGATGATGGCGGCCGATGCGGCGATCACGGATGTGGAGGCGCTGCATGTGGCGCTGGCCAGCGCGGTGGCGGCGGCGCGGGCCGGCCACGTGGCGACGTTCGGGATGAAGCCGACGGCGCCGGAGACGGGGTTCGGCTATATCGAGCGCGGCGAGGGCCTGGCCGGGATCGCGGGGGCGTATGCCGTGGGGCAGTTCCTGGAGAAGCCGGATGCGGCGCGGGCGGCGGAGTTCGTGGCCAGCGGGCGGCATCTGTGGAACTCCGGCATGTTCGTGTTCACCGCGGCCACGCTGATTGCGGAGATGGAGACATTCGCGCCGGAGGTGGTTGTGGCGGTGCGCGCGGCGCTGGCAGGGGCGGTGACGGATCTGGATTTCGTGCGGCTTGATCCCGCGGCGTTCACGGCCTGCCCTTCGATCAGCCTGGACTATGCGGTGGCGGAGCGCACCAGCCGGGCGGCGGTGGTGCCGGCGGATATCGGCTGGTCGGATGTGGGCAGCTGGGGTGCGCTGTGGGACCTCGGCGGCAAGGACGGGGCGGGCAACGTGGCCTCGGCCAGCGGCGGCGGGGCGGTGCTGTTCGAGGGGGCGGCCAATTCCTATGCCCGCACCGACGGCGCCGTGGTGGCGGTGCTGGGGCTGGAGGATGCGGTGATCATCGCCACCGAGGATGCGGTGCTGGCGATGCATCGCGACCGCGCGCAGGACGTGAAGAAGGTGGTGGATCGCCTCAAGGCCATGAAGCGGCCGGAGGCGACCAGCCATAACCGGGTGTACCGGCCCTGGGGCTTCTATGAGAGCCTGATCACCGGCACGCGTTTCCAGGTGAAGCGGATCGTGGTGAACCAGGGCCAGAAGCTCTCCCTGCAGAAGCATTTCCACCGGGCCGAGCACTGGGTGGTGGTTTCGGGCACCGCGTTGGTGACGCGCGATCACGAGGTGGTGATGGTGCGGGAGAATGAGAGCATCTACCTGCCGCTGGGCTGCGTGCACCGGATGGAGAACCCCGGCCGCATTCCGCTGACCATCATCGAGGTGCAGGTGGGCAGCTATACCGGCGAGGACGATATCGTCCGGCTTGAGGATACGTACGGGCGCAGCTGAGCGCCCCCGTCCGGCACAGGTCCCCGACACAGATCAAGGTTTCCGCCGGCGAGGCTGGTAGCGTGGCGCGATGAATGTCGCGCCGCGCCGCTTCCTGTTGCTGTTCCTTGTGCTTGCGCTGATGGCGGCGGGCGGGGCGGCCTGGGCGTTGGGCCAGGCGGAGGTTGCGCGCTGGCTGTGGATCGCCGCCGCCCTGCCGGTGGCGGCGGGGGTGGCGCGGGACACGCTGGCGGCGCTGCGCGGCGGGTCGCTGGGCGTGGACATCATCGCGCTGGTGGCGATTGCGGGCGCGGTGGCGCTGGGGGAGAGCTTCACCGCCGCGCTGGTGGCGCTGATGGTGGCCGGTGGCGGGGCGCTGGAGGCCTATGCCGAGGGGCGGGCACGGGGCGAGATCTCGGCATTGCTGGCCCGCGTGCCGCGCATCGCGCACCGGCTGGAGGGCGATGCCCTGCATGAGGTGGCGGTGGAGGCGGTGCAGCCGGGTTGGTTGCTGCTGGTGAAGCCCGGCGAGACGGTGCCGGTGGATGGCACGATTATGGGCGACGAACCGGCCCAGCTTGATGAATCCGCCCTGACCGGGGAGCCGCTGCCGGTGGCGCGGACGGCGGGCGAGGGCGCCCGCAGCGGCGGGGTGAATGCTGGCGGGGCGTTCCGGCTGCTGGCCACCGCGGCGGCGGCGGACAGCACCTATGCCGCCATCGTGCGGCTTGTCTCCGCGGCGGAGGGCGAGCGGGCGCCGATGGTGCGGCTGGCCGACCAGTGGGCGCTGTGGTTCCTGCCGGCGACGCTGGCGCTGGCGGGGCTGGCCTGGTGGTGGGGCGGCAGCGCGGAGCGGGCGCTGGCGGTGCTGGTGGTGGCCACGCCCTGCCCGCTGATCCTGGCCGCCCCGGTGGCGCTGGTGTGCGGCGTATCCCGCGCCGCGCGGATGGGCGTGATCGTGAAGGGCGGCGGGGCGCTGGAGCGGCTGGCGCGCGTGGCCACCGTGCTGTTCGACAAGACCGGCACGCTGACCTCCGGCCTGCCGGATGTGGAGGCGGTGGAGGCGCTGGAGGGGTTCGACGCGGATGAGGTGCTGCGCCTCGCTGCCTCCCTGGACCAGGCGAGCCAGCATGCGGTGGCCGGCGCGGTGGTGCGGGCGGCGCGTTCGGCGGGGCTTGTGCTGGCGCTGCCGACGCAGGTGCAGGAGGTGCATGGCGGCGGGTTGAGCGGGGTGGTGGACGGGCGGCAGGTGGCGGTGGGCGGGGCTGCGATGCTGGCCGCGCTGGGGATCGCACTGCCGGTGGAGGGAAGTGCGGCGCGGCTGGCGGCGGCATCCCCCGCGGTGGCCTGGGTGGCGGTGGAGGGGCGCGCGGCCGGGGTGCTGCTGCTGGCCGACCGCATCCGGCCGGAGGCGGCGCGGGCGATCCGGGCGTTGCGCGCGGCGGGGGTGACCCGGCTGGTGATGGTCACCGGCGATCGCGCCGGGCCGGCGGTGGCGGTGGGGGCGGCGCTGGGGCTGGATGCGGTGCACGCCGAACGCTCGCCGGAGGGCAAGCTGGAGGTGGTGCGGGCGGAACGTGCCGCGGCACCGCCGGTGATGATGATCGGCGACGGGATCAACGACGCGCCGGCGCTGGCGATGGCCGATATCGGCGTGGCCATGGGCGCGCGCGGCGCGGCGGCGGCGGCGCAGGCGGCGGATGTGGTGCTGCTGGTGGACCGGATCGACCGCGTGGCCGGCGCGGTGGCGGTGGCGCGGCGGGCACGGGGCATCGCGCTGCAATCGGTGGCGGTGGGCATGGGGCTGTCGCTGGTGGCGATGGGCGTGGCGGCGGCGGGGTACCTGCCGCCGGTGGCCGGGGCGGTGCTGCAGGAGGCGATCGACGTGGCGGTCATTCTCAACGCGCTGCGGGCGCTGGGGCGGCGCCAGGCGGCGTTGCCGGCGGCGGCGGGCGTGGGGCGGGTGCTGGACGAGCATGTGCGGCTGCGCGCGCTGCTGGCGCGGATGCGGCGCACGGCCGATGCGCTGCATGCGGGGATGGTCCCCGATCTCATCGCGTTGCGGGCGATCGATGCGGGGCTGGGCGGGCTGCTGCTGCCGCACCAGCGCGAGGAGGAGGCGGCAACCTTCCCGGAGCTGGCGCGCCGGCTGGGCGGGGCCGATCCGCTGGGGCCGATGACGCGGATGCACGAGGCGATCGCCGAGCTGGCCGGGCGCTATGCCGGGCTGGTGGCGGGGCTGGACGGCACCGAGGCCAGCGACGCCGAACGGCACGAGCTGCGCCGGCTGCTGCATGTGATGGAGGCGGTGATCGCGCTGCACCTGGCGGCGGAGGAGGATTTGATGGCGCGGGCGGAAGAGGAACGGGGGGCACCCGCGTGACGGTGGGCCGGCCCATGGCCGGCGCAGCCTGTCAGCGCGCGGCTTGGGTGGGGGTGGGGGTGGGGGTGGGGGTGGCCCCGGTGGGTGTGGTCCCGGTGGGGGCCGGCTTGTCCGCCTCCAGCAGGTCGGCGGCGGCGGCGGCGATCAGATGGGCGGCGAAGGGGTGGGACAAGGACTGTGCCTCGCCTACCAGGGCCAGCAGGCAGGCAGCCAGGCCGCTTGCGCTGGGTGCTGGGATGGTGGGCGGTGATGGGGGTGCCGCGCGCTCAGGCATCCACCTTCACCGGTTCTGCCAGGACCCTCAGCAGGGCCAGGATGCGGTCGGCCGGGCCGATCGCGAGCATCTCAAGCCGGGTTTCGTCCACCACGGCTTCCAGCGACAGGCGGCCGCCGGGCACCAGGGTGATGATCCAGCTGGAGGGGTCGTCCGCGCTGGCTTCGTCCTCCGCGTTGCGCTCCACCAGGAGCATCACGGTGCCGTCGCAGGAGGGACAGGGGGTGCAGCGCAGCATGGCGCCGGTGAGACGTTCGCCGAACTCCTCCAGGCAGGCAAGCGTGCCTGAAAGTGTGGCAACGTGCGGTTCGTGCGAGGCCCGGGTCATCCAGCGTCTCCCTTGAGGTTGCGGGGCGGGCGCCGGCAGCTTTACCGACCGTCAAGGAAGGTATGACCAGTTTGCTAAGGAAAGGTTAACAGAGCTCCAGCGCTACCTAGGGGATTCAAGACACTTAAAGGTAAGAGTTCAAGTCGTATTGACACTGGAGTCGGGTGCAAAGATTAATTGCACCCGCCGACAAGAGAGGCCTGGAAACAATCTCTTAACGATATCGGCACGGGTGCGGCGCCATTCGGCCCTCGGCCGGAGGACGCTGGCCGTGGGCCGCTGCGGGCGGGGCGGCGACGTATTTTCCGCCCCTGCGCGCGGACAGGAACCGCAAACCGGGCCTCCCCATGGCGACGCAAGGTCCGTGCGGGACGCCGGGGTTAACCGGCGGAGGGTCGTTCCCGGCGGCTTTCGGTCTTGAGCTGGCCGCAGGCGGCCAGGATGTCGCGCCCGCGCGGGGTGCGGACCGGGGAGGAGAAGCCGGCATCCATCACGATTCGGGAGAACCGGTCGATCGCGGACTGGGTGCTGGTTTCGTAGGGGCTGCCGGGCCAGGGGTTGAACGGGATCAGGTTCACCTTGGCGGGCAGGCCGGCGATCAGGCGGACGAGTTCGCGGGCTTCGGCCTCCGAATCGTTGATGCCCTTCAGCATCACGTATTCGAAGGTGATGCGGCGCGCGTTGCTGGCGGCGGGG
>CANHKG010000109.1 GCA_947460455.1 Rhodospirillales bacterium | reverse complement strand
CCCGATGGGACTCAGGTTGGGTCCGAATGAGACGGAAGCGCATTTGAGACCGGATTTCTCGCGAACGGCAGTCTCAGAGGTTGGGTCGGAACCTGCAAACCTGCGGAAACACCGGGGACTTTAGAGCGGTTTCCGATCATTCTGCGTCATAGCCGGCGGCGGCAAAGTAGTTGGTGCACTCTTCGGGTGTCACGGTGTCGATGATGCATCCGATGGTATTCCAGAGTCCGTCGACGGTTCGCTCAGCAGCCTTTCGCAGCATGGCCTTCAGCTTGGCAAAAGCGTTCTCGATCGGGTTGAAGTCGGGGCTGTAGGGCGGGAGGTAGAGCAAGCTTGCGCCCGCAGCCTCGATCGCGGCCCGGATGCCAGCGCCCTTGTGGCTACCGACGTAGTCAGGAACCCGACACCATGCCCAATGCCCGCATCGCCTATCTTCGCGTCTCCACTCAGGCTCAAGGCCGCTCGGGCCTCGGCCTGGAGGCTCAGCGGGAAGCCGTGAGGTCTCACCTAGCTGCCGCCGGGTGGCGTCTGGCGGGGGAGTTCGTGGAAGTGGAGAGCGGACGGAAGGCGGACCGTCCCCAGCTAGCAGAGGCCCTCGCGGCCTGCCGTCTGACTGGTGCCGTCCTTGTGGTGGCCAAGCTAGACCGGCTGGCCAGGGACGCTCAGTTCCTCCTGTCGGTCCTCGGTGGGGCCGGGGAAGGGGGCGTGGTGTTCTGCGACCTCCCGACCGTCCCCGCCGGTCCCGTGGGTCGTTTCCTCGTCACCCAAATGGCTGCCGTGGCGGAACTGGAGGCGGGCCTGATTGCCCAGCGGACTCGCGCCGCCCTTGCTGCTGCGAAGGCCCGGGGCGCCAAACTCGGCGGGTGGCGGGGAGGCCCGAAGGTCGACACGGCGGCAGGCACTAAGGCCCGGCAGGAACAAGCCGATGCCTTCGCGGCCACCTTGGCGGGCATTGTGGCGCCTCTACGGGCCGGTGGCGCGAGCCTGCGGCAGATCGGGGCGACCCTGACCGAGAGGGGCATCAAGACCGCTCGGGGCGGCGCGTGGTCTGCCGATGCCGTGGCGGCGGTCCTGGCCCGACTCCCCGCCTGACGGGGCGGCGCTAGGCGGCGTCGTGGGGGCGATGTGGGGGCCGGAACGGAAGCGCGACGTCCCCCTCCTGGCCTCCTTCGGCCCTCTCCACGGCCCGCCAGACCAGCCACGGGGAAGAAGGCGCCCGCCCCCGCCCGCTGAGTTCCGCCGTTCCCCTGTCCTCCCGTGCGGCGGCTGCCGGACCCCATGCGAATAGGGGTCCCATCGACCCCGGTAGGGGTCTCCTGAAGGCCGCTTCGCGAATGCCGGTAAAGCTGTTGTTGGCCGTTGGAGAGTGGCGCCCCGTTCTCCAGAGAAGGCCGCCCGTCACACGTGGTTAGGGTCCCACCCAGGGGGGGCGGGGGGCCTCCCCGGCGGGTCTGGCCGGAAGCCGGGGTGTCTCAGCTAGAACCGGCATGGGGGCCGGGGGCGGGGTGGAGGCGTGAGGTGGGAGCAGCAGTGGGAGTAGTGCTGAGAGGCAACGAAAACGTCGCTGTCCTAGACTGCAAGTTTCGTCTCAAGGGAGAGTTGGCGGATGGGGTGGGATTCGAACCCACGGTACGCGTAAACGCACGGCGGTTTTCAAGACCGCTGCCTTAAACCACTCGGCCACCCATCCGTCGCCGCAATCCTAACCCGAACCGCGTCCGTCCCGCCACGCCTCCAGCGCCACCCGCACATGCGCCAGCACGCCATCCCAGGAATCGCCCCGCCCGCGCCGGAACAGCCGCAACCCGGCATACCAGGGTGACTCTTCGCCCTCGGTACCCCAGCGCCAATCCGCCGGCGTCGGCACCAGCAGCCACACCGGCCGCCCCATTGCCCCGGCCAGATGCGCCACGCTGGTATCGACGGAAATCACCAGGTCGCACAGCGCCACCAGCGCCGCCGTATCGGCGAAATCCGCGATCACCTCGCCGACAAATCGCACCCGCCCATCCGCCGCCACCGCCGCACGTTCCTCCGCCCGCATTTCCTTCTGCAGGCACACCCAGTCCACGTCGGC
Organism: Rhodospirillales bacterium; assembly: GCA_947460455.1. Classification (GTDB taxonomy): domain Bacteria; phylum Pseudomonadota; class Alphaproteobacteria; order Acetobacterales; family Acetobacteraceae; genus CAMDGX01. The sequence continues at coordinate 15,309 of CANHKG010000109.1, read as the reverse complement.
GCCCAGCAATCCACCAAGCGCCACGAAGGGTAGGGACCGGTTGCGGTCATTTGCATGTAAGGGATTGCCGCTCCACACCACCCCCACGCGCGGCCGCCCATCCCCCGGCAGCCGAGCCCGCCACGCCGACACCCGCGCGGGATCGGCCGAGAGATATCCCCCAGAAGCTGGCACACCCCCGGGCTCCACCCCCAGCACCAGCGGCAGGCTCATGATCGGGCAATGCAGGTCACCGGCCCCGGGCCGCGCCGCCTCGCCCACCACCTCCACCCCGGCGGCGAAACCACGCGCCAGAGGCAACAGCGCGTCCTGCACCGAAACCACCACCTCCGCCCCCAGCGCCCGCACCAGCGGCACGAAGCGCAGGAACTGGATCGTATCCCCCAACCCCTGTTCCCAGAACAGCATCACCCGCCGCCCCGCCACCGGCATTTCGCCGCGCCACCGCCCATGCGCCCCGAACCGCTCCATCAGGGAGCCCGGCATCCGCCCACGCCACTCATACGCGGCCCAGCCCTCCCGCCACCGCCCCATCGCCAGCAGCGCCAGGCTGCCATAGGCACGCGCCTCCCCATCCGCCGGATCACGCGCCACCGCCGCCGCGAACCCCGCCAGCGCCTCCTCCCCGCGCCCGAGATCCATCAGCACCCCGGCCCGCCCAACGAGATGCCCCGCCGAGCCATCGCGCGCCACCGCAACCTCGTATTCAGCCAGCGCCGCCTCGAACCGCCCGAGATCGCGCAGCGTCCCGGCCAGATGCCCGCGCACCTCCGCCGCCTCCGGCGCCAGCGCCACCGCCTGCTGCAGCGCCACCAGCGCCGCCTCCCGCCGCTTCAGGTCGCCCAGCACAACCCCCAGCAAATCCCACCCCGGCGCATGGCCCGGCCACCGCGCCACCACCGCCTCCGCGCAGCCCAGCGCCTCCGCCCGCCGCCCGAGGCTGCGCAGCGCCGCCCCCCGGTTCACTGCCGGCACGGGATCCTCCGGCGCCAGCGCCGCCGCCTGGGTGAAATCCGCCAGCGCCGCCTCGCCCCGCCCCAACGCCAGCCTCGCCCCGCCACGATTCAACAGCGCCGCCGCATCCCCCGGCCGCGCCGCCAGGGCCGCGTCATACCCCGCCACCGCCGCCTCCAGCCGCCCCAGCGCCCGCAGCAAATTGGCCCGGTTGAACTGCCCGGCGGCATGCTCCGGCGCCAGCACCACCAGGGCGTCATAGGCCGCCAGCGCCTCCTCCAGCCGCCCCGCCTCCCGCAGCGCCCGCGCCACGCCGAACCGCGCCAGCACCAGATTCCCCCGGGCCGCCGCATCCCCGGGCCGCGCCGCCATCGCCCGCTCCAGGAACGGCAACCCCTCCGCATGCCGACCCGCCTGGCACGCCGCCACCCCGCGCAGATGCAATGCATCGAACAGCCCAGGCGCCACCGCCAGCGCCCGGTCATACAGCGCCAACGCCTCCCCAACCCGCCCCGCCTGGTGCAGCGCGAAGCCCTGCCGCACCAACTCCAGCGCGGCGGCCGACATCAGGCCACCTTCGGCCCGTCCAGCCCCACGCCCACCAGATGCGAGAACCGCGCCCGCAACAGCGCCAGATCCGCCGCCGGCAGGGGGGGCGCCAGGATGGACGCGATGTTCTGCCGCAGGTGGCCAATATCGCTGGTCCCGAACAGCACCACATCCACCCCGGGCTCATGCCGCACGAAGCGATAGGCCGCATCCGTCAGGCTCGCGGCGCCTGCGGGATGCAGCAGGAACCCCAGCGGATCCACCGCCACCTCCGCCGGCAACGTCCCGGCCTCCGCCAGCGCCTTCATCTCTTCCGCAAGCCGCTCCGGCTGGCTGAACACATTGCGCACCACGAACATCAGCAGCGTGCCCACGCCATGCGCCGCCGTGCGCGCAAACAGCGTCTCCCGCGCATTGGTGTGCATCATGTTGAACGCCACCATCATCGTGTCCCACACGGAATGGTCGATCGCCCGACGCAGCGTGCGGTGCTCATGGTCGTTCGGCGCCGTCTCGGTGATCCCGATATGCCGAACCTTCCCCGCCTCCTTCGCCCGCAGCAGCGCCGGCACGATCTCGGCATGCACGTAATCGTATTCCCGCGGCAGCACCGCATGCAGCTGGAACAGCTCCACCCGGTCGGTGCGCAGGCGGCGCAGGCTCTCCTCCAGGCTGGCGATCACCTCCGCCCCTGAGAACGCCCGCTGCCCCTCGCGCGTCATGCTCTTGGTGGCCAGCACCACCCCGTCGCGCCGCCCGGCCAGCGCACGCCCCACCACCTCCTCGGTCTGGTACGCCGCCGCCGTGTCGATGAAGTTCACCCCGTGGTCCAGCGCGGCATGCACCACCGCCACCGCCTCATCCTCGCTCTTGCCGCGCCCCAGCCCCAGCCGGCTGAACCCACCGCACCCCAACCCGGCAACGCTCACCCGCAGCCCCGTCCGCCCCAAAACCGTGTAGTCCATCTGCCGCTCCCGAGTTCGAAGGGCAGGGGACCCCACGCCGCCAGGCTTGGCAACCGCCCCTCACCCGCAACGCCGGCCGGCGCGATGCGGCGGCAGCGTTGTCGTGATCCCCAGCGGCCGACCCAGCCCTTTCGCAAGCCCGCACAAGTCTCTAAAGAGAGAAAGAAATCACTTCGCGAGGGCGGAATGAACGCACGCGGCCTGCTCTATCCCGGCGCTATCGCCCTCGGCCTCGCCTTGGCTGCGCCTGCCACCGCCCAGGCGCCGGCGCCCGCGCCCGCGCCGGCGAATGACGGCTCCACCTGGACCCTGCAGATGGAGAACGACAGCTTCTCCGTGGGCACCAAGGGCAGCACCGACAAATACTACAGCGACGGCCTGCGCCTCGGCTGGACCACGCCCACCCGCCTGGTGCCCGATAGCCTGAAGGGCCTCGCCACCAGCCTCTGGGGCCAGGGCGAAACCCGCCTCTCCATCGACATCACCCACCAGATCTACACGCCCCTCCTTACCCAGCGCCGCAACCCACCGCTGAACGACCGCCCCTATGCCGGCGTGCTGATGGGCCATTTCGGCCTGCTGCAGGATGGCAAGACCCAAACCGGCTACGACATCCGCAGCGCCCTCGTCCTCGGCGTCGGCGTTGTCGGCCCCGCCGCGGGTGGGGGAAGCGTGCAGAACGGCTTCCATGAGCTGATCGGCCAGCGCCAGTCCCAGGGCTGGTCCACCCAGCTCAGGAACGAACCGCTGCTCCAGATCACCTCCGAACGCACCTGGCGCATCCCCATCGGCAAGCTCGGCCCGCTGGAAACCGATTGGCTCCCCAGCCTCACCGCCTCGGCCGGCAACCTGCGCGCCTACCTGCAATCCGGCATGATGATCCGCCTCGGCCAGGGCCTCCAGGCCGATTACGGCCCCGCCCGCCTGCGCCCCGGCGTCACCGGCGGCGACCACTACAGCAGCCCGGTTCCGTTCGCCTGGTACATCTTCGCCGGCGCCGATGGCCGCGCCGTCGCGCACGACCTCACGCTGGAAGGCAACACCTGGGCCACCAGCCGCTCCGTGCGCAAGATCCCCTTCGTCGGCGAGGTCTCGGCCGGCCTCGGCGTCATCCTCCACGGCGTCCGCCTCACCTACATCCACCGTGTCCAGACGCAGGAATTCCGCCACCAGAGCGGCGGCCTGCACCAGACCGGTTCGCTCGCCCTGTCCGTTCGCTTCTGACCCTTACCGGAGCCGCCGCCATGTCCGCCCAATCGCGCATCGCCGAGCTCGGCCTCGTCCTGCCGCCGCCGAACAAGCCCATCGGCAACTACGTGCCGTTCCGCATCGGCGGCAACATCCTCTACCTCTCCGGCGTCGGCCCGCGGAAACCCGATGGCGCCATGATCACCGGCAAGGTCGGCGCCGGGGTCACCATCGAAAAGGGCTACGAAGCCGCCCGCGACTGCGGCCTGCAACTGCTCCGCAACATGGAAGTCGCCCTCGGCAGCCTCGACCGTGTCGACACCATCCTCAAGGTCCTCGGCATGGTGAACGCCGCCCCCGATTTCGGCGACCACCCCAAGGTTATCAACGGCTGCACCGATCTCTTCGTGGAGGTCTTCGGCGACAACGGCCGCCCCGCCCGCAGCGCCGTCGGCATGGGCAGCCTCCCCGGAGACATCTCGGTCGAGATCGAAGCGATCGTGTTGCTGAAGTAAATGACTGCTGGGATCGTCATCGCCGGCGCGGGCCACGCCGGCGGCGCCGCGGCCGCGGCCCTGCGCCAGTTCGGCTACAAGGGCACCATCACGCTGGTGGGCGAGGAACCCATCCCCCCCTACCAGCGCCCGCCGCTCTCCAAGGCCTGGCTGAAAGGCGAGGCCACCGCCGAAAGCCTCGCCCTGCGGCCGGAGCGCTTCTACACCCAGCAGAACATCCAAACCCGCCTCTCCACCACCGTCACCGCCATCGACCGCTCCGGCCACCAGGTCCAGCTGTCCGACCACACCGCCATCCCCTACGAGAAACTCATCCTCGCGCTCGGCGCCCGCCCGCGCCGCCTGCCACTCCCCGGCTTCACCCTCCCCGGCGTGCTGGAACTGCGCACCGCTGCGGATGCGGACCGTCTCAAGGCCGCCATCCACCCGGGCACGCGCATCGCCATCATCGGTGGCGGCTATATCGGCCTCGAAGCCGCCGCCTCCGTCCGCGCGCTGGGGGCCGAAGCCTTCGTGCTGGAACGCGAGCCCCGCCTCCTGGCCCGCGTCGCCTCCGAACCCCTCTCCGCCTTCTTCCACGCCGCCCACACCGCCCACGGCGTCGCCATCCACGTCAACACCCAGGTCGTCGGCCTCAAAGGGGAGGGCAGGGTGGAAGCCGTCCTGCTCGCCGACGGCACCGAACTCCCCTGCGATGCCGCCCTCGTCGGCGTCGGCGCCATCCCCAACGAGGAAATCGCCGCCGCCGCCGGCCTCGAATGTCGCCACGGCGTCGTGGTCGATGCCCAGGCCCGCACGGCAGACCCCGACATCTTCGCCATCGGCGACCTCACCCAGCGCCCGCTCTCGCTCTACAACCGCACCGGCCGCCTGGAATCCGTCCCCAACGCCCTGGAACAGGCCCGCCAGGCCGCCGCCTGCATCACCGGCCGCCCCGCGCCCAGCCCCGAAGTCCCCTGGTTTTGGTCCGACCAGTACGACATCAAGCTCCAGATCGCCGGCCTCCCGTTCGATGTCGCCCGCCTCGTCATCCGCGGCGACCCCACATCAGGCGCCTTCGCCGTCTTCCATCTCGACGCCGAAGGCCACGTCCAATGCGTTGAATCCGTCAACACCCCCGCCGAGTTCATGGCCGGCCGCCTCCTGATCCAGAAGCGCAAGGCGATAGACGCCGCCGCCCTGGCCGACCAAACTACGAACCTGAAGGAACTCGCGGCCTGAGCCGCGCGTCGCACGAGAGAGAGCCCATGCCGAAGATCACCTTTATCGAATACAACGGCACCGCCCACACCGTGGAGGTGGAGGAAGGCCTCTCCGTCATGGAAGCCGCCGTGAACAACGGCGTCCCGGGCATCGATGCCGATTGCGGCGGCGCCTGCGCCTGCGCCACCTGCCACGTCTATGTCGATGCCGCCTGGGAAGCCAAGACCGGCGAGAAGAACGAATCCGAAGCCGCCATGATCAGCTTCGCCAACGGCGTGGAACCCAACTCCCGCCTCTCCTGCCAGATCAAGGTCACGGCGGAGCTGGACGGCCTCGTTGTGCGTATGCCCGCCGGTCAGCATTAAGCAAGAAAGGGAAGATGTTCTTTTTTGAAAAAAAGAACCAAAAAACTTTTCTCACCTGCGCCCGCTGCGCCACCCGGCACGCACGCAATGAATGAAGTTTTTTTGCTTCTTTTTGTTCACAAAAAGAAGAATCCTTTCTACCCGGGAAACCGTCCAAACCAGGAGCCGCCGCCATGAACGACGCGCCCATCGACCTCTTCGCCGAAGCTGCCGAGGCCGCCCGCACCACGCCGATCGACAAGATCGACGTGTCCCAGCCCAGCATCTACCAGAACGACACCTGGCGCCCCTGGTTCGCCCGCCTGCGCGAGGACGCGCCGATCCACTACTGCGCCGAAAGCCGCTTCGGCGCCTTCTGGTCGGTCACCCGCTACAAAGACATCATGGCGGTAGACACCAACCACAAGGTGTTCTCGTCCGACAGCCAGCTCGGCGGCATCACCATCCGCGACGCGCCGATGAGCTTCCGCCGCCCCAGCTTCATCTCGATGGACCCGCCGCTGCACGACGACCAGCGCCGCGCCGTCTCCCCCATCGTGGCCCCTACCAACCTGGTGAACCTGGAAAAGCTCATCCGCGAGCGCAGCCAGAAGATCCTCGATAGCCTGCCGATCAACGAGGAATTCAACTGGGTCGAAAAGGTCAGCGTCGAGCTCACCACCCAGATGCTCGCCACCCTGTTCGATTTCCCCTTCGAGGATCGCCACCTCCTCACCTACTGGTCGGACATCGCCACGGCCGACCTGCTCAGCGGCAAGGTCTCGTCGGAGGAAGAGCGCAACGAGATCCTGCAACAGTGCGTGAAATACATGCGCGCCCTGTTCAAGCAGCGCGAAAACGGCCCGCCGCGCTTTGATTTGCTCTCCATGATGGCGCGTGACCCGTCCACGCGCGACATGGACGACAAGATGTTCCTGGGCAATTGCATCCTGCTCATCGTCGGCGGCAACGACACCACCCGCAATTCCATCTCGGGCGGCCTCCTCGCGCTGAACCAGTACCGCGACCAGTACGACAAGCTGCGCGCCAACCCGGCCCTGATCGAGACGATGGTGCCCGAGATCGTCCGCTGGCAAACCCCGCTCGCCCATATGCGCCGCACCGCGGTGGAGGATTTCAACCTCAACGGCGCCGCCATCAAGAAGGGCGACAAGGTCGTCATGTGGTACATCTCCGGCAACCGCGACGAGGAGATGATCGAGAACGCGGACGATTTCATCATCGACCGCGCCCGCCCGCGCCAGCACCTCAGCTTCGGCTTCGGCATCCACCGCTGCGTCGGCAACCGCCTGGCCGAAATGCAGCTCAAGATCCTGTGGGAAGAAATCCTGGCCCGCTTCCCGGAAATCAACGTCACCGGCCCCGTGAAGCGCGTCTTCAGCAACTTCGTCCACGGCATCGAGGAAATCCCCGTCATCATCCCCCGCCGCCACTAGGCAAGCTCACTTCTCTCCCCTCGCCTCTTGGCGGGGGGAGCCGGAGGGGGGCTCTTTCGCCCCACCATCCCCTCCGCCGCGCCCCCTCGGCAACCCTACCGCCATCCCGCCGTTAATCCTCCTGAACCGTGCCCTCCCCACGAGCTCAGGAACCCCCCATGGCCGTCCGCGTCATCCCCTACCTCATCTGCCGAGACGTGCCGGCAGCCATCGAATTCCTCACCGGCGCCTTCGGCTTCACCGAGGAAACCCGCAGCGAAACCCCCTCTGGCGGCCTGCACGCCGAAATGGCACTGGAAGGCCAGCACATCATGCTGGGGCAGGGGGGCAACCTGCCCGAGATGCGCCCACCGGCCGACATGCCCGGCACCGTCGCCACCGCCGGCATCTTCGTCTACCTCGAGGATATCGACGCCCACCACGACCGCGCCGCCGCCGCGGGGGCGGAGATCGTCCACCCGCCCAGGAACGCCGAATACGGCCGCACCTACGCCGCCCGCGACCGCGATGGCCACCCCTGGTTCTTCACCCGCCCCCCGAAACTCTCCGCCGCCTGATCCCCGCCCCCCACCGTCATTGCGAACGAAGTGAAGCAATCCAGGGTGGCCGCCCCGGAAAGCGACCCATTGCCCCAGCTACGTACGTAGTTATTTCCTCTTTCCAACGCCGTTGACGTCAATAATACTGACGGCATGTTGTCAATTTCACCCGCACCGGAGGCCCCGACATCCGCCGCCGACATGGCCCTGGCCATGGCGGGAGAGATGCGCGCGAAAGCCGCGATCTACGCCACACGGCGTGGTCCGCGTGCGATGCTGCACGCCCGCCTCCTGCTGGCCCTGGCCGCCCTGGTGGAATCCCTCGCCCGCCTGTTCCGAGCCTGGCAGGAAGGCCAACTCCCCCCGCCGCCCCCGCGCGAAGTCATCCCGCACCCGGCCGCCCATTTCCCCACCGACCGCGCCCAGACCTGGCACAAATCCCGGCGCACCCGAACCACGCCCAAACACCCGGACTCCGTCCTGCCCCAGGCCGCGCAACCCATCGCACGCCGGAACTGCGTCCAACCCGCGCGCACCATGCCGCGCATACCCAACCACGCGCAGTCACCCGTTTCACGGGTCGTCCGGCACGTCCAACCCATCCCGCTCTTCAAAAACGCGAAAAGGGCAGGGTGCCAACCCACGCCCATTTCGTTCCGGTATAATTCCGTTCCGCTAACTCAAGCGGTCGGAACGCTCATCCGCGCCAGCGAACCCACGTCATTGCAGGTATCGATCGCCAACGCCGCATTGGCCAGCGCCGCAGACCGCTCCACCCCCAGCACCGAATCCACCAGCCCCGCGAACTTCGCCTTCAACTCGGCCTCGCTCAGGAAATTGTCCGGCTCGCCCTTCGGCACCACCACCGTCTTGGTGAACACCTGCCCGCGCGCCCGCACCGTCACCTTGCCGGACATATTGGCCGGGAATTCGCGTTCGATCTCCGGATCGTCCTCGCACATCACCTTCGGCAGCAGCGCCCGGATCACCGGGTTCTGCAGCTCGGCATAGCTGTCCCACCCCATCGCCCCGGTCGCCAACGCGGTCGCCAGCACGAACGGCCCGCTGAACTGCCCATCCACCACGTTCTGCGGATCAATCCGCTTCTCCCGCGGCTCGCCCACCAAAATCATGCCGGAGCGCGACGTGCCATAGGTGATCCCCTCGATCTCCTCCGGCTTGAACTTGTGCTCCGCCCGCAGCGCCAGCATCGCGTCGATCCCCGCATGCCCATACCGGCAGGAGGGATACGGCTTCACCGCCGTCTTCATCAGCTCGAACACCACGCCCAAATCTTCCACCGCCCGCTCAGGAATAGGGGCCGGGGCATAGGCCGCCAGGAACCCGGCCTTGCCCTCCAGCGCGAACGCCGCCCCCTTGAAACCCTCGCGCGCCAGCGTTGCCGCCGTCAGCCCGGCCATCGCCGCCCAGCCTACCTGGAACCGCTTCGTCCACGCCCCATTGGCCAAAAACTGCAACGACCCCGCCGACTGGCTCAGCGCAATCCCCATCGCCGAGGCAATCTCATCCCCGGAAAGCCCGAAGATCCGCCCCGCCGCAGCCGCCGCCCCGAACGCCCCGCACGTCGCCGTCGGATGGAACCCGCGCTGATAATGCGCCCCCGCCGGCAGCGCGAGCGCCACCCGGCACGTCACCTCATACCCGGCCACGATCGCCGCCAGCACCTCGGCACCCGTTGCCCCGGCCATCTCGCCCGCCACCAGGGCCGCCGGAATCACCGGCGCCCCGGGATGCAACGACCCCGCCGCATGCGTGTCATCAAAGTCCAAGGAGTGCGCCAAAGCCCCGTTCAAAAGCGCCGCCCCCGCCGGAGACCACCCGCGCGCCTCGCCGAACACCGCGCAATCGCCATGGTCCAGCCCCAGCGCCTTCGCCGCCGCGAACAAGGGCGGCGTGCTCTCCGCATCCACCCGCGCCCGCACCATGTTGCCCACGAGATCGAGCACCAGGTAGCGCGCCCGCTCCACCACCTCCGGCGGCAGCCGGTCCAGCTGGATGTTGGCCGAGAACTCCGAAAGCGTCTTGGTGATCGACATGGCGTGGCCTCCCCTTCGTCGCCCCATATTCAGGCAATCCCGCCTCGCGCGGAAGTGCCTCAGGCCGTGATTGCCCGCGACTCCCCCGCCATGGCACATCCTCGCCATGTTCCCCCGCCGCACCCTGCTGACCGCCCCCGCTTTGGCCCTCGCCGCCTGCGCCGCATCGCCGCCGCAGACCCAGCCGGCCGTGCAGGTCGCCGCTGCCACACCCCCGGCCGCACCACCGCCCACGCCCGCCCTGGCGCCAAGCCGCCCGCAAGGCAGCTTCCCGTCCTACATCGAAGGCGTGAAGGCCGAAGCCGCCCGCTCCGGCATCAAGCCCGCCACCCTGCAAGCCGCCTTCCGCGGCATCGCCCAGCCCAACAACCGCGTCATCGAGCTGGACCGCCGCCAGCCCGAATTCACCCTCACCTGGGAGCAGTACCGCGGGAAGGTCATCTCCGATGCCCGCATCGCCCGCGGCCGCGAGTTCTACGCCCGGCACCGCGCCCTGGTGGCCGAGGTGTGCGCCAAGTACCGCATGCATCCGGGCCCGATCATGGGCATCTGGGGCCTCGAATCCCACTACGGCCAGTTCACCGGCGGCTTCAATGTCATCGAGGCACTGTCCACCCTCGCCTGGGAAGGCCGCCGCGCCGCCTTCTTCCGCACCCAGCTGCTCAACGCGCTGAAGATCATCGACGCCGGCGACATCCCCGCCGAAAAGATGCTCGGCAGCTACGCCGGCGCCATGGGCCAATGCCAGTTCATGCCCGACAGCTTCCTCCGCTTCGCCGTGGACCAGGATGGCGACGGCCATCGCGACCTGTGGAACTCCGTGCCCGACATCGTCGGCTCGATCGCCAACTACCTCTCCAAATCCGGCTGGACCCCACCCCTCGGCTGGGGCCAGCAGATCAGCCTCCCCGCCGGCTTCGACCCCTCCATCGCCGGCCGCGACAACCGCCGCCCGGTCTCCGAATGGACCCGCCTCGGCATCCGCACCCGCGGCCAAATCCCTGGGGACGCCCAGGCCGCCGTGATCCTGCCGGATGGGGCAGGGGGCCAAAGCTTCCTCGTCTTCCAGCCCAACTTCCAGGCCATCCGCCGCTACAACCCGTCCGATTTCTACGCCCTGGCCGTGGGCATCATCGGCGACGGGGTCACGGGCACATGAGGGTGCTGCTGCTGCTCTGCGCGCTGGCGGCCCTGTCCGGCTGCGGTGCCCTCGGCGGCGGCGGCGCGGGCCGCTACGTGGTCGGCGCGCCGTACCAGATCGGCGGCCAGTGGCGGTACCCGCAGGAGGATTTCACCCTCAACGACACCGGCATCGCCACCGTGGCCAGCCGCGGCGGCGCCACCGCAAATGGCGAGAGCTTCGATGCGATGAACCTCGCCGCCGCCCACCGCACCCTGCAACTGCCCGCCATCGCCCGCATCACCAATCTGGAGAACGGCCGCCAGGTCACCGTCCGCATCAACGATCGCGGCCCGCAGGACCCCGCCCGCCTCATCGCCGTCACCCGCCGCGTGGCCGAACTTCTGGGCGCGGCGAACACCCAAGCCTTCCGCGTGCGCGTGCAGGTGCTGGAAGACGAAAGCCGCCGCCTGGCCAGCGAAGCGCAAGGCCGCCCCGTCGCCGCCCCGTTCTCCGTCGCTCGCGCCCCGGAACCAGCCCCCGTGCCGCAGGCCGCCCCACGTGGCGGGGTGCAGGCGGAATCCCTCGCCCCGCCCGGTGGTGCCGCCGCCGGCCGCCAGCGCGTGGCCGCCGCCGCCCCCACCCCGGTGGCCCAAATCGCCGCCGCCGCCCCGCAAGGCGCCATCCCGCTGCGCCTGCCCGAACAGGTCGGCCAAACCTCGCCCCGCCCGGGCCGGCTCGCCATCCAATGCGGCGCCTTCGGCAGCGTGGAGACCGGCGAGATGATGCGCGCCCGCCTCGCCCCCCTTGGCGCGCGCATCCAGGCCGACTACGACGCCCCACGAGACCGCTCCGTCGTGGTGCGCCTCGGCCCCTATCCCCAGCTGCCGCAGGCCGAGGGCGCGCTGCGCCGCGCGATCGGCGCCGGCTGCCCGGATGGGCGGATCATCGTCGAATAGAAGCCGCCGCCGCGCTACACTCGCTTGCCTCTGCCAGGAGTCGCCCCGTGCTGAACCGCCGTTCCGTGCTCGCCCAGGCCCTGCTGGCCGGCACCGCGCTGGCCTCGGCCGAGGCCAGCGCCCAGCAACCCGCCCGCCCGCCGCAGCGCCCGCCCAACCAGCCCGCCCGCCCGGCGGCCCGCGCCGCACGCCCACCCGCGCCCTCCGGCTCGCCTGCCACCACCCCGCTCGGCCCGCTCGATACCGCGGCCAAGTTCGCCATCATCGTGGACCACATCACCGGCGCCGTGCTGCTGGAAAAGGAGCCGGACAGCACGATGGTGCCGTCCTCCATGACCAAGCTGATGACGGCCTATGTGGTCTACGAGATGCTGCGCGGCGGCCGCCTCAAGCTGGACCAGGAACTGCCGGTCAGCGAACGCGCCTGGCGCATGGGCGGCAGCAAGATGTTCGTGCAGGTGGGCACGAGCGTGAAGGTGGAAGACCTGATCCGCGGCGTGATCGTGCAATCGGGCAACGACGCCTGCATCGTGCTGGCCGAGGGCATCGCGGGCTCGGAGGAACAATTCGCCGAACTGATGAACGCCAAGGCCCGCGACCTCGGGCTGGACCGCACCACCTTCCGCAATTCCACCGGCTGGCCGCATCCGGAACACCGCAGCACCGCGCGCGACATCGCCACGCTGGCGCGCCGCATCATCCGCGACTTCCCGGAATACTACCACTACGACGCCGAGAAGTCCTTCAAGTACAACGGCATCGATCAGCCGAACCGCAACCCGCTGCTGCAGAAGAACCTCGCCGACGGCCTCAAGACCGGCCACACCGAGGAAGCCGGCTACGGCCTGGTGGCCAGCGCCGAACGCAACGGCCGCCGCGTGATCCTGATGGTGAACGGGCTCGATACCATGCGCGCCCGCTCCGAGGAGAGCGAGCGCCTGCTGGAATGGAGCTTCCGCGAGTTCGAAAACGTGACCCTGTTCACCGCCGGAGACGTGGTGGAGCAGGCCCCCGTGCATCTCGGCACCGCCCCCACCGTGCCCCTGGTGGGCGGGCGCGACGTGGTGATGACCATGCCGCGCGGCTGGCGCAACCGCGCCAAGGTGACCCTCAGCTACAGCACCCCGGTGCCGGCCCCGGTGCAGCGCGGCACCAAGCTGGGCACGCTGTCGGTCAGCGGCCAGGGCGTGCCGGAGCTGGAAGTGCCGCTGCTGGCCGGCGCGGACGTGGCCCGCCTCGGCCTGCCCGGGCGCGCCATGGCGGTGGTCTCCCGCTTCCTGACGGGCGGATAGCTTGCCGGGGCGTTTCATCACACTGGAGGGCGGCGAGGGCGGCGGCAAGTCCACCCAGGCGCGGCGCCTCGCCGATGCGCTGGCTGCCCAGGGCCTCCCGGTGCTGCTGACGCGCGAGCCCGGCGGCGCACCGGGGGCCGAGCACCTGCGCGGCCTGCTGCTGGGCGGCACCATCGACTGGTCCGCCCCGGCCGAGACGCTGCTGCACTTCGCCGCCCGGGCCGAGCATGTGGAGCGCACCATCCTTCCGGCGCTGGCGGCCGGCATGTGGGTGGTGTGCGACCGCTTCGCCGATTCCACCATGGTGTACCAGGGCTGGGGGCAGGGCGCGGACAAGGGCGCAATCGCCACCCTCACCGGCCTGCTGCGCGCCCGCCCGGACCTCACGCTGGTGCTGGACGTGCCGGTGGAGGTCTCGCTCGCCCGCCTCGCGAGCCGCGGTGCCGCGGCCGACCGCTACGAGAAGCTCGGCGCCCCGTTCTTCGCCGCCATCCGCGAAGGCTTCCTCGCCGTGGCCGCCGCCGAGCCCGCCCGCTGCGTGGTGCTCGATGGCACGCCCGACGAAGCCAGCGTCGCCGCGGCGATCCTGGCCGCCGTGCGCGAAAGGCTGGGGGCGTGACGGCACCCGCCCCGCGCGCCAACCCGCTGCTGCTGGGCCACGAAGCCGCCGAGGCCATGCTGGCGGAGGCAATGCGCTCTGGCCGGATGCACCATGCCTGGCTGATCGCGGGGCCGGAGGGGATCGGCAAGGCCACGCTCGCCTATCGCTTCGCCCGCCGCCTGCTGGCCGGGGGCACGCCGGGCAACGACCTCGCCCTGCCGGAGAACCACCCCACCTTCCGCCGCGTGGCCGCCGCCAGCCATGCCGACCTGCTGACGGTGGAGCGCGAGTGGGACGAGAAGCGCAAGCGCATGCGGGCCGGCATCGTGGTGGAAACCGCACGGCGCATCCCGCCCTTCATGCAGCTGACCCCGGCCGAAGGCGGCTGGCGCGTGGTGGTGATCGACGGGGCCGAGCAGCTCAACAACAGCTCCGCCAACGCGCTGCTGAAGATCCTGGAGGAGCCGCCGCCGCGCGCCGTGCTGCTGCTGGTGTGCTCCGCCGTGGGCGCCATGCTGCCGACCATCCGCAGCCGCTGCCGCCGCCTCGATCTCTCGCCGCTGGCGGAGGAGACCGTCGCCACGCTGATGCGCCGCTATGCGCCCGAACTGCCGGAAGCCGATGCGGAGCGGATCGCCATGCTCGCCGATGGCTCGATCGGCCGCGCGCTCGATCTCGCCGGCCGCGGGGCGATCGGCTACGCCGGGCTGGTGGATGAGGTGTTGGCCAATGTCGGCGCGCTGGATGTCGCCCGCGCCCATGCCGTGGCCGATGCGCTGGGCCGGGATGACGACGCCTTCGGCATCTTCATGGAACTGCTCGCCGCCGGCATCGCCGCCGCGGTGCGGGAGGCGGCGCGCGGGCGTGCGGACCCGGATCAGGCAAGGCTGATCGGCGATCGGCCCCTTTCCGCCTGGGTGGATTTGTGGCACGCGCTGCGGCGGTTGCAGGACGAGACCGAGGGTGCCTACCTGGACAAGCGCCAGGCGGTGGTCAGCGGGCTGCGGATGCTGGCCACAGGTACGGCGAAAGACCGATGAAACCAAAATTCTACATCACCACCCCGATCTACTACGTGAATGGCGCGCCCCATATCGGCCACGCCTACACCACCATCGCCTGCGACGTGATGGCGCGCTTCAAGCGCCTGGACGGGTTCGACGTGTTCTTCCTGACCGGCACGGACGAGCACGGCCAGAAGGTGGAACAGGCCGCCGCCGCCGCGGGCCAGACTCCGCAGCAATTCACCGACGGCACGTCGGACATGTTCCGCGCGATGACGCAGCGCATCGGCATCTCCAACGACGACTTCATCCGCACCACGGAGGAGCGCCACAAGCGCGCCTGCGCCGAACTGTGGAAGCGCCTGGTGGATCGCGGCGAGATCTACCTGGGCGGCTACGAAGGCTGGTACGCGGTGCGCGACGAAGCCTTCTACGACGAGGACGAACTCACCACCCGGCCAGACGGCACCAAGGTGGCGCCCTCGGGCGCGCCGGTGGAATGGGTGGTGGAGCCGAGCTACTTCTTCAAGCTCGCGTCCTGGCAGGACCGGCTGCTGGCATT
>CANHKG010000108.1 GCA_947460455.1 Rhodospirillales bacterium | reverse complement strand
GCGCCTGAACACTCGCCCACGGGTACGGCTCAAAGGGGTGACGCCCTTGGAGTGCTTCACGCAGATGATCGAATTCGACCGTTTGAACCAACCAAAGCCACAGTAATAGACAGTTGTTGCACCCGGACCTTGAAACCGCCGACTTTTGTTCGCTTGCACCCGGGGCGCTCGTTCCCTGGCCCGGGCGCCAACGAATGAAGTTTTTTTGCTTCTTTTTGTTCACAAAAAGAAGGCGCTTCCTTCCTTTCTGCGCTCGTTCCAAACTCCGGGGATCGGATGGAGGCGGGCATGTACGACGTTGCGATCGCGGGTGGCGGGTCTGCGGGGGCAGTGCTGGCAACGCGGCTTTCGGAGGTGCCGGGCCTGCGGGTGATCCTGGTGGAGGCGGGGCCCGGCATTGATCCGGCCAATGTGCCGCCGGTGCTGGCGAGCCAGTATGCCGGGCGCGCGCAGTTCAATCCGGACTGGTTCTGGACCGAGCTGAAGGCGACGTTCGGCGAGTTGAAGTCGAACCAGCCCGGCGCCAAGCGCGGCTACGAGCAGCCGAAGGTGCTGGGCGGCGGGAGTTCGGTGAACGGTATCGGCGCCAACCGGGGGCAGCCTGCGGATTACGAGGAGTGGGTGGACCACGGGGCTGCGGGCTGGGGGTGGGATGAGGTGCTGCCCTATTTCCGCAAGCTGGAGCGCGAGCTGGTGCATGGGGGCGAGCTGCACGGCAAGGATGGGCCGCTGCCGATCCAGCATATTCCGCGCAGCCAGTGGACGGGGTTCACCCAGGCGGTGGCGGAGGCGGTGAAGCCGGAAGGGCTGGAGTTTGCCGAGGACCAGAACGGGCCCTGGCGCACCGGGATCATCCCGACCTCGATCAACGTGGATGAGCGCGGGCAGCGGGCGAGCACGGCGGTGGCGTATCTGACCGATGCGGTGCGGCGGCGGCCCAATCTCACGTTGTTGCCGATGACGCAGGTGCGGCGGGTGGTGGTGGAGAATGGCCGCGCCGTGGGGCTGCGCGTGGTGGTGGATGGGGCGGAGCAGGTGATCCAGGCCCGGCACGTGGTGGTGAGTGCCGGTGCGATCGGCTCGCCGGCGCTGCTGATGCGCAGCGGTATCGGGCCGGGCGGGCATTTGCAGGCGCGGGGTATCCCGGTGGTGGCCGACCTGCCGGGGGTGGGGGAGAATTTGCAGGAGCATCCGGCGACGGGGGTTTCGGCGTTCCTGGCGCCGGGGGCGCGGGGGCAGGGGGGTGAGCGGTATCATCTGCAAACTCTGGTGCGGTGGTCCTCCGGGCTGGAGGGCACGCCGGAGGGGGACATGCACTGGGCGGTTTCCACGCGCAGCACCTGGCACGCGGTGGGGCGGCGGATCGGCGGGTTCTATGGCTGGGTGAACAAGAGCTACTCGCGCGGCAGCGTGCGGCTGGGGGCCGAGGTGGAGGGCGTGCCGGAGGTGGATTTCCGCATGCTGTCAGACCGGCGAGACCTGCTGCGGCTGATGCAGAGCTTCCGGATGAGCGTGCGGGTGCTGGAGCGGGTGAAAGCCGCGGGGGCGGCGTTGGAGATCTTCCCGAGCAGCTATTCCGACCGGATCAAGGCGCTGGCCAAGCCGACGGCGCAGAACGGGCTGGTGATGGGGATTGCCGGGCCGATGATGGATGCGAGTGCCGCGCTGCGGCGGCGGATGCTGGCGGTGGCGACCGAGGATGCACCGGCGCCTGGATTCCTGGCGGCGGAGGATGATCGGCTGGAGGAATACCTGCGCCGGGTGGTCGGCGGGGTGTGGCACCCGTGCGGCACCTGCAAGATGGGCGCGGCGGGCGACCCGATGGCGGTGGTGGATGCGGCCGGCAGCGTGCGGAAGCTGGAAGGGCTCTCCGTGTGCGATGCCTCGGTGATGCCGACGATTCCGTGTGCCAACCTGAACGTGCCGGTGATCATGATTGCGGAGAAGATCGCGGATGGGTTGAAGGGGCGGTTGGCCTGAGCCGGGGTGCGGCAGGGCGCCGCCGCGCCATGGTTGTTCCGCTCAGTGACGGAGTCTAGGCTCAAGCGAGCGCGGGAGGTGGGGATGGCACTGGCAGTCAGGGCGTTCGACGAAGTGCCCGGGCGGCCGCGGCAGACCCTGCCGGCGCTTCAGGTGGCCAGCCGGTCGGTGACCGCCGGCGCGCTGATCCGGCAGCGGGTGGACCTGGAATTGGCCCGGCGGGCGGCGGAGGCGCCGGCGCCACGGGTTCGCGATGCGCATCCGGACGAGGTGGCGCTGCATCCGGGGCGCGGGGTTCCCCGGCCCCATGTCCCGGACCGCGATGCGGCGCATCGGGCGGCGCTGGCGGCATTTACGGCGGGACGGATCATTTTGCTGGTCGACGACCGGCAGGTGGATGGTGCGGAGACCCGCATCGGGTTGACTGAGACGACCGAGGTGACCTTCCTGCAACTGGTCCCGCTGGTGGGCGGCTGAGGCGCCGGCCATGGGGGCGGGGGCAGGGCTCTGTGCGGAGCTGGTGCAGGCCGTCGAGTCGACCGACCGGCTGGAGGAGGCACACGACAGGGCGGCGGCGATTCTGCTTCGCGCCGTCGCGGCATTGGAGCCGGGGGAGGTGCCGGGATTCGTTGCCGCACTGGCGCGGCAGCTCATCGAGGCGCGGGAGGGCGTTACCCCGCCGCACTATGCCTCTCCGAGACAGGGGCAGGACGCTCCTGCGCCCGTACCCGGCCAGCGCGCATGGAGCCTGGACCAAGACAGCGTGACCTATGGTTTCATCGACGGAGCCATGGTGGAGACGGGTCGGCAGAGCTCGACCTACCTGATGTTTGCCCATTGTTGGGTCATCGTGTCCGACGCTGTTCTGGGGTTCCTGGCCAGGTCGCAGGTTGTCCGGCGGGAATTCCTGGGCCTGGAGACCCCGGCGACCCGGGAGGAGGAGGGGCACTACCGCGCTCAGGCTGCCTGCCTGATTTCGGCTGCCCGCGCGAAGCTGGCGGCGGGGGCGGCACCCGCGGACTGGAATGCAGTGCTGGAGTGGCTGCGGGCACTCTCTGCAGTGCGCGCCTACCTCCTGACGCCTGCCGACGCCGGGGTGCTGGAGGCGCTGCTGTCGCCGGAGCTTGTGCCCGGCAGCATCTGGATCGGGCCACTGGCCCCGTATCTGCGCGCGGCGCTGCGCGACGGGGAGCCGTGGGCCGCGCTGGTGGCAGCGATCGGTACCACGGAGGGGGGTGCAAAGCCTGGCCCAGCCTTCGTCCGGCGTGCCAATGCCCGGATTGCGGCGATCGGCGCCGAGGCCTTCGTGGCACGGGTGGCGGGGTGGCTGGCGGCGCATCCGCTGGATCCCGCACGCCCCGATCCCGATGCGGACGGGATCAAGCAGCTGGTCTGGATGCTGGGCATGGCGGGAGCTGCGGGGGCGCTTGGCGCCTTCGCCGAGCGCTGCTTTGCGAAGGTGCCGAACATCGGTGCGCGGTCCACCAAGCTCGGCAATGCGGCGCTGCATGGGCTTGCCCTGGTGGAGCCGCCGACGGCTGCGGCGCTGGAACTCGATCGGCTGGCCCGCCGCGTGCGGCAGCCCAGTGCGCGCAAGACGGTGGCGGCGACGCTTTCCGCCGTGGCCCGGCGGGCCGGCATGACGGAGGACGATCTCGCCGAGATCTCGATCCCCGATCTGGGCCTCGACGACGGCGGGGTGGTTCGGTTCACCCACGCGGCGGGCGGCGCGACCCTGCGCCTGGTGGCGGGCCGGAGCGTGGTGCTCGGCTGGCACGACGCCGCCGCCAAGCCGACGAAATCCGCCCCGGCGGGGCTGCGCGCGGCGGCGCCGGAGCTGGTGAAACAGGCGCGCGAGCGCAAGGCCGCGCTGGAGCGGGCGCTGTCCGCGGCGGTGGCGCGGATCGAGGACGGCTATATGACCGGGCGGGACTGGCCGGCGCCGACCTGGCAGGCGCGTTTCCTGCGCCACGGGCTGCTCGGCCCGCTGTGCGGCCGGCTAGTCTGGCAGGTCCACAGGGCCGATGGAACCGAGCTGGCGGTGCGGCCGAAGGGCGGGGTGCTGTTCGATACAGTCGGCGCCCAGGTTGCGGTTTCGGGCAGCGACCGGGTGAGCCTGTGGCACCCCATCGCGGCGACGGTGGAAGCGATCCTGGCGTGGCGCCGGGCACTGGCGGCGGAAGGGATCGTGCAGCCCTTCAAGCAGGCGCACCGCGAGATCTACCGGCTGACCGATGCCGAGCGCACGACCGAGACCTATTCCAACCGCTTCGCTGGGCACATCCTGCGCCAGCACCAGATGCTGGAACTCGCACGCTCGCGGGGATGGACCGGCACGCTGCAGGGCGGCTTCGACAATCACAACAATCCCACGCGGCGCTACCCGGCCCACGGCATTTGGGTGGAGTACGAGTCCCTGGGCATCCACGACAGCGAGGCGGCGCTGACCCATGCGGGCGTGTCGATCCATGCCGCGACCGACCAGGTGCGGTTCCGGGATGCGCAGGGGCCGATGCGGCTGGAGGCGGTGCCGCCGCGGCTGTTCTCCGAGGCGATGCGCGATGTGGACCTGCTGGTGGGCGTGGCCAGCGTCGGTGCCGATCCGGCCTGGCGCGACGGCGGGCCGACCGGGCTGTTTGGCGCCTATTGGCTCGACTATGCCCGCGCCGACCTGACCGCCAGCGGCGAGACGCGGCGTGAGGTGATCGCGGCGCTGCTGCCGCGCCTGGCACTGGCCAAGGTCGCCACGATCGACGGACGGCATCTGGTGGTGCGCGGCAGCCGGGGAACGTACCGGATCCACCTCGGGTCCGGCTCGGTCTTCATGGAGCCCGGCGGGCGGTATCTGTGCATCGTCGCCGGCCGGCCCGGGCCCGGCGAGGCGGTGGCACTGCCGTTCGAGGGTGACCAAACGCTGTCGCTGATCCTGTCCAAGGCCTTCCTGTTGGCCGAGGACCACGCCATCATGGACCCGTCGATCCTGAGCCAGCTCGGGTCATGAGGGGTATGTCACCGCCAGGATCTCGATCTCCTCCCACCCACCGGGCGTCATCATCCGCACCGCCTCCCCCACGCGGGCGCGGAGCAGGGCGCGGGCGATGGGGGAGTGGAGGCTGACTTCGCCGCGGGTGATCTCGGCTTCGTCGACGCCCAGGACGGTGACGGTGCGTTCCTCGTCGCGGCTGTTCACGAAGGTGACGGTGGCGCCGAAGAAGACGCGGTCGCGCTGGGTTTGCTGGCTGGGGTCCACCACCTCGGCGATGGCCAGGCGCTTGTGCAGGAAGCGCACGCGGCGGTCGATCTCGCGCAGGCGCTTCTTGCCGTACTGGTAGTCGCCGTTTTCGGAGCGGTCGCCGTTGCCGGCGGCCCAGGTGACGATTTCCACCACCTTGGGGCGTTCCAGCACCCACAGCGCGTGCAACTCCTCGCGCAGGCGGGTGTGGCCGGCGGGGGTCATGTAGTTCTTGGTGCCCGGGGGGAGGGGCGGGCCTTCCTCGTCGTCGTCGTCGTCATTCATGGCGGCAGGGTGCCCGAGGGTGGGGGCGGTGCCAAGCAACCCGGCCATGCGGCGGTGGACGCAACCGGGCCGCGCTTGTACCCAGGGCGGATGTTCCGTTTCTTCGAAAACCTGCTGCGCCCGACCGAGGTCTCGCCCGAGGTGCCGCCCACCGAAGGCGGGCGCCAGGGGCTGGTGCGGTTCTACCTGCACTTCATCCGCCAGGTGCGCGGGCTGCTGGTGGCGTTGTTCTTCGCAGGCCTCCTGGTGGCGCTGATGGACGTGACCATCCCGGTGATGATCGGGCGGGTGGTGGAGCTGGTGGGGCGGGCGGAGCCGGCGGTGATCTTCCGCGACCATTGGCACGAGATGCTGGGCATGGCCGCGGTGATGCTGGTGCTGCGGCCGGCGGCGTTGCTGTTGCGGGTGCTGATCACCAACCAGGCGGTGAATGCCGGCATGACCAACCTGGTGCGCTGGCAGAGCCACTGGCATGTAGTGCGGCAGAGCTGGGGCTTCTTCCAGAACGACTTCGCCGGGCGCATCGCCAACCGGGTGATGCAGACGGGGCCGAGCCTGCGCGAGAGCGTGGTGAGTGCCACCAACGCGGTGTGGTACATCATCGTCTATGGCACCAGCGCGGTGGTGCTGCTGGCCAGCATCGATGTGCGCCTGGCGCTGCCGATGCTGGGCTGGTTCTGCGGCTATGTGCTGATGCTGCGCTACTTCGTGCCGCGCATGCGCGACCGCAGCCGCGCCATGAGCGAGGTGCGCTCCGCGCTCACGGGCCGTATCGTGGACAGCTACACCAATATCCTGACGGTGAAGCTGTTCGCCCGGGCGCGCGACGAGGATGATTTCGTGCGCGAATCCATCGACGAGCACACCACCACCTTCCGCCGCCAGCTGCGCATGACCACGCGCTATATTCTCACGCTGAACCTGATCAATGCCTGCCTGATCGTGGGCACCGGGGCGATGGCGATCTGGCTGTGGCGCATGGGCGAGGTGAGCGTGGGCACGGTGGCGATGGCGCTGCCGCTGGCCTGGCAGATCAGCAACATGGCCGGCTGGGTGGGCGACAACGTGACCATGATCTTCGAGAACGTGGGCGTGGTGCAGGAAGGCATGCGCTCCATCGCCGTGCCGCGGCAGATGCCGGATGCGCCGGATGCGAAGGAGCTGGAGGTTTCAAAGGGCGAGATCCGGTTCGAGGCGGTGCACTTCGGCTACGGCACCGAGCGCGGCGTGCTGCACGACCTCAACCTGCATATCCGCCCCGGGGAGAGGGTGGGGCTGGTGGGGCATTCCGGCGCCGGCAAGTCCACGCTGGTGAACCTGCTGCTGAACTTCCACAAGCCGGAGGCCGGGCGGATCGTGATCGACGGGCAGGATATCGCCGGGGTGACGCAGGAGAGCCTGCGCACGCAGATCGCGATGGTGACGCAGGATACCTCCCTGCTGCATCGCTCGATCCGGCAGAACATCGCCTATGGCCGGCCCTGGGCGGCGGAGGCGGAAATCCGCGCGGCGGCGGACCAGGCGGAGGCGACGGATTTCATCGAACTCCTGGAGGATTGGGGCGGGCGGCGCGGCTTCGATGCGCATGTGGGCGAGCGCGGCGTGAAGCTTTCCGGCGGGCAGCGCCAGCGCGTGGCGATCGCGCGGGTGATCCTGAAGGATGCGCCGATCCTGGTGCTGGACGAGGCGACCTCGGCCTTGGATTCCGAGGTGGAGGCGGCGATCCAGGGGCAGCTGGAAACACTGATGAAGGGGCGCACCGTGATCGCCATCGCGCACCGGCTTTCAACCATCGCGCGGATGGACCGGCTGGTGGTGATGGAGCAGGGCCGGATCGTGGAGCAGGGCACGCATGCGGAGCTGCTGGCGGCCGGCGGGGCCTATGCGCGGATGTGGTTGCGCCAATCCGGCGGGTTTGCGGAAGCGGCCGAATAGCGCTTGGTGCTTGCCAAAGTGGGGCGGGCGGTGCAATTGCGGTAGGAGATCGTCCGGGAGGTGCCCGGCGGCGCAAGAGCGGAGCCGAACGGCTTCGACGCAGGGGAGGCGGCTCAGGCCCATGGCCACGGTTTCGGTGCGTTCGGTGCGCAAGGCCTTCGGCAGCGTGGAAGTGCTCCACGGCGTGGATGTGGAAGTGGAGGACGGGGAGTTCGTGATCCTCGTCGGGCCCTCCGGCTGCGGGAAATCGACGCTGCTGCGGATGATCGCGGGGCTGGAGAACATCACCCGCGGTGAGATCGCGATCGGCGGGCGGGTGGTGAACAACGTTGCGCCGAAAGAGCGCGATATCGCCATGGTGTTCCAGAACTACGCGCTGTATCCGCACATGACGGTGCTGGACAACATGGCGTTCTCGCTGACCCTGCTGAACGCGCCCAAGAGCGTGATCGAGGAGAAGGTGGGGCGCGCGGCGGCGATCCTGGGGCTGGAGCCGTATCTGGCGCGCTATCCGCGGCAGCTCTCGGGCGGGCAGCGCCAGCGCGTGGCGATGGGGCGCGCCATTGTGCGCGATCCGCAGGTGTTCCTGTTCGACGAGCCGCTGTCCAACCTGGATGCCAAGCTGCGTGTGCAGATGCGGGCCGAGATCAAGGAGCTGCACCAGCGGCTGAAGACCACCACCATCTACGTGACGCATGACCAGATCGAGGCCATGACCATGGCCGACAAGATCGTGGTGATGAACGGCGGCAACGTGGAGCAGATGGGCGCGCCGCTGGAGCTGTACGACCGGCCGCGCAACCTGTTCGTGGCCGGGTTCATCGGCTCTCCGGCGATGAATTTCGTGAAGGGGAAGATCGAAGGCGGGATTTTCCGTGCGGGCGAGGTGAGCCTGCCGCTGCCGACCGATCCCGGCACGGCGCGCGAGGGCCAGCCGATCGTGTACGGCATCCGGCCGGAGCATCTGCGGCTGGATCCCAACGGGGTGGCCGCCACGGTGCACGTGACGGAGCCGACGGGGTCTGAGACCCAGGTGATCATGCATCTCGCCGGCTCGCAGGTGGTCGGCGCGTTCCGCGAGCGTATCGCGGAGAAGCCGGGCCAGCACCTGCACATCGCACCGGATCCCGCGCTGGTGCATCTGTTCGACGAGCAGACGGGAACACGGCTGAACTGAAAGACTGCAACGCGCGGCCCAAGGCCGCCTCAGGGAGGACGATACACATGGATCGCTTCACGCGACGGGATGCGTTCAGGATGGGGGCCGGCGCCGCGCTGGGCACCGCCGCCCTGGCTGGCGAGGCCAGCGCCCAGGCCGGGATTCCCACCATGCCCGCCACCGCGCCGAGCCTGCCGCTGGAGGCTGGCGCCACGATCCGGGTGATCCGCCCGACCAAGTTCGTCGATGCCGACGAGACGGTGTGGAACGAGAACCAGGCGAAGTTCATCAAGGCCACCGGCGTGCAGGTCCGCACGGACTATGTGGGCTGGGAAGACATCCGCGCCCAGGTGGCCGTGGCCGCGCGCACCGGCGCCGGCCCGGACGTGGTCGCCGGCTGGGCCGCCGATCCGCATCTGTACTACGACAAGATCCTGGACATGACCGACCTCGCCGAATACCTCGGCAAGAAGTACGGCGGCTGGGGTCCGCTGCCGGAGCGGTTCGGCAAGCGCTTCGGCACCAACAACTGGATCTCCATCCCGATGGGCTGCGGCGGCGGTGCGCTGGTGTACCGCAAGAAGTGGATCAACGAGGTGGGCTACGCGGCCCCCCCGAACGAGCTCGACCGCTTCCTGGACATGGCGCGCAAGCTGCAGAAGATGGGCAAGCCGATCGGCTTCGCGCTGGGCAACGCCCAGGGCGACGGCAACGGCACCGCCAACTGGCTGCTGTGGGCGCATGGCGGCTACCAGGTGGACGAGAAGGGCGCGGTGACCATCAACCGCAAGGAGACGATCGAGGCCCTGAAATACGGCGCCGAGCTCTACAAGACCTTCATCCCCGGCACGCTCTCCTGGCTCGACCCCTCGAACAACAAGGCGTTCATCTCCGAGGAAATCAGCCTGACCGGCAACGGCGTGTCGGTTTACTTCGTGCTGAAGAACGACCCCAAGACGGCGGCGATCGCGATGGACACGCAGCATGCGCGCCTGCCGGGCGCGGTGGGCACCCGCTATCCGGAAACCGCGAACGTGCTGAACGCCATGGTGTTCAAGCACACGAAGTTCCCGAATGCGGCCAAGGCCTTCATCCAGTTCATGATGGAAGCCGACCAGTACGACCCCTGGCTGACCAAGTGCCTGGGCTACTGGGCGCACCCGCTGCTGGCGTTCGACAAGAGCCAGGCGTGGGAGAGCGACCCGAAGATCCTGCCGTATCGCGATGCGCAGAAGATGCCGTACTGGATCGGCTACAAGGGCCCGATCTCGGCCGCGTCCGGCGCCGTGGATGCCGAGTACGTGATGGTGCAGATGTTCGCCAGCGTGTGCTCCGGCCAGGCAACGCCGCAGGATGCGGCGAAGGAAGCCGAGCGCCGCGTGGCGCGCATCTACCGCCGCGCTGCCGGCTGATGACTGCGATGGGTGCCGCCGGGGGAAACCGTGGCGGCACCCATGACTTTTCCGTGCCCGCGAAAGGATGACCATGGACGCCTCCACCTGGGTGGCGAAGCGCCCCGAGCCGACCGCGCTGGCGCGGCTGTTCGACTACAAGCCCTTCCTGATCGCCGTCTGCCTGTTTCCGGCGGTGGGGCTGCTGATGGCGTTCCTGACCTATCCGCTGGGCCTGGGCGTGTACCTGGCCTTCACCGACACGCAGATCGGCGGCAACGGCAAGTGGGTGGGGCTGGAGAACTTCATCGACCTGATGGAAGACCCGATCTTCCTGCAGAGCGTGTGGTGGACCTTCGTCTATACCGCCATCGCCACGGTGGGGAAGTTTGCCCTCGGCCTGTGGCTGGCGCTGCTGCTGAACGACAATATCCCGTTCAAATCCGCCATCCGCGCCATCATCCTGCTGCCCTACATCGTGCCCACGGTGCTGTCGGCCATTGCGTGGTGGTGGATCTACGACCCGCAGTTTTCCATCATCTCCTACGTGGTGGTGGACCAGCTGGGCCTGCGCGACAAGTATTACGACTTCCTCGGCGAGCCCTGGCCGGCGCGCTGGAGCCTGATCGTGGCCAATATCTGGCGCGGCATCCCGTTCGTGGCGATCACGCTGCTGGCGGGGCTGCAGACCATCTCGCCCTCGCTCTATGAGGCCGCGATGCTGGACGGTGCCACGGGCTGGCAACGCTTCCGGCGCATCACCGCGCCGCTGCTGATGCCGATCCTGGCGATCGTGATGACCTTCTCCGTGCTGTTCACCTTCACCGACTTCCAGCTGGTGTATGCCATCACCCGCGGCGGGCCGATCAACTCCACCCACCTGATGGCCACGCTGGCCTTCCAGCGCGGCATTCCCGCTGGCCAGTTGGGCGAGGGGGCTGCGATTGCGGTGGCAATGATCCCGTTCCTCGTGTTCGCAACGCTGTTCAGCTACTACGCACTCGGCAACCGCAAGTGGCAGCAGGGCTCCGACAATGACTGACGCCCCGAAGCCGCTTTCAACCATCAACGCGCGCGTCGATTCCGAGGTTCAGGGCGGCGTGACCGAGGCCGAAGGGCCGCAGATGATGAGCTGGGACAGCCACACCCGCCGTTGGGTGGTGGTGTATATCCCGCTGCTGCTGTTCCTGTTCGTGCTGCTGTTCCCGTTCTATTGGATGGGCGTGACCACCTTCAAGCCGGACAGCGAGCTGCTGGACTTCAAGAACAACAACCCGTTCTGGGTGACCAGCCCGACGCTGGCCAACATCAAGAAGCTGCTGTTCGACACCGATTACGGCCACTGGCTGGTCACCACGATGTTCGTGGCCGTCGGCTCCACCTTCCTTTCCATCCTGGCCAGCGTGCTGGCGGCCTATGCCATCCAGCGGCTGCGCTTCAAGGGCTCGGAATATGTGGGGCTGGCGATCTATGCCGCCTACCTGGTGCCGCCCTCCATCCTGTTCATCCCGCTGGCGCAGGTGGTGTTCCAGCTGGGCCTGTACGACACCTCCTTCGCGCTGATCCTCACCTACCCCACCTTCCTGGTGCCGTTCTGCACCTGGCTGCTGATCGGCTACTTCAAGTCGATCCCGTATGAGCTGGAGGAGTGCGCGCTGATCGACGGCGCCTCGCGCCTGCAGATCCTGCGGCGGATCACGCTGCCGCTGGCGGTGCCGGGCCTGATCTCCGCCGGCATCTTCGCCTTCACGCTGAGCTGGAACGAGTTCATCTACGCGCTGGCGTTCATCAGCTCCACCGAGAACAAGACGGTGCCGGTGGCAATCCTCACGGAGCTGGTTTCCGGCGACGTGTACCACTGGGGCGCGCTGATGGCCGGCGCGCTGCTCGGCTCCCTGCCGGTGGCGATCTTCTACATGTTCTTCGTGGAATACTACGTCTCCAGCCTCACGGGCGCGGTGAAGGAATGAGCGTGGTTGTCCGCCCCGCGGGGCCGGATGACCTTGCTGCCGTGCTGCATCTGCTGGGGCAGTTGAACCCGGAGGACGAGGCGCTCGACCCCGGGCTTGCCGCCGAGACCTGGCGGGAGATCCTGGGGCGGGCAGGGGTGCACACGCTGGTCGCCTGCCTCGACCAGGCGGTGGTGGCGTGCCTGACCGTGGTGGTGGTGCCGAACCTGTCGCGCGGGGCCAAGCCCTACGCGCTGATCGAGAACGTGGTGACCGACGAGGCGCATCGTGGGCGGCGGATCGGGCGCATCTTGCTTGATGCCGCGCTGGAACTGGCCTGGGGCGAGGGTGCCTATAAGGCCATGCTGATGACGGGCTCGAAGAAAGAGTCGACGCTGGGGTTCTATCGCGCGGCTGGGTTCACCGACGACAAGACGGCGTTCCAGGTGCGGCGGGTGGCTTACGCAAGGTAAGCAAGCGTCTTCTTTTTTCTGAAGAAAAAAGAAGCAAAAAAGACTTCCTGAATGGCGCCTCGTTCAGCTTGTCGAGGCCCAGTTTATAAAAGTTTTTTGGTTCTTTTTTTCAAAAAAGAACCGCTTACTCCCTTCTCCCTGCCGCCCGTCGCAGCCTAGCCTTGGGCTGCGGCGTAGTGGCATCCAGCACCGCGTGCATGGTGGCGATGGTTTCCGGCGGCAGGCGGGCGATCACCTGGGCCATGCGGTTGGCGAGCGCGGTCTGCTCAGGCGTAAGGCCGGCGGTATCCACCACCACGCGGGGGTGGGACAGGCGGGCGAGTTGGGCGAGTTCCTCGGCTTCGTCCCAGATCAGGCCGAAGGCGTCGCAAACCTGGTGCACCAGGCCGCCGCTGGGGGCGCCGCGCTTGCCGTGTTCCAGGGCGGAGAGGTAGGCGGCGGAGACCTGGAGCTGGGCGGCGAGGTCGCGCAGGGTCATCCCCCGCGCGGCCCGCAGCGCCCGCACCCTGGCGCCGAATGGGGTCATTCGGCCTTGTTCAGTAGGCGCCCGCCCAGCCGTCGCGGCGGGGGTCGGAGCCGGCCTGGCGGATGCCGTTCTCCAGCACGCGGATGGTCTGCATGGCGCAGGGGCCGCCGAGGTGGGGGACCTTCTTGATCTCGTGCCCGCGGGCGGCGAGGTCGGCGAGGATCTCGGGGCCGAAATCCTCCTCGATGGTGAGTGCGCCGTCGCCTTCGTGCGGCCAGTTGGCCCCCTGGCCGGCCTGGCTGGAGGTCCAGCGCGGGGATTCCAGCGCGGTTTGCGGATCGGCGCCGAGGTCGATCATGGCGGTGAGGACCTGGGTGTTGACCTGCACCTGGTTGTCCGCACCCGGGGTGCCCAGCGCCGCCCAGAGCTTGCCGTCCTTGAAGACCATCGGCGCGTTCATGGTGTGGCGCACGCGCTTGCCGGGGATGAGGCGGTTGGCGTGGCTGGGGGCGAGATGCCAATAGGCCATGCGGTTGTTCATCAGGATGCCGGTGTCCCCGGCGGTGATGCCGGAGCCGTAGCCGGAATTGAGGCTCTGGATGCCGGAGACGCAGTTGCCTTCGCTGTCCACCACGCAGAAATAGGTGGTGTCCCCGGCGGCCATCGGCACGTTGAGGTCGACGGTGCTGGCCTGGGTCATGCTGATGGTGGCGGCCTGGGCATCGGCGTGCGCGTCGGACAGGATGCGATCGAGCGGCACGGTTTCGAAGCGCGGGTCGGCGCCGTAGCGCTCGCGGTCGGCGAAGGCGCGCTTCTTGGCTTCGACGAGCACGTGGATGCGCTCGGCATCCGAGAGCTTGGCGAGGTCGAAGCGCTCGGCGATCTTCAGCGTCTCCAGCATGACGAAGCCGGTGGAGTTGGGCGGGGTCTGCGTCACCTCATAGCCGCGATAGGTGATGGAGATGGGGGTGCCGGCTTCGGCGTGGCAGGCGGCGAGGTCGGCTTCCGTCACCATGGCGCCGCGCTGGGCGAGGCCTTTCGCGATCTGCTTGGCCAGGGTGCCGCGGTAGAACGTTTCCCAGCCCTCGGAGGCGATGATCTCCAGCGAGCGGGCGAGTTCGGGCTGGATGACCAGCGCGCCGAGCTGGGCGTTGGCCATGTCCGCGCCCAGGAAGACGCGGGTGCTGTCGGGGTCGGCGGAGAGCAGGGGCTTGCAGTCGCGGGTGATGTCGCGGTGGCGATGGGTGACCGCGTAGCCGTCGCGGGCGTATTCGATGGCGTGCTGCACCAGCCTGGCCCAGGGCAGCTTGCCGTGGGCGGCATGCATGGCGCCGATGCCGGCGAGCTTGCCGGGGACGGAGATGCTGAGCGGGCCCTTGATCTCGATGCCCTTGGCGAAGCGCTCGGCGGTGGCCGCGGCGGGGGCGGGGCCGGTGCCGTTGAACACCAGCTTCTTCGAACCGTTGGCGATGAACACGTTGTAGAACCCGTCCCCGCCGAGGCCGGACATCATCGGCTCCACCACGCCATAGGCCAGCGAGATCGCCACGGCGGCGTCGATGGCGTTGCCGCCGGCGCGCAGGATATCGAGCCCGGCCTGGGTGGCGAGCGGATGGTTGGCGCCGACGGCACCGCGGCGGCCCATGATGAGCGGGCGATGGGTGCGGGGGATGAGGTACATCTCAGGCGTCTCCTGACAGGTGTTGGCGGAGGTGCTCCGCGATGGCGCTGAAGGCGCGGCGGCGGTGCTCCGGAAAGACGAAGCCGTGGCCGCCATTCTCGTATTTTTCGTAGGTGACCTTCATCTGCCGCTCCTGCATGGCGGCGACGAGGAGGTCGCTCTGGCCCATCGGCACGCGCGGGTCGCGGTTGGCATGCAGCACCAGCAGCGGCGCCTTGATGCGGCCGACATGCTGGATGGGGGAGAGCTCGCGCAGCACCGCTTCATCCGTGTCGGGGAAGCCGTATTCGCGGGCGCGGTGGTCGCGGCGGTAGGGCGAGGTGGTGTGGTAGAAGCCCACCAGATCCGAAAGTCCGAAGTAGTCGACAGCGGCTTTCCAGAGATCAGGTTGCATGGCGATGCCGGCGAGCGTGGCCCAGCCGCCATAGCTTTCGCCGATGATGCCGATGCGGGCCGGGTCGAGCGCCGGGTGGGCGGCCATGAAGGCGTGGCCCGTTGCCATGTCCTGCAGGTAGTCGAAGCGGAGTTCCACTTCGTCGGCTTCCATGTAGGCACGGCCATAGCCGGTGGAGCCGCGCATGTTGGGCACCAGCAGGGCGTAGCCCTGCTCCAGCAGCATCTGCATTTCCGGCCGCCAATCGGCGCGCTGTTGCCAGGCGGGGCCGCCGTGTATCCACATCAGGCTGGGCCAGCCGGTGGCGGGGCGCTTGCCTTGGGGAAGGTAGAGCCAGGTGGGGATGCGGGTGCCGTCGAAGCTCGTCCAGTGCGTGGCGACGGGGGAAACGAGGTCGGTGGGGCGCAGCGTGGTGCCGGCGAAGGGATCGGGCTGGGGCAGGGCACGCGCCTCGCCGTGCTGCACGCGATAGAGCCGAGGCGGGGCGATCGGGGATTGGGCGGTGAGGACCAGGCTTGCGCTGTCCGGCGCCCAGGCGAGGTCGGTCAGCACGCTGTCTGGCTGCACCGCAACCGCGGGCCGGTGCGTGCCGGGGGCGCCGAGGCGCAGGGTGGAGACGCCGCCATCGTTCTCCAGCGTGGCGAGGTGCTGGCCATCGGGCGAGAGCGCCCAGGCATCGACGTCGCGAAACAGCGGGGCGAAGACGGCGTTGGCGGCGCCGGTGACGGGGTCGAGCCGGCAGAGGCGCAGCATGTCGCTGTCCGGCGCGTCGGTGATCGCCATCAGCGTGCCATCCGTCGTGAAGCGCACCGCCTGGTAACGGGTGGGGCGCGAGCGAGGGATCGCGCGGGCGTTCCCGGTGGCGATATCGACGAGCACGAGGCGCTGGTCCGAGGTGCCGTGGTCTTCGATGACGATGAGCGTGGTGCCATCGGGAGACCAGCCGGCCACCGTGATCTGGCAGGGGCCTTGGTAGAGCCGCGAAACGGCGCGGCTTTCGAGGTGCATCACCACGGCATCGAACACCATGGGGTCGCGGTCGTTGGCGGCGTAGGCGATACGCGTGCCATCGGGCGACCAGCCGCCGAAGATGTGCATGGCGGCCGGCGCGTGGGTGAGCGGATGGGCGACATCCTCGCCCGGCAACAGCAGCCAGAGGGCGTGGTTCTCGTCGCCGCCGGTGTCGGTGGACCAGATCAGCCGGTCATCCGTTGGCGCGCGGCGCAGCGGGCCGACCTTCTCCGCATGGTGGCTGATCGCGCCGGCATTTGCGCCATCGGCGTCCATCACCCAGGCCGCCATCAGCCCGCCGGCGCCGCGCAGGTGGAAGATGCGGTGCCCGTCTTTCGAGAACACGGCGCCGCCGGCCTCCGCGATGCCGGCCCAGGCCTCCGGCGCGTGCGGCATGCTCAGCTCTCCGCCAGGTGCTCGTGGAAGAAGGCGGCGACCTCGGCATAAACGCGGCGGCGGTGGTCCGGGCGGATGAAGCCGTGGCCGGCGTATTCGAACTTCTCGTATTTCACCTTCTTCTGGCGCTCCTCCATCGCCGCCACCATGGCATCGGATTCCTGCATCGGCACGCGCGGGTCGCGGTCGCCGTGCAGGAACAGGGTGGGGGTCTTCACGCGGTCCACGTGGCGGATGGGGGAGATGCGGTCGAACAGCTCGTCGTGCTGGCCGGGGAAGCCGTATTCGCGGGCGCGGTGGTCGCGGCGATAGGCGCTGGTGTTGTTGTAGAAGGTCACGAAATCGGAGATGCCGTAGTAGTTGACGGCGGCTTTCCAAAGATCAGGCTGCAGCGCGATGGCGGCGTTCACCGCCCAACCGCCATAGCTCTGCCCCATCACGCCGATGCGGCCGGCGTTGATCTCGGGCCGGGCAGCGAGCCAGGCGCGGCCAGTGGCCATGTCCTCGATATAGTGCTCGCGCAAATGCAGCTCGTCCGCCTCCATATAGGCGCGGCCATAGCCGGTGCTGCCGCGCATGTTGGGCAGCAGCACCGCAAAACCCTGGTCCAGCAGCATCTGCGTGTCCGGCCGGAAATTGGCGCGGGTCTGGCTGGAGGGGCCGCCATGGATCCACATCACGGCGGGGTAGCCGCCCGGGGGCGCGGGGGTTTTCGGCAGGGCGTAGAAGGAGGGGATGCGGGTGCCGTCGAAGCTGACCCATTCCACCAGCTGCATCGGCACCAGCGCCTCGGGCGAGAGGCTGGCCGGCGAAAGCGTATCCGGCAGGGTGAGGCGCGTAGCACGGCCCTCGGCCACGGCGAACAGCGTCGGCGGGTTGGTGGGGCCCTGCGCGGTGACGATCAGCTGCGAAGAATCGGGCTTCCAGGCCATCTCGGCCACGATCCCCTCCGGCAGGCCGGTGACCGCCGGGCGGTTGGTGCCGATGGGGCCGACGCGCAGCGTGGCGTAGCCGCGATCGTTCTCGATGGTGGCCAGCGTCTGCTTGTCCGGCGCCAGGGCCCAGGCTTCCACTTCGCGGAACAGCGGGGCAAACACCGGGGTGGC